>JABSPO010000052.1 GCA_013214625.1 Flavobacteriaceae bacterium
AATTATATCTTCTGGTTTTTTATTAAAATTTCCAGAAGATATAATTTCAGCTTTTCCTAATAAAATCATTAATGTTCATCCCGCGTTATTGCCTAAATATGGAGGGAAAGGGATGTATGGGGCTAATGTTCATAAAGCTGTAGTTGCTAATAATGATAAAGAATCAGGTATAACCATTCATTATGTAAATGAGCATTATGATGAGGGCAATATCATTTTTCAAGCAAATACTAAGGTAGATAGTATTGATACTTTTGAAGATGTAGCAGCAAAGATTCATCTTTTAGAACAAAAACATTTTCCGCTTGTAATTGAACAATTGCTAAACTGAAACTGTAATTGAAGTCGAATTAAAATAAAGGTTTCGAATTTTTGTGGTGCTTTGTGTGCTTCTGTGAAATAGCTTAAAACTAAAAAAATGAATAATACTGTACACATATATACTGATGGTTCTTCTCGAGGTAATCCAGGTCCTGGAGGATATGGTGTAGTGATGGAATGGGTGGGTAAACCATATAGAAAAGAGCTTTCTCAAGGTTATGAAAAAACCACGAATAACAGAATGGAGTTATTGGCTGTGATAGTAGCGCTTGAGCAGTTGAAAAATGAAAACACAGCAGTTAAAGTGTTTACTGATTCTAAGTATGTAGTTGATTCCGTTGATAAAAAATGGGTTTTTGGATGGGAAAAAAAAGGGTATAAAGGTAAAAAGAACCCAGATTTATGGAAGCGTTTTTTGAAAATTTATAGAAAACAAAATGTAAGTTTTCAATGGATTAAAGGGCATAATAACCATAAACAAAATGATAGATGTGATTATTTAGCTGTTGAATCTTCAAAAAAAACCGGATTACTTGTTGATGTGGAATACGTAAAAACGGACAATCAAAAGTTGCTTTAATTACTAGTGTTTTTTTAAGTGTAGTTTAATTCTCAATTATGAAAATAAAAACAACGGAATTTTATTTTTTAATACTATTGGTTAGTTGCTTTTTTTCTAGTTATTCTCAATCTGAATGGGAGTTAGAAAAAGATGCTTTAGGTATTCAAGTGTTTACACGGAGAGTAAGTGTTTCTTCTATTAAAGAGTATAAAGCTACAACATTAATAAAAACTTCTCTAAAATCGATAGTGAGTAAAATTATAGATGGCGAGCACTTAAAAGACTGGAATTACAAAACGACCAAAAGTAATTTGTTAGAGAAAATATCAGATAATGAATATCTTATATATATGTATAATGATTTGCCTTGGCCGGCTAAGAACAGAGATCATATTTCGACGTTAAAGATTGATGAGATAAGTAGCTCATTGACTAAAATAAGTATTATATCTACTCCTGAAAAATTGCTAGAGAAAACTGGAGTAATAAGAGTAGTTAATTTTTCAGGGTTTTGGTTATTAGAGAAAACTAAATTAGGAATAAAAGTTACGCAGCAAATGTATGGTGACCCGGGAGGTTCGTTGCCGATATTTATTGTAAACTTAATGTTAGTAAAGGCCCCTTTTAATACATTTAAGCGTTTAAAAGAACAGTTAGACAACTAATTTATAACAGTTGGCTACTTTTCATTTTATAGTATTGTGTTATAGAAAATAAATTTCCGTAATTTTGCAGAAATTTAATAGGCATTTGATGAACAAACTTTTAATTGTAGGTACGGTTGCTTTTGATGCAATTGAAACCCCTTTCGGAAAAACAGATAAAATTTTAGGTGGTGCGGCTACTTATATAGGGCTCTCTGCTTCTAATTTTAATAATGTTGATAGCGCAATTGTTTCTGTTATTGGAGATGATTTTCCACAAGAATATTTGGATATGCTTTCTGATAGAAATATTGACTTAACGGGATTAGAAACTGTTAAGGGTGGGAAAACTTTTTTCTGGTCAGGGAAATATCATAATGATATGAATTCTCGTGACACCTTAGACACACAATTAAATGTACTAGAAAATTTTAGTCCGGTTGTTCCAGAAGCATATAAAGATGCAGATGTTGTAATGTTAGGAAATTTACATCCTTTAGTGCAATTAGGAGTGCTAGAGCAAATGACAAAAAAGCCAAAATTAGTAGTATTAGATACTATGAATTTTTGGATGGATTGTGCATTAGCTGAGTTAAAACAAGTAATTGCTAAAGTAGATGTGATTACAATTAATGATGAAGAAGCACGTCAGTTATCAGGAGAGTATTCTTTAGTTAAGGCAGCAAGGGTAATTGCAGCTATGGGGCCAAAGTATGTAGTGATTAAAAAAGGGGAGCACGGAGCGTTATTGTTTCATGAAGACAACGTCTTTTTTGCACCAGCATTACCTTTAGAAGAAGTTTTTGATCCTACAGGAGCAGGAGATACTTTTGCTGGAGGGTTTACAGGATATATCGCTAGCACAGGAAATATTTCATTTGAAAACATGAAAAATGCAATTATCCATGGATCTAATTTGGCTTCTTTCTGTGTAGAGAAGTTTGGAACAGAACGAATGGAATCCTTGTCGAAAGATGAAGTGTCCAGTCGTCTAAAGCAATTTAAAGAGCTGACACAATTTGATATAGAATTATAAGATACAAACGCGCTGAATTTCAGCGCGTTTTTTAATCCCTTGATAAGGGTTAGATATTTAAAATAATAGTATTATACGTTGTATGTATGCGCTAAAAACATCGACTATAACAACACAATAATCCGTACTTAAGTACAACAACACAACAACAATGAGCGACGCTTTAAAACACGAATGTGGTATTGCATTAATTAGATTAAAAAAACCATTAGAGTATTACAAAGAAAAATACGGAACAGCATTTTATGGTGTAAATAAAATGTACTTGATGATGGAAAAACAGCACAACCGAGGTCAAGACGGTGCTGGTTTTGCAAGTATTAAGTTGGATATGGAACCTGGGCAACGCTATATAAGTCGTGTGCGTTCTAACAAACAATTGCCTATCCAAGATGTTTTTGCTCAAATTAACGACAGAATTAATTCAGCATTAAAAGCTGACCCATCACTAAATGATGATGTTAAAAGATTAAAGGCAGAAGTACCTTACATTGGTGAAGTGCTTTTAGGACATGTGCGTTATGGTACTTTTGGTGTAAATAGTGTAGAAAGTGTTCATCCTTTTTTAAGGCAAAACAGCTGGATGCACAGAAACTTACTTGTTGCAGGAAATTTTAACATGACTAATGTTAGTCAGTTATTTCAGGATTTAGTAAACATTGGTCAACATCCAAAAGCAGAAGCGGATACGGTTACT
Organism: Flavobacteriaceae bacterium; assembly: GCA_013214625.1. Classification (GTDB taxonomy): domain Bacteria; phylum Bacteroidota; class Bacteroidia; order Flavobacteriales; family Flavobacteriaceae. The sequence continues at coordinate 3,261 of JABSPO010000052.1, forward strand.
GTAATGGAAAAAATAGGTCACTTTTTAGATAAACAAGTAGAGAAATTATATAAAGAAGCAAAAAAGGAAGGCTTGTCTAAGATAGAGGCGTCTTCAGTTATTGCGGATCGATTAAATATTGCAAAGATTTTAAGAAAATCGGCTAAAAAATGGGATGGTGGTTATGCGATGGTAGGAATGTTAGGTCATGGGGATGCTTTTGTATTGCGTGATCCAGCAGGAATACGTCCAGCATATTATTATGAAAATGATGAAGTTGTTGTTGTGGCTTCAGAACGTCCGGTTATTCAAACGGTTTTTAATGTTGCTTTTGAAGATGTTGTAGAACTTGAACCAGGAAAGGCCATTATTGTTAAGAAAAGTGGTGAAACAAAAATTCAGCAAATATTAGCCCCATTAGAAAAGAAGGCTTGTTCTTTTGAACGTATTTATTTCTCACGTGGTAGTGATCAAGAAATTTATAAAGAACGTAAGAAATTAGGAAGATTGTTGTTTCCACAGATAATGAAGTCTATTGGGAATGATATTGAAAACTCAGTGTTTTCATTCATCCCTAATACTGCAGAAGTTTCTTATTACGGAATGGTTAAAGAAGGGGAGTTGTTTTTAAATGAACAGAAAGAACGATTATTACTTCAAAAAGAAAATCAAACTCCAGAAAAGATAAAAGAAATTATAGGGAAAAGATTGCGAACTGAAAAAATCGCGATAAAAGATGCAAAGCTAAGAACTTTTATTACGGACGATGATAGTAGGGATGATTTGGTAGCACATATATATGACATTACTTATGGTTCTGTTAGACCAACGGATAATTTAGTAATCATAGATGATTCTATTGTTCGTGGAACAACATTACAAAAGAGTATTTTAACTATGATGGATCGTTTGAATCCTAAAAAGATAGTTGTTGTTTCTTCTGCCCCACAAATCCGTTATCCTGATTGTTACGGAATTGACATGGCTAACTTAGAAGGCTTGGTTGCTTTTAGAGCAATGTTAGCATTGTTGAAAGATGACAATAAATATCATTTAATTAAAGAAACATATGATAAGTGTATTGCTCAAGTAGGGTTGCCAGATACTGAGGTCCAAAATTTTGTAAAAGATTTATACGGATTGTATACCGATGATGAAATTTCAAAGAAAATAGCAAAACTATTAAGTTCAGAAGGATTAAACGCTGAAGTGGAAATTATTTATCAAACAGTAGAGAACTTACACAAAGCCTGTCCTAAGCATCTTGGCGATTGGTATTTTACAGGAGATTATCCTACTCCAGGAGGACACAGAGTAGTGAATAGAGCCTTTATTAATTTCTTTGAAGGGAATAAAGAAAGAGCTTATTAAGAGTCTATAAAAGAACACTTTAACAAGTATAATTGTAGTTCGGCTAATATATTTCAATATCTAAACATAAGTTTATATATTGGTACTACCATAACATAAGTAGGTTAAGTTCATGGTAGATTTGGGGCAAAAAAGGCAAGTTAATTCTTGCCTTTTTTATTTGAAATAAACTTTAGCTCACTAAACCGGAAGAAGGGCAGTAAAAATGATTTTACCACAAATATCATTGTTTCACATCGAAATATTACACTTTAACGAGTATTATAGTAGTCTGACTGAATTATTGTGATGGGTTAACATAAGTTTATATATTAGTGTCACCATAACATAAGTAGGTTAAGTTCATGGTAGATTTGGGGCAAAAAAGGCAAGTTAATTCTTGCCTTTTTTATTTGAATAAATTCAATATAAAAAAGGGATGCAATTAATTGCATCCCTTTTTTATGAAATAAGTTTTAGTAGCCCTTATTTACTTTCTGCGTAGCGTCTTTCGACTTCATTCCAGTTAATCACATTAAAGAATGCGTTAATGTAGTCAGGACGTCTGTTTTGGTAGTTTAAGTAATATGCGTGCTCCCAAACATCTAATCCTAAAATTGGAGTCCCTCCACAAGTTACACCTGGCATTAACGGGTTGTCTTGGTTTGGTGTTGAGCAAACACTTACCTTTCCTCCTTTATGTACACATAACCATGCCCATCCAGATCCGAATTGAGTAGCTGCTGCTTTTGAGAAAGCTTCTTTAAAAGCATCTACAGAACCAAATTCAGCAATGATAGCATCTTTTAAATCGCCAGATAAATATCCTTTTCCTTCTGGGTTCATTACTGTCCAGAATAAAGAGTGGTTGTAAAATCCACCTCCGTTGTTACGTACAGCACCATTATTCATGTCTAAATTGGCAAGAATATCTTCAATAGATTTTTCTTCCAAATCAGTTCCTTCAACTGCTGCGTTTAATTTTGAGGTATATGCGTTATGGTGCTTTGAATGGTGAATTTCCATTGTTCTAGCATCAATATTTGGTTCTAATGCATCATATGCGTATCCTAATTTTGGTAATTCAAAAGCCATAATATGTTTTTTTAATTAGTTGTTTTAAACAAATTCAATCCAAATTTACAAAAACTAAAAGGAAGTTATTATCAAATCAAATAATTAATCCCACCAGTGGGGTTTATGCCCCTCTATGTTGCTAGTGTCGTACGGGGTTCTATTGTTTTGAAAATTTTGTAATTTGTTAAGGTAGTTCAGTACTACTTACATCATTTAGTTTGTATATTGTAGTGCTTAAAAAGCGAGTTTAATGAATACAAATTCTTTTACAGTTTATAATGCTTCAGCAGGTTCAGGGAAAACATTTACCTTAGTCAAGGAATATTTAAAAACGCTTTTTTTATCTCATAAAATTGATAAATACAAGAATATTTTAGCGGTTACCTTTACAAATAAAGCAGTAGCTGAAATGAAAGGACGTATTCTTGAAAATCTTAAAGCGTTTGCCGATCCAGAAATATTATTGTTAACTGTTCCCGAAAACTTAATGGATCAGCATCAAATGTTTTCAGTTATTGCGAATGAGTTAGAATTGGATACAATGCAGTTGCATAAAAAAGCAATTAGAATTCAAGACGCTATTTTAAATAATTACGCCGCTTTTGATATTGTAACCATTGATACGTTTACCCATAGAATTATCAGGACTTTTGCATATGATTTAAAATTGCCTCAAAATTTTGAAGTTGCATTAGATACAGAAGATGTTTTACAGGAAGCGATTGCAAATGTATTAATGAAAGTAGGGGAAGATAAAAGGCTAACGAAACTATTAATCGACTTTGCGTTACATAAAGCTGACGATGATAAAAGTTGGGATATAGCTCTAGATTTATATAGGGTTTCACGATTATTGTTGAACGAGAATGAAGTAGAGCATGTTTCAAAATTAAAAGATAAATCTTTAGAAGATTTTGATAAGTTAAAAGAAACACTTGAAAAGAAGTTAACCCATGCGAAAAATGAAATAGTTAGTCAATCAAAAGGAATATTAAATAACTTTGAAAGCAAGTGTATTTCAGAAAACGATATAAAATCAGTTTTTGGTTATTTCTCGAAACTGGCAAAGGAGGAATTTTCAATCAAATATGGATTGGTCTGGCAAGCCAAATTATTAAATGGAGAAACTTTATATCCGAAACGAGTTTCAGGAGCGGTAGCAGATTCGATTGACGAAATGCAATCAGATATTAGCTCAGTGTTTCTAGAGACCAAAACGTTATTTAGTGAAGTTTCATTTTTGAAAAACTTCCTTAAAAGTATTGTGCCTTTATCAGTATTAAATGTGGTAAATAAAGAACTGCAAAGTATAAAGGAAGAACAAAACATTTTATTGATATCAGAGTTTAACAAAATAATTTCAAATGAAATAAAAGGTCAGCCAACTCCTTTTATATACGAGCGTATTGGGGAGCGTTATCAGAATTATTTTATTGATGAGTTTCAAGATACTTCTCAAATGCAATGGCAGAATTTAATTCCGTTAACTGAAAATGCATTATTGACCGAGCCTAAACCAAACGAGCAACATTCATTGTTGATTGTTGGCGATGCTAAACAGGCTATTTATCGTTGGAGAGGAGGTAAACCAGAGCAGTTTATAGATTTATATGAGGATGAAAACCCCTTTTATATCGAAAAAAGCATAGAGAACTTGGATACAAATTATAGGAGTTATAGCGAGGTAGTCGAGTTCAATAATAACTTTTTTAGTTTTTTATCACATAAATTTCAGAATGAAACACATCAAGAACTATATAGAATAGGAAATAATCAAAAACAGAATAACAAAAAAGGAGGTTTTGTAAAAGTGTCTTTTGTAGAAAATGTTTTAGAAGAAGATGCTATTGTTTTGTATCAAGAAAAAGTTTTAGAAACAATAGAAAATGTATTAGAACAAGGTTTTGTGAAGGCTGATATTTGTATTGTTACCAGAAAAAAGAAAGACGGTATTGCAATTGCTGATTTTTTAACTGAAAAAGGGATATCTATTATTTCTTCAGAAACATTATTGGTAAATAAATCTAAGGAGGTTCGGTTTATCATTTCATTTTTAACTTATTTGTTGCATCCAGAAAACAAGAACTCTAAAATGGAGTTTTTGAATTATTTATATGCAAAGTTAGAAGTTGTAAGTAGTGAACATGAATTTTATATTAAACTATTACAATTACCTCCTTTTGATATATTCAAGGAATTGGCAATTTCGTACCAAATACAGTTTGATTATGAGACTGTTCAAACCTTACCTTTCTATGAGTTAGTAGAACAGATAATACGTGCTTTTTATTTAGTGAGTGGCTCAGATGCTTATGTGCAATATTTCTTAGATGAAGTGTTATCCTTTAGTCAAAAAAAACAAACAGGTGTTCAAGGTTTTTTAGAATACTGGGAGCTAAAAAAAGATAAGCTAAGTATTGTGGCACCAGAGGGAGCAAATGCCATTACCTTAATGACTATTCATAAATCCAAAGGCTTAGAATTCCCTGTAATTATTTTCCCATTCGCCGAATTGGATATATATAAGGAGCAAGATTCAAAAACATGGTATCCTATTAACGAGGAAGAATATAATGGTTTTTCAGAAGCGTATTTACATTTCAATAAAGAGATTGAAACCTATGGAGATATTGGTGAGCGTTTATGGAAAGAAAGAAGAGCGCAATTAGAGTTAGATAATATTAATCTATTATATGTTGCGCTTACAAGACCAAAAGAGCAATTGTATGTGATTTCTAAAAAAGCGATCAATAAAAAAACAGGTGATGAGAATGAAAATTTATTCTCAGGGTTCTTTATTGGCTTTTTGAAACAAATAGGAAAATGGCAAGAAGATGTTGATGATTATGAGTTTGGAGAAATGTTAAAATTATCTATTAAAACTGAAATAAAAGAAGAAAAGGAATTATTGTTTACTTCTTCATCTAGGTTAGACCATAACTTAGCAATACTTGCAAAGGCAGGTTTTTTATGGAACTCAGAACAAGGAGATGCCATTGAAAAAGGAAATTTAATACATTTAATATTATCAAAAATAAAATATAGAAGGGATGTGGATATCGTCTTTCAAGAGCTAGTTATAAATGGTATCATAACTACTGAACAAGAGGAATTGCTAAAACCAGTATTAACAGATCTAATAAATAATTCAGAAGTGTCAGTTTATTTCAATGATGATTTAATCGTTTTTAATGAAAGAGCAATTTTAACAAAAGATGGTAAAACACTTATTCCTGATAGAATTGTTTTTAAAGAAAAAACAGCAACAGTAATTGATTATAAAACGGGTTCTTTTGATTTAAAACATGAAGCACAAGTGAATACTTACGCATCAGTATTGTTAGATATGGGATATGAGGTTGATAAGAAATTATTGGTCTATTTAGATGACAAAATAAAAATTAGAGAAGTTAGTTGATATCTGTAAAATAATTACATTTGTGATACCTATTAAACTTCAAAACACTCATAAGTTAAAAAGCAACGATTTAATATAGTGGTTTTGAGCTTTAAGAGGTGTTTAGTATAAAACCCAATTTAAAAGTAAAGTACATGTACGGAAAAATTAAAGCGCACTTAGCTCAAGAAATTCAAGAGATTAAAGATAACGGATTATATAAAAAAGAACGTATTATAACATCAGCTCAAGATGCTGTGATTAAAATTTCTACAGGACAAGAAGTAATTAATTTTTGTGCAAACAATTACTTAGGATTGTCATCACACCCAGATGTAATTCAAGCAGCAAAAGATGCTATGGATACTCATGGTTTTGGAATGTCGTCAGTACGTTTTATTTGTGGGACACAGGATATTCATAAAACATTAGAACAAAAAATCGCTAATTTTTACGGGACAGAAGATACCATACTATACGCTGCGGCTTTTGATGCTAATGGTGGGGTATTTGAGCCGTTATTAGGAAAAGAAGATGCTATTATTTCTGATTCATTAAATCATGCTTCTATAATAGATGGTGTTCGTTTGTGTAAAGCAGCAAGATATCGTTATAAAAATAGTGATATGGCTGACTTAGAAAAGCAGTTAATTGCGGCAAATGAAAATGGCGCTCGATTTAAAATTATTGTTACTGATGGTGTTTTCTCAATGGATGGTATAGTAGCTCCATTAGATAAAATATGTGATTTAGCCGATAAGTATGATGCTTTGGTGATGATTGATGAATGTCATTCTGCAGGGTTTATAGGTGAGACTGGTCGTGGAACTTTAGAGGCAAAAGGTGTTTTAGATAGAATTGATATTATAACTGGTACACTTGGCAAAGCGTTAGGTGGCGCTATGGGAGGGTATACAACTGGTAAAAAAGAAATTATTGAAATATTACGCCAACGTTCTCGTCCATATTTATTCTCAAATTCTCTAGCACCAGCAATTGTAGGTGCATCAATTAAAGTTTTTGAAATGTTAGATACGGATACCACTTTAAGGGATAAATTAGAGTGGAACACGAATTACTTTAAAAAAGGAATGAAAGCAGCTGGACTAGATATAGTTGATGGTGATTCAGCCATAGTTCCAGTAATGTTATATGATGCAAAATTGTCTCAAACAATGGCGGATATGTTATTAGAAGAGGGGATATATGTAATTGGATTCTTTTACCCGGTAGTACCAAAGGATAAAGCAAGGATTCGTGTGCAGTTATCAGCAGCTCATAAAAAAGAGCATTTAGATAAGGCTATAGCAGCATTTACCAAGGTAGCTAGTGAGTTAAATATTATTTAAAAAGAATATTTATTAATGTGTTATTAACTAAAAAAGGAAAAATAATTACTTAAATTTTTGTTAATAACTTTATAGATATTACATTTGCTTTGATTAACACTTAAAATTAAATTTATTAAATATGAAACAATTTAGCAAATTATTAGTTGCATGCGCCTTGATATTAGGGTTTAGCGCTAATGCACAAACTGAAGACAATCCATGGGCTGTTACTGTTGGAGCTAACGCAATTAACTTTTTAGCTGCTGGTAATGATGGTCAAGTTGGAAATGCTGGGCATGACGCAACAATTTTCACAGAGTTTTTTAATATAGAAGACCAATGGAATATGGCTCCTGCAATTTCTCAGTTAACTGTAGCGAAATATATGGGAAGCGGTGTAAGTTTAGACCTTACAGGTACATTTAATAAATTAAATCAATACGGAAATCATAGTTTTGATACTGATGATGTTAAGACATTTATTAGTCCTAATGACATAGATGGGAAGTATTTTGGTTTAGACTTAGGTGTAAACTACCACTTAAATACTTTATGGAATGGTATGAACTGGTTAGATCCGTATGCAAGAGCTAACGCTGGTTACAACTGGGTTGACATGGGTACTACATTAGATGAGGCTGGTTTAGTTGCTGGTGGAGGTTTTGGAATTAACTTTTGGTTAAACAGAAATGTTGCTTTAAAAGTACAGTCTGTTTACAAAAACAACTTTGCTGAAGAGTTAGAAAATGCAAATTACTTCCAAAATACTGTAGGTATTACTTTCGCTTTTGGAGGTTCTGATATCGATGGAGATGGAATATATGATAAAGATGATGCTTGTCCAGAGGTATTTGGATTAGCTGAATTCAAAGGATGTCCTGATACTGACGGTGACGGAATCGAAGATTCAAAAGATGCTTGTCCTGAAGTTCCTGGAACTGTAGAATTCAACGGATGTGCTGATACTGACGGTGACGGTGTTGCTGATCCTCAAGACGAATGTGTTGATGTAGTTGGTTTAAAAGAATTAAACGGTTGTCCTGATGCTGATGCTGATGGTATTGCTGACGCTAAAGATGGTTGTCCTCAAGTAGCTGGTCCAGCTGCTAATAACGGATGTCCTTGGCCTGATACTGATGGAGATTCAGTTTTAGATAAAGATGATCAATGTGTTGATGTTGCAGGAACTGTAGCTAACAATGGTTGTCCAGAAGCTACTGAAGTAGTTATTGCTAAATTAAATGCTTACGCTAAGACAATCTTATTTGATTCAGGTAAAGCTTCTTTTAAAGAACAAGCATTTTCAGCTTTAACAGCTATGAACGCAATCTTTAAAGAATATCCAACAGCTAAGTTTGACTTAGGTGGTCATACTGATAGTGCTGGTTCTGCAAAAAATAACCAAAAGTTATCTGAAAACAGAGTAAATGCTGTAAGAGACTGGTTTATTGCTAACGGAATCAAAGCTGACAGGTTAACTGCAACTGGATTTGGTGAAGTTAATCCAATTGACTCTAACAGAACTAGAGCTGGTAGAGCAAATAACAGAAGAGTAGAGGTTAAATTAGCAAAATAATTTAATTCTCAAATATATTTTAAAAGTGCCTCGTTATCGAGGCACTTTTTTTATACCCATAGGTGAAATTATTATCAATAGCTTATGCCGTTCTATGTATAGTAGAATAAAATCAATACCTTGTGTTTACTTAAAATAGCTGATTATTATATGCAAAGTTTTATAAGCAAGTGTTTAGTGAAAATAGGAGCAGATAGTAGTGCGATAAGTGAATCTGTTTTTGTTTTACCAAGTAAAAGAGCGGGAGTATTTTTAAAAAAAGAATTATCAAAATACTATCAAACTACTTTTTTTCTACCTAAAATCATCAGTATAGAAGAGTTTATAGAAGATGTTTCAGGATTAACTACAAGTAGTAATTTAGAGACGCTTTTTACGTTTTACAATGTATACGCATCAATTATACCAGATGAGTTAAAAGAATCCTTCGAATCGTTTTCTAAATGGGGACAAATACTCTTGCATGATTTTAATGAAATTGATAGATACGGTATTGATGCAAAAGATTTTTTTTCAAATCTATCCAATATAAAACAAATTGAGAATTGGTCTCCAAGTGAAGAGCCAACAACACTTATTAAAAATTACTTAGATTTTTGGAGAAATTCTTATCAGTATTATGATAAGCTACAATCGGAATTATTACAAAACGGAGTAGGGTATCAAGGGTTGGTTTACCGAGAAGCTTCTGAGCATATAGAGCATTATATCCAAAGCAATCAAGCACATCATTATTTTCTTGGGTTTAATGCATTAAATGCCTCTGAAGAAACAATATTTCAAGAGTTATTACAGCAGGATAGAGCAACTGTACTTTTTGATACGGATCAATTATTTTTTGAATCAAAAACAAATAGTGCCAGTCACTTTTTAAGGAAGTACAATAAAGAGTGGAATTATTATGATAACACCAATTTCTCAATTGTATCCAATGAGTTTTCTTCTAAGAAAAATATTGATGTAATAGCTTTACCCAAGAATATAGGTCAAGTAAAAAAAGTTGGAGAATTACTAAGTAAACTTTCAGCTTTGGAGTTAAAAGAAACTGCTGTTGTTTTAGGTGATGAAAGCTTGTTGTTGCCCTTATTAAATTCATTACCTAAAAATGTAACGGATATTAATATAACCATGGGGATGTCGTTAAAAGATATTCCGCTTGTTTCTTTTTTCGATAGTATCTTTCAGTTGTATTACAAACAATCGAATGATCGGTTCTATTATAAAAAACTGCTCACTTTTTTAAATAATAATTACACCAGGTTATTACTTAATAGTGAAGATGTTAATACACTAATTTACCACATTCAACATTACAATATAATTAGTATTACTAAGCAAGAAATAATTGAGTTGCTCCCTGATAATTTCTTTTTAAAACAAATAGTATCTCTTAGTAAAAAAACGACAGTTGACTGTATAGATGTTTTTAAAGCAGTTATTTTAGAATTAAAGCGGCAAGTAGATGATCCCTCAACGAATCAACTGGACTTGGAGTACTTATATCGTTTCAACGAAGTGTTTAATGTGTTGGGTGTCCTTCAGGAAAAATACAAATCGATTAAAAGTTTAGAAGAGTTTTATCAAATTTATAAAGAAGTTTTAAGTACTGATACGTTAGATTTTAAAGGAGAACCAGTTCATGGGTTACAAATTATGGGAATGCTTGAATCTCGTGTGCTGGATTTTAAACGAGTGATTTTAACTTCAGTAAATGAAGGAATATTGCCTTCTGGTAAAAGTCATAATTCATTCATTCCATTTGATTTAAAAATAGCATTTAAGCTGCCAACATATTATGAAAAGGATGCTGTGTATGCATATCACTTTTTTCGATTATTACAACGTGCAGAAAATATTAGTTTAATTTATAATACAGAGTCAGACGGATTGAACGCCGGAGAAAAAAGCAGGTTTCTATTACAATTAGAATCATTGGTATCTGAAAATCATGTAATAAATTACTATACTAGTTCCCCGAAAATCCCATCTACTACTCAAGAATTACAAGTGATTCAAAAGGATGAAAAGGTTCTGGAGCGTTTAAAAGAAATTGCTGCTAAAGGATTCTCCCCTTCGGCATTAACACAATATGTTAGGAACCCAATAGATTTTTATCAGCAGAAAGTATTGCGAATTTATGAAGAGGACGCCGTAGAAGAAACTGTAGCGGCTAATACATTAGGGACCATTGTACATAATACATTAGAAAACTTTTACAAGCCTTTAGAAAATCAAATTCTTACTAAAGAAGCAATCAAACTGATGCAACAAAATATTGATACAGAAGTTAGTAAACAGTTTTTATTAGAATTTAAAAAGGGTGATATCACCAAAGGGAAAAACTTAATTATTTTTAATATCGCTAAACGTTATGTTGTTAATTTCCTAAAGCAGGAATTAAAGTTAATCGCTGAAAGTAATGAAGTTATTATCCGACATATAGAATCAGATTTACGCACAGAAATTAATGTTCCAGGATTAGAGTTTCCAATATTTATTGCAGGAAAAGTAGATAGAATTGATGAAGTAGACGGAACCATTAGAATTATTGATTACAAAACAGGTAAAGTAGATCAGAGTAAGGTTGAAATAGTTAATTGGGAGGATATTACTACTGATTATACAAAATATAGCAAGCCGTTTCAGATATTAATGTATGCATACATGATTCAATCTCAGAAGCAATTTACCAAACCCTTAGAGGCTGGAATTATATCTTTTAAAAACTTAAGCGCTGGTTTTTTAAAATTTTCTAAAAAGGATAAAACTGGACGTGGAGCAAAAAAAGATACGGTAATTACTCAAGAAACCTTTGATGATTTTCTAATAGAATTACATCAATTGATTCATGAAATATGTAACATCAATATCGACTTTACGGAAAAAGAAGTTTAATATGATAAAAGAAACAAGTATTCTCCATAGAGAAAATAAAAAGCCAATACAGTTAGATGTTTCATTCAATAATAACGGGAAACAAAAACCAATATTAATTTTTTGTCATGGATACAAAGGATTTAAAGATTGGGGATGTTGGAATGTGATGGCTTCGCGTATGGCAAACGAAGATTTTTTCTTTCTAAAGTTCAATTTCTCTCATAATGGGGGAACAATGGAACAACCTATAGATTTCCCGGATTTAAACGCTTTTGGAGAGAATAACTTCACAAAGGAACTGGAAGACCTAGAAAATGTAATATCATGGATTACAAGTCCTGAAAACAAGTATTCAACAGAACTTAATCCACAAGATGTTATTTTGGTTGGGCATTCTCGAGGAGGAGGAATTGTAACTATAAAAGCTTCCGAGGATGATCGGGTTACTAAACTAATTACTTTGGCAGGGGCGTCAGATTATAAGTCGAGATTTCCTACAGGTGATCAATTAGCGTATTGGAGAAATGAAGGAGTTGCTTATGTGGAGAATGGAAGGACGAAACAACAAATGCCACACTTTATTCAGTTTTATGATAATTTCATAGAAAATGAAGCTCGTTTGACAATTTCTACAGCAACAAAAAAAATAAGGATACCGTACTTAATTATTCACGGAACAACTGATGAAACAGTAACATTTCAAGAAGCAGAAGCATTGCATAACTGGAATGTGAAAAGTGAGTTGTTTGCTATTGAAAATGCAAATCATGTATTTGGAGCAAGCCATCCTTGGGAAAATGATTCACTTCCTGATGATTTAGAAATAGCAGTAAATAAAATCATAAACTTCAGTAAATAAATGACAATTACAAAACCAACCAAGCAAGATATTCCTGAATTACTTATAGTAACTAAAGCTTGTGCTCAAGCAATGATAGCAGATGGTATTTATCAATGGAATGAAGATTATCCCTCGTATGGAGCTTTTGAAAAAGATATTGAAATAGGCCAGCTTTGGGTGTTAAAAGATGATGGAAATATTATTGGATCAGTTGTTATTTCTGAGCTAAAAGATGAAGAATATAAATCAGTAGTATGGTTAACTCCTGATGTTAAAAACATGTATATCCATCGTTTGGCAATACATCCTAATTCACAAGGAAAGGGATTAGCGCAAAAATTAATGGACTTCGCAGAAGCATATGCTAAAAAGAATGATTTTTTATCAGTTCGACTAGATACTTTTAGTGTAAATACCCGTAATAATGCATTTTATCAGAAAAGAGGCTACCAGAAATTGGGTGATGTATATTTTCCTAATCAAAGTGAACATCCGTTTCACTGTTATGAATTAGTGCTTTAACCAACCAAGGGTTTAATTATCTAATAATAATATTTTAATGTATGTTTTGAATATTTCCATCAAGGCATTTAATTTATTCCTTTAATTGAAAGTAGATTTAAGTTTTAAAAGCATCAATAAATTAGCAATACCAGCCTTAATAGCAGGGATTGCTGAGCCAATAATTTCCGCAACCGATCTAGCTATCATTGGTAATTTGCCGAATCATAGTGCAGAAGCTGCTGCCGCGGTTGGTTTAGTATCGGTATTTTTAAATGCGTTAATATGGATGTTAGGGCAGAGTAGAAGTGCAATATCTGCTATTGTATCGCAATATGTAGGCGCAGGAAAATTAGAAGAGGTGAAGAATTTACCTATTCAAGCAATATTGATTATTATAGGTATTAGTTTATTTATACTCGGGGTAACTTTTCCGTTTGCAAGAGAAATATTCAGTTTATATAATGCCAAAGGATTGGTGTTGGATTATTGTGAAGACTATTATCAAATTAGGGCAATTGGTTTCCCAATGATACTAATCACTTTTGCTATAATGGGTACATTCAGGGGCTTACAAAATTCATACTATCCAATGCTAATTGCTTTAACAGGATTGGTTTTTAATTTAGTGTTAGATGTGATATTGGTGTTTGGTATTGAAGGATATATTCCTCCATTAGGGTTAAAAGGAGCGGCTTATGCGAGTGTGATTTCACAAGGAATAATGATGGTATTGGCTTTTTATTATCTTGTTAAAAAAACCTCAGTACATATTAAATTCACTCTTCCTTTTAATAAAGAAGTGAAGAATTTAATGGTCATGATTATTAATCTTTTTGTGAGAACATTGGCTTTAAACATTGCATTGAATTTATCAAGTTATTTCGCTGCAAGTTATGGTGTCGTTTATCTTAACGCTTACACAATAGCTGTGAATATTTGGTTTATTTGCGCTTTTGTAATTGATGGCTATGCAAGTGCTGGAAATATGATTTCCGGAAAATTATATGGTGCTAATGATATAGAAAATTTAATTGTACTTCGGAAAAAACTGACTAAATACGGGCTAGTCGTAGGACTACTATTGTTAGTTCTTCTAGGGACTTTTTATTACCCAATAGGGAGGTTGTATTCTAATAATGAATTAGTAAGAGAGCAATTTTACAATACATTTTGGATTGCCATTGCAATGCAACCTTTATGTGCAATTGCCTTTATTTATGACGGAATGTATAAAGGGATGGGTAAAATGAAAACACTCAGAAATTTATTGTTACTAACTACGTTCTTTGGGTTTATACCGGTATTATTAATTGCAAATTATTTCGGGATGATGTTGTATGGTATTTGGTTGGCCTTTGTAGTTTGGATATTCTTAAGATGGTTGCTATTAAAGTTAGATTTTAAAAAGACTATTGTTAATCCCGCCAATGGGCTTTAATCCCCCATCCCGATAGCTAACGGGATATCCTGTTCTAAAAATTACAATTAGTTAATCCATACCTCTGATGCTTACATCGAGGGAGCTAATTAATATAAGTCACTAGCATGTTCAAAAAACTTCCAAACAAACAGAACTGCAAAGCAACTTGCTACTGTAAACTTAATAAACACTGAAGTTAGCAACCCTAATAAGGATCCGAAAGCTGCTTTTACAGCCAAGTTTGATTTTGTGCCATTTAGTAGTTCACCAGCTAATGCCCCTAAAAAAGGACCTATTATAATTCCAAAAGGAGGAAAAAAGAAAATACCAATCAGTAAGCCCACAGTAGTTCCTATAACCCCGTATCTAGATCCTCCAAAGCGTTTAGCTCCCATTGCAGGGATAAAATAATCTAAGATAAATATAGCAAGTGCTAGTATTAACGTAATTCCTAATACGGTATAACTCATGGGTACAGCATCGGTTAAATATAAAAACAGCAATCCAAACCAACTGGTAATTGGTCCCGGAAGGATAGGTATAAAACTCCCTATTATTCCTCCAATAATTAAAATAAAACCAACTATAATTAATACTATATCCATGCTTTTGTTTTGTTATATGACGTCTAATTTCTCTTTTTGTTACAATTTTTAAACTAAGAAATTAGTTTAAACTATATTTTTAGTTACATTTGTATAACTAAGTTTTTAGTTTAAAAGATTAAAGTCACGATATATGAAGCAATTAACAAGAGCAGAAGAAGAAGTAATGCAACATTTATGGAGTTTAAATGAAGCTTCTGTAAAAGAAATTATTGCATTATTCCCTGAGTCAAAACCAGCATACAATACGGTATCTACAATTATTAGGATTTTAGAAACGAAAGAGTTTGTTAATCATAAGCAAAAAGGGAAAGGGTATATCTATTTTCCATTAGTAGCTAAAGAAAAGTATAGCAAGCAATCGGCTCAAAAATTAGTAGAAGGATATTTTCAAGGTTCTTTTAAAAGTATGGTTTCTTATTTCACCAAGAACAATGATATTTCAGTAAGTGATTTAGAAGCGATATTGAAAGAATTGAATTCAAAAAAATAAAACCATGGAAACAATCATAGTACAAGTAGTCGTTTTTCAGTTGTGTTTTTTAGTGGTTTATGAATTGCTATTAAGAAAAGAAACCTTTTTTAATTGGAATAGAGCTTATTTATTAATTACGTCAATAGTTTCACTAGTAGTACCATTCATAAAACTAAAATCATTTTCAAAAGTAATACCAAGTGAGTTTATAATTAGTCTTCCAGCTATAATATTAGGAGAAACCAAACGAGTAGATTCAATTGGGGTAACTGATTTAGAAACAGTTGTAGTGAACACCCAATCAGTATTTTCAATTGTATGGATTTGGTATGCAGGAATAGTTGTTTTTACAGGAGTATTGTTATTTAAATTATTTAAAATATGGAAGTTCAAATTAACGAGTAATTCTGTACAGAAAAAAGGATACTCAATTGTAACGCTCAAGAATTCAGAAGAGGCATTTTCTTTTTTAAAGAGTATTTTTTTAGGAGATAAAATAGAAAACACACAGAAAGAAAGTATTTTAACCCATGAAAAAGTTCATGTAAAGGAGAAGCATACCATAGATTTATTGTGGTTTGAAATCTTACGAATTGTATTTTGGTTCAACCCATTAGTATATATCTATCAAAAAAGAATAACAGAAGTACACGAGTTCATCGCTGATAAAAGTGCTTCAAAATACCAACATAACTATTATGAAAGCTTGTTAGCAAAAACCTTTAACATAGCTCAGTTTTCAGTAGTTAATCAATTTTATTCATCATCATTAATCAAAAAACGAATCATCATGTTAACAAAAGAAAAATCAAACAAAACAAAATTACTAAAGTACATTACTATTATCCCAATTGTATTATCAATGTTGGTATATGTGTCCTGTACCGATGCTTTAGAGATTGAAAGTGCTACAGAAACTACAGTAAGTTCAGAGACTACAGCTATGGAAGATATTTCAAGGTTAGTGTACAATACATTACCTCATGATATTGAAAAAAATGATATTACTGAAGAACAATTAAATTCGATTATTTCTAAGGTTAAAATTTACTTAAATGGTAATTCAGAGAAGGTTAATAAAGATAATATGTCTAAATTTTCTAATTACTATATGAGTATTGCTGGGAAAAAGGAATTAGATAGTTATTCTCAAGAACATAAAGATATTGTTACTGTATTTTTCGCTGAAATGTTTACTTCAGAAGTAATAAGAGAGGTGAATAATGATAAAGAAAAATTGAAATCAGCTATTTGTTTGCTAACAAATAGTAAAATGTTCAATAAATTAAATGAATTAAATTACACAATGCCTAATGAAGCTAAATGGAAAGTACTTTATCAAGACTACCTTGAAAAAATTGAAATGTATAACTCTCCGTATTCAGGTGAATCAGAAGTTCCATTTACAGTTATAGACCAATCTCCTATTTACCCAGGATGTGATGCAAATGCAACTTCGGAAGAATTAAAAAAATGTTTTAGCAGAGAGATAGCAATTCATATTAATAAAAACTTCAACACAAAAATTGCAAAGACACATAATTTAAAAGGGAGGTACAAAATATTTGTAGCCTTTAAAATAGATGAGCAAGGAAAATTGAAAGACTTAAAAGCCCGTGCGCCGCATGAGACATTAGTTACAGAAGCAAAGCGTGTGTTAAACCTTTTGCCAAATATGAAACCAGGAATACATGAAGGGAAAACAGTTACAGTACCTTATTCTCTACCTATCATTCTTCAAATAAACTAAATGAAGAAAATATTTTTATTACTGATAAGTATAATATCAATTAAAGCCGAAGCACAGACTTCGGCTTTAGCTGTTGCAGATAGTTTGTTTCAGTTAGGCAGCTATAGTAAAGCTATTTCGTTTTATGAAAAGGATGTAGATAAAAGCTCCTATAGCCAAACTAAAATAGCAAAAGCTTACATAGGGTTGGGAACTTATAGGAAAGCAATACCGTATTATAAAACTATTGTTTTAAATGATAGTACTCAACTGATTACTCAATATGAATTGGGGAAATTATATTATAAAACCAAAGCTTCAGAAAAAGCATTTAATTGTTTTAAAAAATTAATTGAAAAGGATAAACACAACCCGAATTTTAGATATCAATTAGGGCTGGTTCAATTACAAGCCAAAGATAAAAAGCACATTGAATCCTTCAGAAAATCTGTTGCTTTAGATCCATATCATTTAAAAAGTATCAAACAACTATGTAAATATTTTTTAAAGAAAAGTAGCTGGGGGTCTTTTAATAAATATAATGAGTTAGGATTACAAAATTATCCAGAGATTGAAGTTTTAGTAAATTATAAAGCACAAGCATGTTTCAACCAACAACAGTATAAAAAAGCCATTATATACTTTACTAAGTTATACGAAAGAGATTCTAAAAATAAGTTTGTGCTCTATAGATTGGGGTTGGCAAATCATATGCTAATGAAGTATGAGGAAGCAATTTCGTTTTATGAAAAAGCTATCCAATAGGATAAAACTAATGGAGATTATCATACGCAACTTGGGCTGGCGTATTTGGGCACAGAATCTTATAAAAAGTCATATCGTCATTTAATACAAGCTTTGGTTTATAATAATGTAAAGGTAGATAGTGAGTATTACAACTTAGGGGTATTGCATAAAGAGCAAAAGCAATATGGAAAGGCAATAAAGATGTTTCAAAAAGCCCTATCGGAGAATAAATATAATAATAAAGCTAAATTTGAACAGGTATTATGTGCCGATAATTATTATAAAACTAACGAAAGTAAATTAGAGTTATATCAAGAATATAAGCTCTATTTTGAAGGAGAAAATAAAAGGAATGATGAAATTGTAAACTCAAGAATAAGTCACTTTAAAGAATTAATACATTTGGAAGGAAGTACGAAACAGGTACAGAAGTGATTATAGAACACTGTCCTTAATGTATTGCTTTATAGTTACCAATAAAAAAGAAAAGCGTCAACTCGAGTGGTTTTCGTTAGAAAATTGTATCGAGAATAGTTTTTTCAGTGTTGAAATTTAGTTATCGATACAAAACGAATTATCTTTAGTACTTATAAAATCATTCCATGAAACAAAAAGTATTATTTATAGATAGAGACGGAACAATAATTAAAGAAACTACCGATGAAAAAATTGACTCTTTTAATAAGTTAGTATTCTATCCAAAATCAATAGTTTCTTTACATAAAATAGCTAAAAAACTTGATTTTGAATTGGTAATGATTACTAACCAAGATGGCTTGGGGACTTCCTATTTTCCGGAAGATACCTTTTGGCCTGTACAAAACTTTGTTGTTGACACCTTTAAAAATGAAGGAGTAACTTTTAAGGAAATTTACATTGATAAAACCTTCCCAAAGGATAACGCTCAAACACGTAAGCCAAATACAGGTTTATTGACGTCTTATTTTTCTGAGAACTATGATTTGGAAAACTCGTTTATGATAGGCGATCGATTAACCGATATGGAATTAGCGAAAAACTTTGGAGGGAAAGGAATTTTTATCAATGATAAAACGCATCTAGGGACTAATGAAATAACCATAAAAAGAGAAGAGTTGGATAAGCATATTGCATTAGAAACGAATGACTGGAATGCTATTTATAAGTTTTTAAAAGTATTATAATTTGGATATTTAATCCCACCAGTGGGTTTAATTTCCCGTCCCGATAGCTATCGGTATATCTTGGACTACAACTGTTACTGTTAATTCATGCCTCGTGTGCTTGTACCGAGGGTATTTTTCAAAAATTAATATACATATGGGAGATTCACATGAAGGACATGACCATGGTCCAAGTAACTTAAAAAGTATTAATAGTGCTTTTTATATCGGTATTTTTTTAAATGCTGTTTTTACAGCTATTGAATTTATAGTAGGTTTTGCAAATAACTCATTGGCTTTAATTGCTGATGCAACACATAATTTAAGTGATGTAGCAAGTTTAATAATCTCACTTATCGGAATGCGATTAGCACAAAAATCCGCAACGAAATTATATAGTTACGGGTATAAAAAAGCATCAATTTTAGCTTCAATGATTAATGCTGTATTATTGCTTTTTGTCGTATTTACTATTGTAAAAGAAGCTGTAGATCGGTTTAATTCTCCTCCGGAAGTTGCTGGTAAAGTGATCATAATTACTGCTTTAATAGGGGTGTTAATTAATACAGTTTCTGCGTATTTATTTTATAAAGGACAAAAAGATGATATTAATGTAAAAGGTGCGTTTTTACACTTAATGGTTGATGCTTTGGTGTCTGTAGGAGTAGTAATATCAGGGATTGTTATTTATTATACCAACTGGAATGTTGTTGATCCAATAATTAGTTTGGTAATAGGAGTTGTGATTTTATTAACCACTTGGGGATTGTTTAAGGAAAGCTTAAAATTGACTCTAGACGGGATTCCAAAAGGGATTGATTTTAATAAAATAGAAGCAATGATAAGGAATGTTAATGATGTATTGGATGTACACCATATTCATATTTGGGCATTGAGTACAAAAATGAATGCATTAACAGCTCATATAGTCATAGATGCTGAAATGAGTATGGCTAAAATTCAAAAACTTAAAAAAGTAATTACGCATAAATTAACACATGAAAATATCAAGCATATTACCCTTCAAATTGACACAGAAGGGGATTGTGAAGATGTTGACTGTAGTTAGTTTATATTACAGTATTTTCGTACTTTTCCAGTCTAAATCATTGATTTGAAGAAAGCTGTTGCTATTATTTGTGTTTTATTATTTTGCTCTTGTAATTATTTTGAGAAGCAAAAAATTCATGCTACAGATGAGTTAATTCAAGAGCGACTAGATTCACTAGACACTTCTACTATTGATAAATTCCCTATATTTAATAAAGACTGTGAACAACTAGATCATGACTTAACCGCAGAAAAATATTGTTTTATAACGTCTTTAAGTAGCTATATTGGGAATTCATTATTTGAAAACAAGTTGGTGCTAGAAAATGAGTTGGACACCACTTTTCAAGTAGCTATTGAAATTTCTGATAGCGGAAAAGTAACTATTATGTCATTCACAATTGATGCCCTTTTAAAAGAAAGCATCCCTCAGATAGAAGAATTAGTACAACAAAGTATTGATGAATTGCCAGAAGTACAACCAGCTTTAAAGAAAATCCAGTCAGGAGAGTTAGTTCCTGTAAAAACACATTTTATTATTTCAATACGAGTTGTGGCAAAAATTTCGAATAATTAATATTTGTAGGGATTTAAAACGTCAGTTCGAGTGGTTCTCATATAGTGAAACGGAATGAAAATTAGTCTGCCCTCAACTTGATTGAGGGAGAAGAAGGACTTCTCGATACGAAATTACTTTCCATTGCATTCCAAATAATTTCACT
Source organism: Flavobacteriaceae bacterium (assembly GCA_013214625.1). GTDB lineage: Bacteria > Bacteroidota > Bacteroidia > Flavobacteriales > Flavobacteriaceae. Next base: position 24,083 of record JABSPO010000052.1, read on the forward strand.
CGAAGTGACGACGTCATTATTTTCATTTGTTTTTGAAAAAAAAATATAACTCCTCGAAGTAAGTAAGCCTTAATAATTAATGCCACTGGTGGCTGGCTTACCTAATAGCCAATCGTCTCATTAAACGCAATACTTCAACTTATAACCAAATTAGTGATCACTAATAATCCCCAAGTCGCTAACCATTCACTACTTTTTGGAGCTTTATTTCATTTACGGTCTATAAAATCAATGTCTATTAATAATGAAAATTCCGCAGTTAGTGCCGCTAACACATTAAATACCAAAGCAAACCAATTATCTCTCCAGATATAACTAGTGTTAATACCGAAAAAACTAAGAATCCATGTAATGATATATACTCGTAGATACAATAATGATGGTGCTTTTTAATTGTATGATCAGTTTTGTTTTATACAGGATAATCATCACTAAAAAAATAATTAGCGTTACACCTATTACTTGAAACGGATAGTTTGGGTAGTTGGTGTATATGTACACTAAAAGCTCCTAAAAACACCCCTTTTGCAAAGCATAGATAGGCGCTAAAAAGGACGCCCAATGATGTCGTATTGAAATTACAAGACTAATTACAATGGCAGCTAGCATAACACCTGAAGCAAACCATTTAATAGAATTCCCTTCATAATACCAATACCAAACTGCAGCAGCTTTAATTGTTAATAGACACATACAAAAAAACGATTTCAGGAAAATTCCTGAAACCGTTTTTTTATTTGTAGCACTTGCTTTTTTATCCAAAAAAATGGGACTGAAAGCAGGGTTTGATGTTTTAAAAAAATGTATCGAGAAGATTAGTTACATGTTAAACTTGTACCCTAAACGTAAATCTAAAGGAGTATTTCCTTGATTGTCAAAATTAATTAAAGCAAATAATTCATTAGCGGACAAGGTGATGTAACCGTTTCCTAAATTAATGTCAGCACCCAGTCCTAAAATGATAGGAGCATCTAAAGCTGAGCCTGAACTTTTTGTGACAGTAGTTATAGCTCCAACAGTATCTGTTCTTTCTGATTTAGAAAAAGTATAAGTAGCAAAGGTAGCTTGTGGATATATTGAAAAAGACTCTTTGTTGATTACTCTAAATCTATAAAAGAACCCAAATTGACTAGAAGAATATTTGAAATCATCAGCTTTCAAACTTTGTTTAAAAGTTAATCCTAATGAATGTCTTGATCGTTTTTCATCATATACTTCAGCTTCCGCTCCAAAAACAGGAACAAGTGTATTGTTTGGGTTCGTAACAAACGGGTTGTTTGACATTCCTCCAAATACTCCTAGTCGAGCTTTGGTAACTGGTCGTTCAGCTTGTAATCTGTAATCTATATCAGAAGCTTTGTTATAATTGTCAACGTATGTCTTTAAGCTTCCAAGGGTAAGGTTAACTTTAGAAATATCCATTCCAGCATCAGCTGTAAGGATACTTAGTACACCTTTATACTCATCTTGGTATTTTCCGTTTTCATCTTTTGTATTACTTAATTCTGTAAGCGAATCATCTTTTTTTATAAAATAACGATACTCTCCATCGGCTATAACATAAAACAAAGATGCTTTACCAGTAATTTCTTCTGTGAGTTCATATGATTTTCCATCAATCGTATGTGTCATTTGAGCAAAGGAAGAGCTGCTTAAAAATAGTGTAAAAAGGAATGTTATAATGATTTTATTCATGGTGATTTTATTGTAGTTAAACCTCGCTATTGAGTAATTTTGATAAAAATAAAAAATAAAAATGTAATAAACTGATTTTAGCAGGCAAATAGTGCTATTAACGAACAGGCAATTTCAATGACCAATTATTACGAACAGAAAGATATCTAATAACAACAACTGTTAGCATTGAAATTAGCATATTTAGCGTTGATATGCCTGAGATTTGTTCTAAGGCTAAAAAGACTAGTCCACCAGCTAAACATGCTGAAGCATAAATTTCTTTTCGGAATATTAATGGGACTTCATTGGTTAAAACGTCACGAATAATCCCTCCAAATACAGCTGAAACAATTCCCATCAGAATTGCTATAGGAGGCTCAAGCCCAACTGAAAGCGTTTTTTGTAAGCCTAAAATAGTAAAAAGCCCTATACCAATTGTATCAAAAAAGAACATGCTTTTTCGAAGTTTTAAAATACGGTTTTTGAATAAATATGAAAGTAGTAAGGCAGCAACAATTGTCCACAAGTAATTTAGGTCAGTCATCCAACCAACGGGAGTCTGACCGATTAACATATCTCTGAGAGTCCCTCCACCAACAGCGGTTACCATACCAATAATACTAGCGCCTACTACATCAAATTTACTGTCAATTGCTGTAAGGATACCACTAATAGCGAATACTAATGTTCCTACAATATCAAGGATATAAATCCAATCCATAAAATGAGATTTAAATTAGGTTGTAAAAATAAGTTAATTTGAATTGAATGTGCAGTCTATTTATTAAAAAGCCTGTCTTTCCATACAAACGGACTTAATAAACTTGATACTGCAATGTACACAGTGAAAAATGGGTAAAACAGGAGCGTTTTTAAAAATGATAAATAGTTGATTTTATTTTGATATAAATGAGCAGTTTTAAAAATAAGCAACGTGTCAATTGCAAATTTAGGGACTATAAGTACTAAGAAAACAGGGTTAATTATACCGATAATTAAGGCTACTCCAATTCCAATATTTGTAAAGAATACGATGACTCCAATACCCTTTGCAAAGTTGTTTTTGAAATGAGTTGCTTTGGCAGCCCAACGTTTGCGTTGTTGAACCAGCTCACTCCAGTTTTTAGTGGGATAAGTAGTTACCAAGGCTTTAATATCTTTTAAAAATAAAACCTTTGATTTATCATGCGCTACAAAGTTTTCTAATAAAAAAACATCATCACCACTGGCAATAAAATCATTGTCTTTAAATCCGTTTAGCTTTAAAAACAACTCTTTTTTATATGCAAGGTTAGCGCCGTTAGCCATAAAGGGTTGTTGAATTCCAAAACCACCAATGGTAGCTCCTTGCATACTCAAAAAATCAATAAGTTGAAACTGATGTAAAAAGGAACTATTACTTTTAAAACTCACTGGAGCAACGAGCATATTAGGGTTATTCTCACAAATACTAGCACTGAAACTAGAAAGCCATGTTTTAGGAAGTATGCAATCAGCATCAGTAGCAAGAATCCAATTGTGTTTTGTACTAGAAATAGCAGTACTAATGGCATCTTTTTTAGGAGAGTTGGATTGCCTTAGGGTTTTAATTGTTTTTAGATCAATAGCTGGATTGTTAACGCAAAACTGATTAATGATTTCTAGCGAATTATCAGTTGATTCATCATCAACTAAAATAATTTCATATAATGATTTATTGTATTCAACTTCGGCAATGGAATTTAATAAACCAGGTAAGTTTTCAGCTTCATTTCTGAATGGGATAATAACTGAAAACGGAGTAGTGTAGTCATGATTGTTTGTTATTGGTTTTAACTTGTCAAACCCAATAGTGAATAGCAGAATAAGTACTACGTACAAACAAATTAGTAGCCCAAATATGTAAAAAAAGAATAGCATATTATATCAAATTAAGTTTAAAATGATTGGTTGTGAATTTAATTATTTTTTGATTTATCAAGGCAAAAAAATAAAGCATAGCCTTAGCTACGGTATATTTTTTTAACGATGAAAAATCGAAAAAGAAACTATTGACATCAGTTATTTTGAATTTCATTTGATGTTACTCCTGGTTCAATTTAAAATTTAATACAAAATAACTTCCTATTGTTGCTGGAAAAGCAAAATTGAATAACCACATTAAAGTAGTAATTGCTAATACAACAAATTCATTAGCGCCTACAAAACTAAACAACCATACCGCAATACTTCCTTTAACGATAACATCTAAAATGAAAATAGTTGGTATAACCGAAACTAACAAGTACATACTGGTAATAAAAGCCATTGCTTCAAGGTATGAAATGTCAATAGCAAACAACCAAATTAAAAAATAAAATTGATGTGCAAAAACGACATATTTTAATAGGGACAAACACCCTGTAGTTACTATCGTTCGTCGGTGTAGGTTTTTGAAAAACCTACTTAATTTCGAAAAGGAATATCCTTTTATGGTGTGTTTTTTACGAGATGAATAGGTGAATAAAAAAAACAAAAAAACAATTCCTAAAACACCAAATCGGATAGCTTTATAGTAAAAAACAGGCATGCTATATGTGTCAACAACATACCATAAACCGATACTACCGAAAATAACCGTTGCACCAAGTTGTGCTAAGTTACCTACTAAGTTTAATCCGAGGATTTTTTTCCGAGATGTTTTAGGATAATATATAGCTTTAGCTCCGTACTCTCCAATTCTGTTAGGCGTAATGATTGATGTGGTTAATGAACCAAGTGATTGTTTGATTGCTTCTGTAAAAGGAATGGCCTTAATTTCATTTACAAGGGTTTTCCATTTTAAACTTTCTAAACTCCAATTCAGTAAGCTAAATACAATGAGTATAACAATATTGATAGGAGTAATCACTTTATTGTCATGTAGCAATTGCAAGAAATATTCAAAATCTAAAGTATCATTATGCAGTAGCTTTTGATAAATAAAAAAACCAGCACCAAAAACGATCGCTAACTTTATCGCCATAAAAGCAATTTGCTTTAGGCGAATACGTAAAGTGTGGATACTATTGTGCTTGGTCATTAGTTTTTAGTAAGTTTGTAAATAACAATTACAATGAAATCAAAATACGTCAATTCGAGTGATTTTTGTTGAAAAATTGTATCGAGAATAGTATTTTGTAACATACAAACCGCAAATTATAAAATTTAAACAGATGAACAGATTTAGTATTGTATTATTCTTTGTATTCCTTTCAAATTTAATAACAGCCCAAACATTAACTATTGATTTAGGGGTAGGTTTTAATAAACCTTCAGACGATTTTGGCACTATATATGAAGCAAAACCAGTTAACGGATTAACTGTTGATGCAGGACTTCGTTATATGTTTAAAAAGAAATTAGGAGCAAAATTAGACATAGGGTTTAATCGTTACGGTGAAGGTGGTGATTCTCCAGAATTCAAAGCCAATTACACCAGAGTGAATTTGCAAGCATATTATAATGTTTGGGATCATTTATATGATTTACAAATGCGTTTGCCGGAGCGCATTGGTGTGTTTTTACATGCCGGACCAGGAATGTCATTCCTCAAACCATTAAGTGAACCTTATATTAACAATAAAAGTAGTAATTTTAATGTAATGGCGGGTGTGGCTGTTCATTATGGAGTTACTGATAGAGTATCGATATTTGTTGATGCGTCTAATATATTTAATATGGGGCAAAAAATAAATTATGAAGGGTCTGTTTTAGCCGATAAAATAAATTCGTCAATGGCTAATTTAACTTTCGGAGTAAGTATTTCGATTAATTCAGATTGTTACTTCTGTGACAAGCCGGAAATGTAATTATTTGGGCGTTCCCAAGTAGAAAAAACTTGGTCAGGTTGTCCGCTATATCTTTTTACGAATGTTCTCGATACAATTTTTTAACAAAAATCACTCGAACTGACGTAAAAAGGATGCCGCTTCCATCCTTAACGCAAAAAAGAACCTTCAAATTAGGTTGTTTTTTAAAGCTTTATAAATACATTTCTCAGAAAACACTAAACTCATGACCCTTTTTAAACTTATAAACTAAAATAGTGGCTAAAGAAAAAATCATATTAGGAGTTGATCCAGGAACTACAATAATGGGCTTTGGGCTTATTAAAATAGTAGATAATAAAATGGAATTTCTGCAGATGAACGAACTCTTATTGCAGAAATATAAAGACCCTTATACCAAGCTAAAACTAATTTTCGAACGTACAATGGAGTTGATAGATACCTATCATCCAGATGAAATGGCCTTGGAAGCACCATTTTTTGGAGTGAATGTACAATCCATGTTGAAATTAGGGAGAGCACAAGGGGTAGCAATGGCGGCAGGATTGTCGCGAGAAATTTCTATTACAGAATATGCTCCTAAAAAAATAAAAATGGCAATTACTGGGAATGGAAACGCGAGTAAGGAACAAGTAGCAGCAATGCTGAAAAGCCTTTTGAACTTAAAGACATTACCTAAAAACTTAGATGCTACCGATGGATTGGCAGCTGCGGTTTGCCATCATTTTAACTCAGGAAAAATTGTAGGAACAAAGAGTTATGGTAGCTGGGAAAGTTTTGTAAGTCAAAACGCTAATCGAGTTAAGAAATAACCACTATGCAAGACATCGAACAACTAAAATACCCAGCAGGGAAGTTACATATTCCTGAAAAAATCACACAAGAACAGGTTGAAATTTGGATTAAGACTATTGCGTTGTTTCCAAAAAAAGTTAAAACCGAATTAACGGACTTAACAAATCAACAAACTATAAGGTATCATTACCGTGCTGGAGGCTGGAATATCAAACAAGTGTTAAATCATTGTATTGATAGCCACATGAATAGTTTTATCAGATTCAAATTGGCACTAACGGAAGAGAACCCTATCATAAGGCCTTATGATGAAACTGCATGGGCTGAATTGCCTGACACATTATTGTATGATGTATCAGAAAGTATTCAGTTATTACAATTGATACATAAGCGTTGGGTGTTTTTATTAAACAGTTTAACAACTGAACAATTTAACAGAACATTTATTCATCCAGATGGAGATGAGGTTGTAACCTTAAAAGAAAACCTATGTATTTATGCGTGGCATTGCGAGAATCATTTTTTACACATTGTAAATGCTAAGAAATTTAAATTTCCAAAAGACTAAAAAGTGTCTTAATGTAGAGATACATTATTTACTTGACAGGAATTAAGAAACAAGAACAAAGATGTAAGACTTTTATTCCGAGAATATTGATTTAATTGTTATTGGTTTAATAGTAAAAAAGATTTAAAATAAAGTTATTTAGGCGAATGATAAGCTGCCTACTATATAATACTGTAAACTGAATACTAAAAATGAGCGGAATTTACCTCCATATTCCTTTTTGCAAACAAGCATGTCATTATTGTGACTTTCATTTTTCTACATCACTAAAGAAAAAGGATGAATTAGTACAAGCCATTGCTTCAGAATTAATTTTGCGAAAAGATGAAATAAATACCCCGATAGAGACTATTTATTTCGGAGGAGGAACACCTTCTTTATTATCGATTGATGAATTGCGATTTTTGATTGATGCTATTTATAAGAATTTTACCGTAATAAAAAACCCTGAAGTTACTATAGAAGCAAACCCAGATGACCTGGCATCACTGATGCCTTCTAATAATACTTCAACAACTATTTTTGAACAATACCGTTCAATTGGTATAAACCGATTAAGCATAGGGATTCAATCTTTTTTTGAAGATGATTTAGTAATGATGAATCGTGCTCATAATTCAAAGGAAGCTGAAAATTGTTTGTCAGAGGCTACTCGCTACTTTGATAATATTACGATCGATTTAATATATGGTGTTCCTAATATGAGTAATGAAAAATGGACTGCTAATATTGAAAAAGCACTCTCATTTGGTATAAAGCATATTTCCAGTTATGCTTTAACAGTTGAGCCAAAAACGGCACTAGCAAGTTTTATTGCAAAGGGGGAAATAGACGCTCCAAAAGACGCTGTTGCCCATGAACATTTTCAAATTTTAGTAAATACACTTGAAAAGAATGGGTTTGTGCATTATGAGCTTTCTAATTTTGGAAAACCCAACTATTTCTCTAAACACAATACTTCTTATTGGTTAGGGAAACCCTATTTAGGAGTTGGTCCTTCAGCACATTCGTTTAATGGCGCACAACGCAGTTGGAATGTGGCTAACAATACTAAATACATTAATTCAATAGAAAAAAATACACTGCCAATTGAGCGTGAAACTCTTTCTATAGATGATCGTTATAATGAGTATGTAATGACGGGGTTACGAACTATTTATGGAGTTTCATTAAATAAAGTCAGCAATGATTTTGGAACACTGTACGAAATTCATATTAAAAAAATGGCTCAGAAACATATTGATCAAGGGTTATTGATGATTACAAGTGAAGTAGAGCAACACTCAGTTGTTCAAATCCAAAAACTATTCACTACTGCAAAAGGGAAGTTTCTGTGCGATGGTATTGCTTCTGATTTATTTAAAGTGTAAGTACATCGAGTAACCGAAAGTGTTTTTGTGGCAAGATTTTACTTTTTAGGAAATACGCGAAAAATAATGTATTTTTATTATTACTAAACACTAATCAATATTAATGTATTCTAAAAGCTGGATAATATCTATTGTTTTTCTATGCCTGTTTTTGCGCTTAAATGCGCAAGAATACGTTGATGAAAAATATTATTTATTGGATAGTTTAGACTTGTCTTTGACAAGCTCTAAAGAAAAAAACCTACTAGAATCGTCATTAAAAAAATACCATTCAGCATCACAGGACACCTTAAAATTGAAGGCTATAAGCCATCTTGTAGAGAATTCATGGGATAATAAAATATGGCCCAGATATAATGCATGGGTGTATCTTTTTACAAAGGAAAATCTCGGGGATTTAATAGATACTTATTATCAAATAGAATTATCACCAGTAGATCGCCAGTTGCTTTTATATTATGCAAACGCCGTTAATAACTTTGGAATTATACAAAGTGAAATAGGTGATTTACCTAAAGCATTAGAGTATTACTTTGTATCATTAGGGATTAGGGAGCATATAAAGGATAATATTGGGATATCAGAAACATATAACAATATAGGGGCGGTGTATAGTACGTTAGATAATACTGAAAAATCCTTAGAAAATTATGAAAAAGCTAAAACCATAGCAGAGAAAGTCGGAGATAATGATTTAATGGCTGTTGTGTTAAGTAATATAGGAATACTGTATAAGGAAACTGGTAAAACTGAAGAGGCATTACAGTGTTACGAAAGAAGTTTGGTAATAAAAAAGGAACTAAATGATAATAAGGGGTATGGACTTACTTTAGGGTTGATAGGGGAAATTCATGAAGATGAAGGTGAGCTTAAAAAAGCATTGAATTTTTATAAAAGAAGCTTAGTTATTTTTGAAAATGAAAAGGACAATGATGGTATCGCAGTTTCTTTAAATCGTATAGGAACAATTTATTTTAAGCAAAACATAACAATTAAAGCAAAGGAAAGTGCTTTAGAGGCAATTTCTTTAGCAAAGGAATCTAGTGATGAAGCTATAGTTATGAATTCTTCTCTACTATTGTCATCAATATATGAACGAGAGAAATTATGGAAGAAAGCTTTTGAGTTTCAAAAGTTACACGTAAAAATGCGCGATCGTGTCAAAAGTATTGAGATTCAAAAGAAAACGGCTGAAACGCAAATAAAATATGACCTAAGTAGTCAACAACAAAAAATAGATTTTTTATCATTTAAAAATAAAACTCAAGAAGCTCGTTTGAAAACGAATAAAGTTTCCATAATTTTAATTTCTATCGCATTAGCGATTGTTACAATATTAGTTTTAGGGTATCGAAAAAGTAATAAAAAGAAGCAACTAATTAATGAGTTGTTAGAAAGAGAAAACGACACTAAAAAAACCATACTTCAAGAAATTCATCATAGAATAAAAAACAATTTGCAAGTTGTTAATAGTTTATTGCGGATGCAAGCTAGTAAAACTAAAGATAAGGATATTAAAATTGCATTTAAAGAAACACAAAGTAGAGTTGTATCAATGGCCAAACTACATGAGAAAATGTATCAATCAGGTGATTTTAAAAACTTAAATGCTAAAGAATATATTAGTCATTTGGTTGAAGACATTGTTAAAAACTATACAGTTGATAAAAAAGTATCATTAAAACTCGATATTGAAGAAGTCTTTTTTGATTCTAAAATAATGATGCCGCTAAGTTTAATTATTAATGAAGTAATTACCAACTCATTAAAATATGCATTTAATAATGAAGAAAATCCTATAATCACTGTTACGTTAAAACAATTAAGTACTATCAAAAATGAACTTCACATTGCCGATAATGGTACTGGATATGACAGGGAAAAAGAAAGCAAAGGTTTAGGAGCGAAATTAATAAATTCTTTCACACAACAAATTTCTGGTACAATTCATCACAACACTATTAACGGTACATCAGTAACGATAACATTTAGTAGGTTAGTATGATTTTTTCAGGAATTTATAGCTACTTGATGTATTAATATTAAGGATAGACCCAACCAGCTGATTATTAGTGTTTTTGGTTTTAAAAGTGTATCTTTAAGTACACTCAAACTGCTTTATAATGATGTTTAAAGCTAAAAACACTTTCTTTATTTTATTTACTCTTGCACTGTTTTTCTCTTCACAGGCACAAAACTATGCTGATAAGAATTATTATTTAGTTGACAGTTTAAAGCTAGACAACTTAGTCGTTAATGAAAAAGAAATGCTTCAAAGCTCATTAACTGATTTTCATAAAGCTACAACAGAAAAGCAAAAATTAGCAGCTGTTAATACAATTATAGAGAATTCATGGGATAAAAATGTATGGCCTAAATACAACCAATGGATGCATCAGTATACAAAAGAGAAATTAGGAGGAATGATTTCTATTACTGATGGTGTAAACATTACTACACAAAAAAAAACATTACTAAAATACTATTCAAACTCATTAAACAATATTGGTTTTATATATAATGAAAAGGGTGATTTAACTCAAGGATTAATATATTACTATAAAAGTTTAACCATAAGAGAAGTCATTAATGATAGTTTAGGTTTGTCAGAAACATATAATAATATTGGGACAATATATGCGAGTCAAGAGAATATTGTAAAAGCATTAGAGTTTTTAAAAAAATCATTGAAATTTACAGAATCAATCGATAGTCCTAATATTGCTACTACGATTAGTAACGTAGGTATTTTGTATGGCAAGCAAGGAGATAGAGATAAGGCAATGTTTTATTTTCAAAAAAGTTTAGAAGAAAACCAAAAAGCGAACGATACTGTTGGTATAGCACGTTCTCTTGGGTTGATAGCTGGTTTTTATAAATCTGGAAATGAGTTAGATAAAAGTTTAGAATACTTATTAAAAAACTTAAAAGTAGTAGTGAAAAGTGGGTATCGGGATGGTATAATGTTAACACTTACTGATATTGCAGATGTGTATTTGAAAAAAGATAAAACAACTAAAGCAATGCACTATGGCCAAAGAGCTTTAAAGATGGCAAAAACTGAAGGTGACCCTGAACGATTATCTTTAGTCTCTGAAAAAATGTCTCTTATTTACCAAGAAAGGGGTAATTGGGAAAAAGCATTTGAAATGGAAGCACTTCATGTTAAAATGAGGGATAGTATCCAGAATAATGAAATTAAAAATAGCTTAATAGAGCAAGCTGCAAAATATGAGCTCGATAAAAAACAACAAGAAATTACATTGTTGTCTGTTAAAAATGAAGTGCAGGAGTTTCGAATTAATAAAAATAGAAAATCAATAATTTTAATTTCATTAGCGTTGTTTTCTGCGTTAATATTAGCTTTTATAGCCTTTAGAGGGTATAAAAAGAAGTTATATATCAACAGACTCTTGGAGCGTCAAAAGGCAGAAATAAGCAGGAAAAACGAAGCTAAAAAAATCATGCTTCAAGAAATACATCATAGAGTAAAAAATAACTTACAAGTAGTTAATAGCTTACTGCGAATGCAATCAAGTAAATCCACCGACAAGGAGGTAATCGGGGCTTTTAAAGAAACTCAAAGTAGAGTGATGTCCATGGCTAAGTTGCATGAAAAGATGTATCAGTCGGGTGATTTACAACGATTAAATGCTAAAAATTACCTCACTATGCTAGTTAAAGAAATAGTGCAAAATTATACTGTAGGAAAAGAAATTGAATTAGACTTGGATATTGAAGAGCTCTTTATTGATTCACAAACAATGATGCCTTTAAGTTTACTAATTAACGAAATAATTACAAACTCATTAAAATATGCTTTTGAAGGGAGAGAAGAAGGTTTAATTACGGTAAAATTTAATAAGGTAAGTGATACAAATGAACTTATCATTAGTGATGATGGAATTGGTTTTGTTCCAAATCCAATTGTTAAAGGGCTTGGGTTCCGGTTAATAGCGTCTTTTACAAGGCAGTTAGATGGAAGTATAGAAAAAATTATGGGTAGCGGGACAACCTATAAACTAGTATTTTCCAATAGTTAAAACCAGTTTGAAATTGAAAAAAAATCATAGCTCATATTATTTATTACTTCTAGTATATATACTTTCAGTTAATGGAGTGTTTTCGCAAAATTATGCCAATAAAAGTTATTATTTAATTGACAGTCTAGAAATGGATGGTTTGGTAATAAATGAAAAATATATAATACATTCTTCACTAACTAAATTTCATAATACGAACAATTTAGAACTCAAATTACAGGCAATTAATACAATTGTAGAAGATTCCTGGAATGATGATGTATGGCATAAATACAATCGTTGGATGTATAATTTCACCAAACAGGAATTAAGTGAGGTACTCCCAATAACTATTAGAAAAAATTTAAATTCAAAAGAAAAAATATTTTTAAAATACTATTCAAACTCATTAAATAATATTGGAGTTATTCATGATTCAGAAGGCAAGTTGTCTACAGGATTAGCGTATTATTATAAAAGTTTAAACATACGTGAGCGTATAAAAGATAGCCTTGGTTTGGCGGAATCATATAATAATATAGGTAATTCTTATGCTCTGCAAAATGATATAAAAAAAGCCTTGGAATTTACAGAAAAATCTAGAATTGTTTCAAAATTAATTGGGAGTGTTAATAATGGTCTTTTTTTAAGTAACCTAGGACTTTTACACAGTAGACAAGGGGATATGGTGAAAGCAATGCTTTATTATAATGAAAGTTTGGAGACATACAGTAAACTAAATAACACTGTAGGTGTTGCTAACTCACTCAGCCTATTAGCGGGTCTTTATGAAAAAGAAGGTGAATTAGCTGAAAGTTTGATTTATTTGTTAGAAAGCCTAGTAGTTTTAGAAGAGAATGATTATCAATTCGGTATTATAAGATCATTAACAAATATTTCTCGTGTTTATTTTAAAAAAGGAGCATTAGCTAAAGCCAAATTATATGGAGAAAGAGCAATAGAATTGGCAATAAATAATGGTGATCCTATGCAAATTTCATACACTTCTCAAGTATTATCGACTATATATCAAAAAGAAAATAATTGGCAGCAAGCATTTGATATGCAAAAGCTTTATTTTAAAATGAAAGATAGTATACAGAATAATGAAATAGGAAAAAGTTTAATAAGGCAGCAATCAAAATATGATTTAGAAAAGAAAGAGCAAGAAATAAAATTATTATCTGCCAAAAATGAAATACAAGACTTAAAACTTGCTAGAAATAAATATTCAATAACATTAATATCTATAGCATTATTATTGGCTTTAGTGACCGCATTTGTTTCTTTTAGGGGGTATAACAAGAAACAACTTATAAATAAGTTGTTGGAAAAACAGAAAGCTGAAATAAGCGAGAAAAATGAAGCAAAAAAGACTATGCTTCAAGAAATACATCATCGTGTAAAAAACAATTTACAAGTGGTTAATAGTTTATTGCGAATGCAATCTAGAAAAATGGAAGATCAAAACATTATTGATATGTTTAAAGAAACTCAAAGCAGAGTAATGTCTATGGCTAAGTTACATGAAAAAATGTATCAGTCAGGTGATTTAGAAAGGGTTAATTCCAAAGAATATATTACTATGTTAGTTGAAGATATAGTTAAGAGTTACTCAGTGGATATTCCTATAGATTTAGATTTAGATATTGAAGTCATTTTTATTGATGCTCTAATCATGATGCCTTTGAGTTTAATAATAAACGAAATAATAACGAATTCTTTAAAATATGCTTTTAAGGGACGAGAAAAAGGATTCATTACAGTGAAATTTAATAAGCTAGGAGATGCCCATGAACTAATGATAGGTGATGATGGAATAGGGTATGAACCTGATGTAATATCAACCGGATTAGGCTCAAAACTGATACAATCATTTATCAGACAACTTAACGGAACAATTGAAAAATTGAACCAGCCTGAAACAGGGTATAAAATTAGTTTTTAAAATATGGAAATTAGTAAAACATATAATAAAATACACTATTTTTTAATAACAGTAATGCTGTTGTGTTATATGTTTACCCATGCTCAGTATGATAACATTAATTTCACCAACCTGTCCTCTAAAGATGGGTTGTCTCAAAACACTATTTTTAAAATATTTCAAGATTCAAGGGGCTTTTTTTGGTTTGGTACTGAAGATGGTTTAAATAAATATGATGGATATAAATTTAAATTGTTTAGCGATAGTTTTAAGGATGAGATTAATATTATAAATAAAGAAGTTAAGTTTATAGATGAGGATTCTAAAGGAGTTTTTTGGTTCGGATCTAAAAAAGGATTGAATAGGTTTAATAGAAAAACAAATGAAATCTCTGCGTATCTGCTCAATTCAAAAACGAACATTTTAAAAGGAGATTATATAGATGTTTTTTTAATAGATAATGAAGATAGAATTTGGATAGGTACAAATTCAGGGGTGTTTTTAATGAAAAATGATGAATTAAAAGAAATAACGATAAACACCAAAAGCATTACTAAAATAAGGCAAATAATTCAAGACAAAAATGGATTAGTTTGGCTTATTAATAATAAGAAAATTTATCAATATAAAGAAGAAGTGATTCTGAAAATATTTGAAATTAAAAAAGAAATAAGCTTTTCACAAAATGCAATAATAGCAGGAGCTAATAATGACTTATGGATGGGAACAAACCTTGGAGTGTATGTTTTTAACACAAAAGAAAAATCGTTAACGAACATCGTTTCTAAAGATAATAAAAAGATTAATAATGTTTTCATAAGCGCAATCTCCATAGATAATTATGGTTTTATCTGGACAGGAACAAGGGGGGAAGGCTTGTTTAAAATAGAATATAAAACAAAGGATGATTATTTAGTAAAGCACTACTCAAAACGATCTATCAAATCACCTCGATTAAGTTCTAACAATATTCATGATATTTTTATTGACAAATCAAATGTATTATGGGTTGGGACAGTACTGGGAGGTGTTAATAAAGGAGCATTGGACCTTAATTTCAATCATTTTAAAACAGATTTTAAAGAGCTAAACTTTGTAGAGCCAGATCCTATTTTTAGCTTATGTGAAGATGGATATCAAAATTTATGGATAGGTACATATGGTTACGGGTTATACAAGCTAAATAAAAAAAGTAAAACCTATACTTATTATTCAGGTACAGAAGGCGATAAATCGGGCTTTATAGGAACTCAAGTGTATAATATAAGTGAGGATTTAAATGGAGATGTTTGGTTTTCTGTAGGAGGTGGAGGTATGCTAAAGTACAATAGAGAATCAGATACTTTTGATGTTTTTGAACATGAAAACCTCTCCCAGCAAGATTTAGTTAACTCGGTGGTTTTTAAAGAATCAAAAGGGAACTTGTGGATAGGTACTTGGCGAAAAGGAGTTTATTTTTACAATTTAAAGGATAAAACCATAAAACATTTTAAAGGCACTCTAACCAAAAGTTCGGAAATGTTAACAGGTTGGGTAAATTATCTCACAGAAGATGTAATTGAACAACGTTTATGGGTGGCTTATGAAAACGGATTGAATGTAATTGATTTAAAAACAGATAAAGTATACAAGCTAGACAACTCCGTGGGGGGAAATAACGGATTAAGAAGTAATTATATTTATAGTGTTCATCAGGACACTGATAGCTCTTTTTGGCTAGGGACAGAAAGTGGATTGGTGGAAATTTTAGAGTATCAGCTAAAAAATTCTGGTGTATTAGAATTAAAAACAAGGGTTTATACAAAAAAAGATGGTTTTTTGAATGATGTAACTTATGGAATGTTAGAAGATGAAAATAAAAACTTATGGGTAAGCACTAATAAAGGATTGGCTAAATTTAATAGAGAAACTAAAGAAATAAAAAACTATTTAGATAGTGACGGGTTACAAGGCAACGAATTTAACATGGGCGCGTTTTATAAGAGTAAATCTGGAGAGTTTATGTTTGGAGGGATAAATGGAGTAACCGCTTTTTACCCAGAAAAAATTCAAGAAAACACTGTGTCTCCAAAAGTAGTCATAACAGAATTTAGAATGTTAAATAATGTGGTGACCCCTTCCGTTGGAGGAGTAATAGAGAAGGATATTAATGAAGTTGAAACGTTAAATTTAAGTTTTAAAGATAATGTGTTTTCTTTTGAAATTTCCGCGTTAGAATTTACAAATTCAGAAAACAATCAATATGCATATAAATTAGAAGGTTTTGATAAAGAATGGAATTATATAGGAACACGCAATCATATTACCTTTACAAATCTTAACCCTGGAACATATATTTTGAAATTAAAAGGGACTAATAATGATGGTGTGTGGAGCAAAAAAGAAAAAACATTAAAAATTAATATCCCTCCACCTTTTTGGAGGACTATATGGTTTTATGTTTTTTGTGGATTTATGGTGTTAGGTATGGGTTTAATGATATTTATGTTTCGACTAAATCAAATTAAATTAAAAACAGAAAAGCGCGTATTATATCAGAAAAATGAAGAAAAAAACATCATGCTAAAAGAAATTCATCACCGTGTAAAAAACAATTTGCAAGTAGTTAATAGCTTGTTAAGTTTACAATCACGAGAGGTAGATGATGAGCGAATAGTAGGAATGTTTAATGATGCTAGAAAAAGAGTGCTCTCAATGGCGATGTTGCATGAACGAATGTATGGCTCAGATGATTTAAAATATATTGATATTCATGAGCATCTTAAATCATTAATCGAAAACCTTATAAATAGTTATGCAGTAAATAAAAATATTGACTTAGAAATTGATGTAAAAGATATTAAAATGGGAATTAGTACATTAACGCCTTTAGGACTAATGATTATTGAAATGATTACAAATTCCTTAAAATACGCATTTGAGACTAAAAGTAAAGGGACAATTTACACTTCATTAAAACACCTCGAAGGTAAAAAATATGAATTAATAGTTGGAGATAATGGAGTAGGTTTTAATGAGAAACAAGAGTCAAGCGCCTTAGGTACAAAATTAATACACATATTTACAAAGCAATTAAACGGTAAAATTGAAAAATTAAAAAAAGAAGGGACATTTTATAAATTAGTTTTTGAAAAAATAGACTAAAATAAATGAAAAAGGAAAACACATATTACTTTGATAAATGGTTATTTATAATAGGCCTGTTTTTCTTTACGATTACATCTAGCGGTCAAATTTATGCGGATAAAAACTACTATTTAATAGATAGTTTAAACCTTAATGAATTATCGGAAGGAGATAAAAAAATAATAGATTCTTCTCTGATATTATATCATAATGCTACTAATGATACACTAAAGATAGATGCAATTGATTTAATGGTTGAAAACCTTTGGGATGAAAAAACTTGGCCAAGATACAATCAATTAATGTACTCCTTAGCTCTAAATAAACTCAAAACACTCAAGAGTTCTTCAAGTAAGAATAGACAAGATCCTGTTAGAGTATATTTCTTAAAAGCACAAATAGATGCGTTAAATAATATGGGGCTTGCAAGTTCAGATCAAGGAAAAATAACTAAAGCATTTGAATACTACAATAAAGGGTTGGAATTAAGCAGAAAAATAAAATATA
>JABSPO010000053.1 GCA_013214625.1 Flavobacteriaceae bacterium
TAAAAGGTATAATAGTGGATATTCGTTTATCAAATGTTTTATAACTCTTAGAAGGAACTACCACTACATCACCTGGACGCAACATAATATTCTTACTAATATAATCTCCGGATTTACTCATATCAATGTTAGCTATTCTTACATGCTCACCTTCTTGTCTAAGAATTTTTATGTACTCAATATTAGCGTAAAATTCAAAACCGTTACATCGTGCTATTATCTCAAGAAGTGAATTATGATCTTTATCTATTTTAATAACTTGAGGAAGTCTAACTTCTCCTAAAACTGTTATTTCTTTATTCAAAACCTTTATGTCAACTATCGGGGTGACTAACCATTTCCCAAAACGTTCCTTTAAGATGTTTTTCAGGTTAATTACAGTCATATTTAAGACATTAAAGGTTCCTAGTTTTGGTATCTCAATATTTCCGTCAGCATCAACCATTAACCATTTTCCATAAACTTCATTAGAATTATAGATTCCATATGATGAACCTATACTTAGTTCATCTTCTCCCCAAACACTTATACTAATTTTATCGTCTTTTCTAATATGATACTGATACGTAGCATCATATGCGAACACACTATCTAAAATTGCTAGATCTGTATTTCTATCAGACTTAGGTTCCATCAATATATTAGATGTCTTACAAGAACTAAAAAGAATAGTAATACAGGTAAAAAAAACTATAAGGTATCTCATATTATAAAAATTGAAAAAATTGTCTTAAAAAGTTTGGTTCCGTTCTTTTTAAATGATCTTTTACTTCTATTATTTTTTGTAAAACTTGTTTAACACTTTCCTCCTCTAATTCATTTTTCTGGATATAATCAAAGGCTCCATGCTTTAATGTATCAACTACTGTTTTAATTTCTTCCTGACTGGAAACGATTACTACATAAATATTAGGGTTGAACCTTTTTATCTTTTTTAACACCTCATAACCTGTTAGTGTTTCCATAACATAATCTAGAAAAACTACATCGGGGTTTTCATTAATACATTTAAGACAACTTAACCCATCATTAAATTTTTTTACTTCCGTGTATCCTAGACCGTGTATATACTGTTCAATGATGTTTTGGTAAAAAACATCGTCATCAACTACAAAAATTTTTAACTGCTCTATTTGATCCATAATGTTTATTATTTTAATTAAACTAATTATGTTTAGTATTAAGCTAAAACTATACCTTACAGTGTAATCATGTGTATATCAGGTTTTTGATATTTGATTATGTTTTTATTTATTCCAAAAAGCACATCTTTTTCCATTAAATGGAAATTTTTTATCTACTACCAATTAAAAATTATTCGTTTTTTTTGAAATTCTAGCATGTTTTTAGCGATTGACACTAAAATAGGACGTTAAACTATGCTTCTGAAAAGTCATTGGCACAAAACTAGCGCCTTGCCATACATTTTTATTATAAAAATGTATGGCAAGGCGCTTATTCAATAGTTAAGAAAAGTGATTTATTGTATAAATTATGACAGCTCCTTTTTTCTAATTTGCGACACAACTTCTGTAAGAATACTAGTTGTATTTTTTACTAATGAGCTCAATTTTTCTAAAGAATATTGCTCATTATCTAAATGCTCTAAATCTTTTATGTCTTGTTTTAAAGAGGTTATGCCCATATAATCAATACTTGGCTTCATTTTATGAGCTAGCTCTTTCAAACTACTAATATTCCGTTCTTCATATAAGTCATTTATTTGTTTTAAATAATCAGGGGTAAGCTTAACAAAAAGATTACACATTTTTTTTAAAAAGGCGGCATTACCTTTACTTAACTTTTCAAGTTTGTGTAAATTATATAATAGTTTTTTTGTAGTATTTACTACTGTAACAATCAGTGCTGTATTTTTTTTCTTTGGAGTAACATTATAGTGTTTAGTTATAACATTTATCAAATCTTGTTCTTCAAAAGGTTTAATCAAATAGTCATTCATTCCTACTTCCATTATCTCATCTATTTCAGAACCAAACGAATTTGCCGTTAATGCAATAATTGGTGTTTTCATTTTTAATTCGTTACGAATAATACTTGTCGCTTCAATACCATTCATGTCTGGCATATGAATATCCATCAAAATCAAATCAAAGCTTTCCTTTTTTAAGATTTCTATGGCTTGAACACCATTTTTAACTTTAGTTAAAGCTACATTTTGTCGTTTTAAAATATTATTCACGATCAGCCTATTTATTTTATCATCCTCGACAAGTAGAATTTTTGCATTATACAAAGGCCCTTTCCAAAGCTTATCTTTTTTATAAACAACTGATAACGGTGTTATTGTATTTGTTTTAGAATCATTTGAAAGAATGTTTTCTTCCTTAGTTGATTTTACTGGAGAATTCGATGTTAGAAAAATTGTTTTCATAATTTTACTTATTTATTATTTCTCCTGACTTCATCATGTTATAAATAGTAGATTTCCCTATATCTAGTTTGTCCGCTACCTTCATTACATTATTACTATATTTATCAAGAAAATGACTAATAATTTCAACATTATATGCTCTCAATGTTTTTTCTAATGCTGCATACGGAGCATCCTGGATAAATGAATTAAAAGAAACATCTTTTGCTTCAATTTCTTTGCCATCACACATTACACTGGCCAAATCAATAATAGATTTTAATTCTCTTACGTTACCTGGATAATTATATTCCAATAACTTTTCTTTGGCTTCAGAAGTTAAAATAGGCAAAGGCATTTTATTCTCTTCTGAGAATTTATCGACAAAATGTTTAGCTAATATTAATATGTCATTATCACGATCCCTTAATGGTGGTAATTCTATCGGCAAACCCATTATACGATAATATAAATCTTTTCTAAAAACTTCTTTTTTTACTTCTTCTATCAAGTTTTTATGTGTTGCAGTAATTAGGCGTGCATTAAATTTTATACTCTTATTACCTCCAACACGAGTTACTTCACGCTCTTGTAATACTCTCAATAGCTTAACTTGCATGCTAATATCCAATTCGGCTATTTCATCAAGAAAAATAGTACCTCCATCAGCCTCTTCAAACTTTCCTATTTTTCTACAATGAGCTCCTGTAAAAGCGCCTTTTTCATGTCCAAATAATTCACTTTCAATTAATTCTCTAGGTATTGCGGCCATATTAATAGCTACAAAATTATTTTTTCTTCTTTCGCTATTATAGTGTATAGCCTTAGCAACTAATTCTTTTCCTGTTCCAGTTTCTCCTGTAATTGAAATATTTATATTTGTTTTAACTGCATTTTCAATTAAACCAAACGATCTCTTTATTGCATTACTCTGTCCAATAATGGATTTTTCAAAACTAAATTTAGTTCCTAACTCTTTTTTAAGCTCTGCGACTTCTTGCTTTAAATTTGTTTTTTCTCTAATTCGCTGTATGACATTCCAAAGTATATCTTTTGTATTATCATCTTTTACAATATAGTCATATACCCCACTTTTAATTAAGCTAAGAGCAATACTAACTTCTTCTTGACCACTAATTACAACAACAACAATAGAGGGGTCTTGATCTTTAATTTTCTTAAATAACTCCTCACCATTAATGTCAGGTAAATTATAATCGATACATACGACATCAGGTTTTTGATGTAAATTACTTAAACATGCCTTAGCATTGTCAAATAATTGCACATCATAATCTGGGTTGAGGGATAAATGATACTTTATCATTTCACCGTACCAAGGGTCATCTTCTATTATGAATATTTTCACCAAATTGAATGTTTTATTATAATTATTATACTACTCAACAATAAACAAAAACACTATTGATATTTCGATTTAGGCTTATACTAAATAGCCTCTCTCATTATATAGTTCTTAGAAAAACCATAATGTTACCCAAATTTTTTTTAATTTTTTGTTAAAATTATAATTCACTGAGAATGAATACTTCATAACAATACCTTTTAATACTGTATATATATAGACTTTTACACCTCATTTTAGTGAAGATTTATAATTTCAACAAGCCAAAGAGTCTTTTTAGTGTATACCCAAATTTAAGCACGAAAAGTAATTCCTTTTTAATTTTTTCGTTTAATGCTATCATTTCTGTCGATGAAATAACAAATGAATCGTGTTTCTGCATTTTCGGAATACAATAGAGACTTTTTAAACAACATATTAAATTTACAAATTTTTTAAAATTACTGAGTCAAAAGGTGTCCAAATAGCAGTTTTAATAAATGCCTTTTTAAGGATATTATTTGTCCAAGGATTACAAGTGTTTAGACATGTGTAATTTCCATTGGCTTCATAAAAAGTATCGAGGATGTTTTTTTCAATAGATATTAATTGATAATCGGTTATCATTACTTTTTTCCAGTGAGCTCCAATACTTTTATATTCTGTTAGATGCATTGCAGTTGGGCTTTTTAAAAAGACAGCATTAACCGTAGTAGAGAAGGTTAAATATCCCCAAGTAGGAGTGTTTTAAAAAACCTGTCTCCCCAGCCAAAAGCCACAAATATAGTTGAGGTGTTTAAATTAAGGGTATTCTTAAGGTATTTATTCAAAGAACTTATAGGAATTATAATATCAGTATGTACCACATTAGAAGCGACATAAATTGATTTTTGTTTATCAGTGAATTCTTTTTTAGGACTGGTAGCTATATTTTAGCAAACCCAAGTTGTAAACAAGCATAGTATCACAAAGCTGAAAATGAATAAAAACATTATTTTCACAAGTTTAAATATGTGTTTGAGTACTTTTTTCATGTTAGTAGCATACTAAAATTATTCTATTACTAAAGAAACGGTGCTTTTTGCTAAATTCGTATTTACCTCAACGATATACTCTCCCTTTAGTAAATAATACTTGTCGTTTTTCTTTTTAGAAATCAACATTAATTCGGTAGCATCCTCTAATATTTCCTTTCCTTTTTCAGTGATGGTTAAATCATAGTTCAAAGTATTAAATCCTTTTTCTAACACAACAGTAAATTCGTGTAACACACTATTTTCTGTAGTTAATACACGTAGGGTAGCTTCAGCTTGATTAGCACTAAAAACTTGTATTTGAGTACTAGGTTCATGTGCTTTTAACCATTTACTCCATGAACTTCCCCAATTAGGATTATGTTTTATAGCAGAGATATTAGCAACATATAAGGCGTCATTTTTATAGTTATGGTATTCCTCAAAAACTCCAACATTAGTTTTGTATAAACTACGTCCGTGAGTAGCAACTATTAAATCGTTTGTTTGTGATTGTATTACTAAATCGTGAACCGCTACTTTTGGTAATCCGTTAGAAAAAGATTCCCAAGAAGTTCCTTTATTAAACGAAATATATAGCCCATTATCAGTTCCTATATACAAGATATTTTCATCGTTTAAATCTTCCTTTATCACATTTATAGCAGCTTTATGAAGTGTATTAGAAATTGAATTCCATGTTTTCCCATAGTCTTCTGAAATGAAAATATAAGGGGAGAAATTATCAAATCGATATCCGTTTAAAGTAACATACACTCTTGATTTTAAATGACTAGAAGCGATAACTCTAGAAACCCATAAATTCTTAGGTAAAGTACCAATTATATTCCTCCATTTTTTGCCTTTGTTTTTAGTTACATATACTAATCCGTCATCACTACCAGTATAGATCAATCCTTCTTTTAAAGTCGATTCTGATATTGACGTGATGGTCCCGAAGGCAACATTTCCTTGTTTTTCTCCTTGGGTAAGATCATCAGAAATAACTTCCCAATCATCTCCTTGGTTTTCTGATTTCATTAGTTTATTCCCGCCCAAATACAATACATCTTGATTATGAGGTGATAATAAAATTGGAGTTTGCCAATTGAAACGATGTGGTTTTTCTCCTAAGTTATGTTTTGGTTGAATGTATTTTCTTTTCTGTGTTGTTTTATCAATTCGGTAATAATTACCAAATTGATAACCAGTAAACACAATGTTATTATCTCTGTTATCAACTTGTATCTGCATTCCATCACCACCTAATAAACTTTGATAGGGGTATTTTCCAGTTTGGTACCAACTTTTATCTTCTATATGGTTATTTGGCCCAAACCAAACGCCATTGTCTTGTAAACCACCGTATACATTGTACGGTTCAGCATTATCTACATTTACAGTGTAAAACTGTCCTACTGCAGGGTTGTTGCATTTAATCCAGCTTTCACCATCATCATAAGAAATGTTTACACCGCCGTCATTACCGTTTATTAAGTGCCCTTTTAAATTAGGATTTACCCATAAGGCTTGATGATCGGCATGTACGTTTTCTTTATTGATAGATGTAAATGTTTTTCCACCATCGTCCGATTTGATAATTGGAACTCCACACAAGTAAATTTTGTCTTTGTTTTTAGGATGTACACGAATTTCACCAAAATAATAGCCATACGAGAAAAACAAATCGTCTATATAATTATCATGAGTTTTAGCCCATGTTTTCCCGCTATCATCACTTCTGTATACCTCTGCGCCAATTACAGGTGTGTCAAATAATTTAGAATTAGCAGTTTCTAAATATGTAGCAATGTCATTTGGTTTTGCTTCACCAGTTCTAACTAATTGTTTGACATTTTCTGCTCGATACTTTTCTTGAAATCCATTTCGTTTTAAAAACCCATTTAGTTTTTTATCTGATAGGTTTAGAAATTCATCAACAGCCATTTGTTTAAAGTCTTCTTTTACTAAGTTTTTTTTAGTAACAGTACTGTCTTTTTTTCTTCTATTTTGATTGTCTAATACTGCATAAATAGTATTCGAATCATATACTGTTAAACCAATTCTACCAATTCCTTTTCCTGTAGGAAAACCTGAACTTGCATTAATTTTAATCCACGTATTTCCAGCATCAATACTTTTATAAATTCCAGATTCGAGGCCATTACCAGAAAAGTTCCATGCCTTACGTTCGCGTTGCCAAGCAGCGGCATATTGAATATTGAAATTATTAGGTTGTACTTTTACATCTATAATTCCTGTGTCTTCAGAAATAAATAAAGATTGTTTCCATGTCTTTCCGCCGTCTAAAGTTTTGTATACACCTCGTTGTTTGTTAGGAGTATATAAGTGGCCAATAACACCAATTACAATCTCATCAGGATTGTTAGGGTTTAGTACAATACTCCCAATATGATGTGAGTCTTTCAAGCCAACATTCGTCCAAGTTTTACCATTATCAGTACTTTTTAAAATACCAATTCCTGCATAAGAGGAACGTGAGGAATTATTTTCTCCAGTACCCACCCAGATAGTTCGGGTTTTCCAATGCACAGCAATACTTCCTATATTTTGAGTATTTGCAGTATCCAAAATAGGGGTGAAGGTTGTTCCGTTGTTTTTAGTGTGCCATAATCCGCCAGAAGCATAGGCCGCATAAAACTCATTAGGATTGTTGGGATTCACTTCCAAATCCACCACCCGACCACTCATAATTGTTGGACCAATACTAGTGAAAGGAATATTTTTCACAAGTGATGTTTCTTGTGATGGAGTAGTTTGTTGAGCAATTACTACTGAAGTAATAAAGGCAAGTATAAATGATATTGCAAATTTCATAAAACGGAATAAAATAGTAAAGTGATAAAAATACATAAATTATGATAA
Source organism: Flavobacteriaceae bacterium (assembly GCA_013214625.1). GTDB lineage: Bacteria > Bacteroidota > Bacteroidia > Flavobacteriales > Flavobacteriaceae. Next base: position 7,616 of record JABSPO010000053.1, read on the forward strand.
TGTCATTCCGACAATAGGAGGAATCTCATAATGTAAAGCATTCGTGTGTTGTGATTCTTTATATCATTCTGAATAACAGCGTCACTTCAAGTAGTTTTATGAAGTGTAACGGAATAAAAGTGTATCGAGAAGTATTTATAAAACGGTATCATCAAGTTAGTATAGTGAAACAACGGGTCTTTTTTATTTATGTACTTTTGATTAACAACTTAATAATTGTCCTATCAAAAAACAATGGAATCAAGTACGTTAAAGAAGTATTTAAAAAAGGTAATCAATGATGATCAGCTGCATGATTACTTGCCAGAAATTATCAATAACTTTTCTTTGTTACAATTAATAAAGAATGACTTTTTTGTAGAAGAAGGCAACGTATGTAGGTATTTCGGCTTTATAGAAAGTGGAGTTTTACAACATTCTATTATTGTTTTAGGAGAAGATAAAACGACTTATCTTGCCTTAAAAAATTCCTGTGTAGCTGCTTTAAAAAGTTTTTTAAAAAAGACTTCTTCCAGAAAAAACATTAAAGCACTAAGCGATTGTACCCTTTGGGTTATTGATTGTGATGCATTTAATATCCTTATAAAAAACAATAAAGCCTTCCATACGTTCTATTTCAACTTGATTGAAAATCAGATATTCTTAATAGATGATTATCGAATAGACTTATTAACCTTAACACCAGAGGAACGGTACCATAAATTGTTGGTAAACGAACCAGATTTATTACAAGAAGTCCCATTACATTACTTAGCTTCATTTTTAGGGATTTCTTCAAGACATATGAGTAGAATCCGAAAAAATATAAAATAAGGACATATGGCTAGTAGATTAAAAATAATCTTGGTTATTTTTGAATCTGAATAAATACTACAAAAACACATACCATGAAATACGCACCAATTAAAAGCGAGTTATTCGTAACGAATCGTAAGAATTTTGCATCACAAATGAAACCGAGTAGTTTGGCGATATTCAATTCCAATGATATTTACCCTGTAAGTGCCGATAGTACATTACCGTTTGCGCAACATAGAGATATCTTTTATTTAAGTGGTGTAGATCAAGAAGAGAGTATTTTAATGTTATTTCCTGATAGCCCTAAACCGGAGCATAGAGAAATTTTATTCTTAAAAGAAACGAACGAGCATATTGCTGTTTGGGAAGGTGAAAAATTAACGAAAGAAGCTGCATTTACTACAAGCGGTGTTAAAACAGTATATTGGCTGCAGGACTTAGAAAAAGTGTTGTTTGAAGTAATGACACAGTCTGATACAGTGTATATCAATACAAATGAGCATTACCGTGCAAATGTAGAAACAGAAACTCGTGAAGCACGTTTTACAAAGTGGTTGTTACAGAAATATCCTGCACATTCAGTAGCGAAGTCTAATCCTATCTTACAGCGTTTACGTTCAGTAAAGCATCAAGTAGAATTAAATTTAATTCAACAAGCTTGTGATATTACTGAAAAAGGATTCCGTAGAATATTAGATTTCGTTAAACCAGGAATATTCGAGTACAATATTGAGGCAGAGTTTATGCATGAATTTTTAAACAATCGTTCAAAAGGTTTTGCATACACACCAATTGTTGCTTCGGGTAATAACGCTAATGTATTGCATTATATAGAAAATAATCAAGAGTGTAAAGCTGGTGATTTAATTTTATTGGATGTTGGAGCAGAGTATGCGAATTTTTCATCAGATATGAGTAGGACAATTCCTGTTTCAGGGCGCTTTACTGATAGACAAAAAGAAGTGTATAATGCGGTAAATCGTGTTAAAAATGAAGCAACCAAAATGTTGACTCCGGGAACTATTTGGGCAGATTATCATGTTGAGGTTGGTAAAATAATGACTTCAGAATTGTTAGGATTGAACTTAATCGATAAAGCAGATGTCAAAAATGAAGATCCTAAATGGCCAGCGTATAAAAAGTACTTTATGCACGGAACTTCTCACCACATGGGATTAGATACACATGATTATGGTATTTTAACTGAGCCTATGCAAGCGAATATGGTGTTTACCGTTGAGCCTGGTATTTATATACCTGAAGAAGGGTTTGGGATTCGTTTGGAAGATGATGTGGTAATTCAGGAAAAAGGTGATCCGTTTAACTTAATGCGTAACATTCCTATTGAAGCTGAAGAAATTGAAGACATAATGAACCCATCGTAGATGGGGTTAAGTATTAAAAAGGGCTATATGATTATATAGCCCTTTTTTGTTTAAGTCAATAAAGCTATTGAACAATTAATTTGTACTGTGGTGTAGGGTTTAAAGGGCAGAAGTATACATACTCTCCTTTTTTAAGTGTTACTTTTTTGGAATGTCCTTTGGTATTTGTTTTCACTACTTCAGTTACATATGCATTTTTAATATGGTTAGATGCATCTGTTTTTCCTTTTGGCGTTAATACAAACCCAACTTCATGTCCTACACCAGCGTTAGAAATTTCAAATATATAGGTACCTTCATTTAAGGTGATTGATTTTTGTGTAAATTCTCCTTTAGTTTGTTCTAAAGAAACTGTTTTTACTGTTGCATTTTGTGCGTTAACGGTAAAAGTAAATACCATTAAGAATACTCCTGTAATTAAATTTTTCATAATTAATTGTTTTTTGTTACTCCCTAGTTAAAGAGATTTATTATTAGTTTAAATTATGCGTGGTAATAACGCTCTCTATAAATTTTACCATCTTTCCATTTCGTAGCAACTACTTGCTCCGAAAGTAAAGTACTCCCGTCTTTTAATTTTAACTCCATTACTGCAGTATAAAACGAATTGTTTCCTTGTACAGCAACGTCCTTAACTTCATACTTTATAAACTCTTCTAATTGATTATTGATGAAATCATGTTCGAAATCTAAATTAAATTGTTTTCCTTTTTTTGGTTCACCATTCGCTTCTCTTAATTCAACATCGTCGTGTAAATAAGTTTCCATTGCTTCAATGAATTTTGCCTCAGCAAGTAATTCATGAATATGTTTTAAATTTTTCTTTATTGGATTTGCCATGATTCTAAATGTTTTTTGTTACTGTGAATTTTCCTGTTTCTACTTTAGGAAAATCAATTTCTGTTTGGGCTATATGATTTACATAATTGGTTAAGGTGTTTGAAACCACATTTAATACAATTTCTAAAATATCACCGTCGTTATATCCAGCATTAATAGCGTCGGTAGATACCATTCCTTTATTTTCGGTTACATCTTTTGCAAATTGTAAACCGGCTTGTGTTTTTGCATCATCGGCAATTCCTTGTCTGCTTTGCTCAGTTTGCTCTTCCGTTAATCCGTTCATTTTACCAATGGTAGTATGTGCTGATAAGCAGTAGTTACAGTTGTTAGATTCTGCAATTGCTAAGGCTAACTGTTCTCTATATTTAGTAGAGAAATTCCCGCTGGCAGTTCATTCTCCTAAACTTAAATAGGTTTGCAAAGTTGCAGGGGAATTTCCAAACACCTTTATTAAATTAGGAATGAAGCCTAATTTTTTTTGTACTGCATCAAATAATTCTTTTGATTTTCCTGTTGTTGTTTCTGGGTTTAATGTTTCTATACGTGTACTCATAATATAAATTTTTAATGATTATTATTTGTTTGATTCTGTTTTGCATTTACATAATTTTCTTTCAGGATGTTGCTTATCATATTCCTGATATCCCCAGCAATTAGGGCATTGTTTTTCTATTGAATTTTCCATGATCACAAATTTTTTAATTGATTTAAATGCCCTTTTAGCATTCCTTTAGAAATTAATCCGTTATGCCTATTCACTTCTTTTCCTTTATGTAAATAGATTAAGGTAGGGATGCTTCGTATACCAAATTTGGCAGCGAGTTCCTGGTTTTTATCTACGTTAACTTTTCGTACGGCAACTTCGCCTTCATACTCTTCAGCTAATTTGTGAATAGTAGGTAATAACGTTTGACAAGGGCTACACCAATCTGCATAAAAATCGATTGCTACAGCGCTGTTATTTGCTATTGTTTTCTGAAACTCATTTTGATTTAATTGTATGTCCATATTTCTTTGTTTTGTACTCCTGATTTAAAGGAGTTGTTTATTGATAGTACAAAGATGCGATAGGAATAGGCTTCAAAAAATGGACAAAAGTTCCTTATGGTTGGACAAGGTGTGTTTATTGGCTTAAGAATAGTAAAATATAGAACCTAACTGTCTGTCTGAGCTTGTCGAAAACTTATTTGAAAGTACTTCGACAAGCTACTATTGCCCGGTATGTATGTTTTCGTCAGTTCGAGTGATTTTCATGTAGTGAAATGGGATGAAAATTAGCCTGTCCTCAACTTGATTGGGGAAGAACTTATACTTCTCGATACAAAATTACCTTCCAATACATTCTAAATAATTTCACTCGAAGTGATGAAATAGAGTCATTAGCTCCGTTAGACATTTTTACAACTAATATGATTCGTCAATTCAAGTGAATTTTACGATTGATTAGGAGTAAAATTAATATCGAGAATTGAGTTGTTCTTGAAACAATGTTAGCTTACTGAATATTATAATCTGTTTTAAAATGTAATGGTGATTTTGTAGTTGATTTGGTAAAGAATCTAGTAAAATAAGCAGGGTCATTATACCCTAAATTATAGGCTATTTGTTTTACAGAATCAGAAGAATAGAGTAATTGTCGTTTTGCCTCAAGGATGATTCTGTTTTTAATAAAGTCACTTGGAGTTTGTGAACCTCTCTTTTGAAAATGCTTGGTTAATGATTTTGGCGAAATCCCCAAACGAGTTGCATATTCAGTTACAGAGTGTATTGTTTTATAGTTTTGTTCCACTAATAAGCTAAAATCTTTAAAAAGTTGCGATGCTACATCGTCTTTTATTTGATAATGTGCTGTTTTAATACGGACTGCATTTACAATAAATTGTTTTAAATAGGCTTGTAGCATATCATACTGCCCAGTTGCTGATTGTTTTAATTCATCTACTAAACTGGTTATGATAAAGTCTAATTTGAGAGTGTCATTTACTGTAGGTTGTAAAAAGGGAGTGTCATAGATGTTGTTAAAAAGCACGCCATTGCATGCCACTTCTTTGTCATGAGTTTGTATGCAATAAAAATCTTTTAAAAAAGTAAGTTTATAAGCCTCTTCAATTGATTCTGTTTCAACAGAAAACACTTGACCTGGTGATAAGAAGAACAGCACATTTCCATCAAATGAATAGTTTTCAAAATCAATGTGATATACGCCAGAGCCTTTTTTAATCCAATAAATACTGTAAGCGTCTACCTGTTCAGGTTCATTCATTACACAGGCTTTATCAAATAAAACCACACTTAAAGAGAAGGTGTTTTTATAGGTGTATTTGGTAATGTCTTGTATAGCCACAGTAATTGGTTTTTAAGTTTGTCGTAATAATAAAGAAATCATTAACCCACCAGTGGGTTTAATTATGAAAAGGTTATCATAAAGGAAAAGTTAATGGTTAACTTATGCCTTGTGTGCTTATATCTAAGGATATTGAATAGTACAATATAATTGATTTTTTAGGAACTATAAGTATCTTTGTAATGTACAAACTCAAGTAAATACAAATGCAATTTAACTATAAAGGGACGTCTGTTTTTTATACTGATGAAGGAAAAGGAAATACGATTGTTTTACTACATGGTTTTTTAGAAAATTCTACTATGTGGGATGGAATTAAACCAGCGTTAATAAAGCGAAACAGAGTAGTTTGTATTGATTTATTAGGACACGGGCAAACGGAGTGTTTTGGCTATGTACATACAATGGATTTGATGGCTGAGGTAGTTACTGAAGTATTACAGTTTTTAAAAATCCGACGTTCTATTTTTGTAGGGCATTCTATGGGAGGATATGTTGCTCTTGCTTTCGCTGAGGAATCCCCTGATAACGTAAAAGGCTTATGCTTATTAAATTCGACTACTAGAGCAGACTCTCCAGAGCGTGTTCAATTAAGAACTAGAGCTATAGAAGCAGTTAAAACAAACTATAGTAATTTGGTTCGCATGTCCATCAGTAATTTGTTTAGACCAAAGAACAGGGGTTTATTTCAAGAAGAAATTAATCAAGTAAAAATGGAAGCCCTAAAAACTCCTCTACAAGGATATATTGCAGCGCAAGAAGGGATGAAAATTCGTTTTGATAGAGAAGCGTTGTTACATTTTTCACCTTATCCTAAACTGCTTATTTTAGGAAAGAAAGATCCAGTATTGAGTTATGAGGATTTAGTAGATCAAGTAAATGGAACAAGTGTACAGAAAATAGAACTTCCTGACGGTCATATGAGTCATATTGAAAACCAACAGGAAGTTATAAATGGGTTACAAGAGTTTGTAAAGGGGTGTTAATGAAAAAACAAAACCCTCATATACTTCTAATAGTTTATAGAAATATATGAGGATTAATATAAAGTCGTAATGTGACTTATTTTCCTGGAAAAGCTGCTTTTCTTTTTTCTAAAAAAGCGGTAGTTCCTTCTTTAAAATCGTCAGTTCCAAAACAAATTCCAAACTGTGTTATTTCTGTTTCAAAACCGTTAGTTCCGTCTGTATAGTTATCGTTAATTGCTTTTATAGCATGTCCAATAGCTACTGATGAATTACGCATGATTTTACCTGCGATTTTATGAGCCAATGGTAATAATTCTTCCTGTGTAGTAACATGATTTACTAAACCACATTCTTTAGCTTCTTCAGCACCAATCATACCGGCAGTCATTACCATTTCCATTGCTTTTCCTTTACCTACTAACTGAGGTAAACGTTGCGTTCCTCCGTAACCAGGAATTACTCCTAAAGATACTTCTGGCAATCCCATTTTTGCATTGTCACTAGCAACTCTGAAATGTGCAGCCATCGCTAATTCTAATCCACCACCTAAAGCAAACCCATTTACGGCTGCTATTACTGGGGTAGATAAGTTTGCTACAAAATCAAATAAGATATCCTGTCCGTTTTTTGCTAATTCCGCTCCTTGAGCAACTGAAAAATCAGCAAATTCAGAAATATCAGCACCAGCAACGAAGGCTTTCTCTCCACTACCTGTAATGATAATTACTTTTGTGCTTGCGTCTTTATTTAAGGCGTCAAACGCTTGATGTAATTCAGTAATAGTAGCTTTGTTTAAAGCATTTAATTTTTTAGGACGGTTGATGGTAATTGTTCCTAATCCGTTTTCTTGCTGTACTAAAATATTCTCGTAGTTCATAATTGCTTACAGTGTTCTTTTAAATTGTAAAATGATTCTATTTATCCCACAGATGGGTTTTTAGGGAGTGTAATTGTAAATACAGTTCCTTTATGTTCTTCTGATGTAAAAGTAATACTTCCGTTATAAGTTTCCACAATATTTTTTACCATTCCTAAGCCAAGCCCCATGCCACTGGTTTTAGTAGTAAATTTTGGTTCAAATATTTTTGTTTTATTTTCTGGTTTTATGCCTATTCCATTGTCAGAAACAGTAATGTTAATTCTAGTTAGGTTATCGGATATATTAACTTTAATGTTTGGTTTTTCGTTTGAAACACTCGCTTGAATTGCATTTTTAACCAAGTTGGTCATAACTCGTATCAATTGAGTTCTGTCAAAATTGGCAATAATATCTTCTTTTTCTGTGGTAAATTCAATATACTCTTCATTAAAAATATCCAATGCCAAACGAATAACCTCAACGATATTTAAGGTTTCATTTTTCTGAGCAGGCATTTTTGCAAAGTTTGAAAATGCTTCGGCAATAGCACTCATGGTATCTATTTGCTGAATGAGCGTTTTAGAGTATTCATCAATTTTCTGATGAATATCTTCGTCTTCAGGATTAAATTTTCGCTGAAAACTTTGTATCGTTAAACGCATTGGAGTTAGCGGATTTTTAATTTCGTGCGCTACTTGTTTTGCCATTTCCCTCCATGCTTGTTCACGCTCGCTAGTAGCTAATTTTACAGCACTTTCTTGCAGTTCATCAATCATACTATTGTATGAGGTTACCAAGGCACTTATTTCATGACTAGTGTTTTCAATTTCTATTTTTGTGTTTTGTTTATCTAAACGAGTTTGGTTAATTTTTTCACTAATAGTTTTTAAGGATCGGGTAATATATTTAGATAGAAAATACGCTAAAGCAATAGCAATAACTAATACGAATAAATAAACAAGGCTTAACCATTTGAGATACTCATTTAAATCTGAGGTAATAATTTCATCGTCTTGTACATAAGGTAAGCTTAAAATGGCTAAGGGTTTAAATTTAGGGTCGGTAATATAACTATATGAAGATTGAATTATTTTTCCGTTTTCGGTAGTTTTAGTGATGTGTCTTTTATCTATAGAATTCTGTAAGGCTTCAAGAATGTTATTAGGTAATTTTTCAGGTGCAATGTCGGTTTGTTCCCCAATTGATGAAGCGTTTGATGCGATTAAAAAACGTCCTTCAAAATCATACAATTTTACTTCTAGGTTATGGACATCAGCTAATTCATATATAAAATCTTTTTCTTTAAATATATTAGGTATTTTATTAGTGACAATAGGGAAAGTAGTTTTGGTTTTTAACTGATATTCTATCTGGGATTTTACCGTGTTCTCTTTTCTTTGTAATCGATCATCATGGTATTCTTCAGCCTCTTCGTTATATTGATAAATTGCCATTGAAGCCATCAATACAGAGGCAAGTAATACCAAAAATATCATGGAAAGAAATATGCGAAGTCTTAAGGAAAGGGTTTTAAAATTCATTTTATAAATATAGCAATTATCACACCAACTTATTACTGCTCTCTGTAGCGCTTATAGATTTTAACTAAAATCATTAAAATAACGGAGAATGAGATTATTCCTAACACTCCGAATATCCAATTTAATTCATGACGGACCATTACTAAAAACACCACTGAAAATAAAATTATCGTAGCACCTTCATTAAACAAGCGCATAAAATTAGAGCTGTATTTTACTTCTCCTTTTTGTAATTGTTTGAATATCTGATGGCATTTAAAATGATATACATAGAGTAATATCACAAAGCCAAGTTTTACATGCATCCATGGTTCTTCAAGTAAATATGGACGTAAATAGAGGAGTGTTGGTGCTAAAATTAGGGTTAGAATAGCGGAAGGCCAAGTGATGATATTCCATAATCTACTTGCCATTATTTTAAGTTGTTCTCCTAAAATTTCTTTATCTGGAGAAGGTTTTTGAGTCGCTTCTATTTGATAAATAAACAAGCGAACAATATAGAATAAACCCGCAAACCATGTGATGACAAAAATGAGGTGTAATGCTTTTATATAATTATAATATTCAATCATATGTTTTTTTTAATAGGATTTAAATGTAACCTAATCTCCTTATTTAAGAAGAAGCCAGTAATTATAGTGGATAATAAATCGGCAATCGGAAAAGCCATCCAGACCCCCAGCAGCCCAAAATAATTTGGTAAAATTAGGATTAACGGAATAAGGAAAAACCCTTGTTTTGTAAGTGTTAATAATAATGCCGGTATTGATTTTCCGATGGCTTGAAAATATCCAGCGCCTATTATTTGTACAGCGATTAATGGGGTAACACAAAAAACCCATCGCAATGCAGTTGGCGTTTCTTTTAATAATTGAGCGTCATCAGTAAAAACACGAACAATTGCTTCTGGGAAGAGCATAATCATGATAAAAATAATCAGCGCTAATCCTGAACCGTAAATAATAGAAGTGTTGATGCTTTCTCTTACTCGTGTTAATTTATCAGCTCCGTAATTGTATCCAGCTATAGGTAAAAATCCTTGTGCAATTCCGAGTATAGGGAATAATGCAAACATGAGCATTCTACTAATAATGCCGTAAACGGCAATGGATATTTCTCCGCCATATTGAAATAAAATATGATTGAGTATAATAGCTAAAACACTAACGGCCCCTTGTCTTGCTAAAGTAACGCTTCCTAGAGAAGTGATTTCTTTTATTATAGGCCATTCTAATACAAAGCACTTTAGTTTGATTTTTAGTTCGCTATGTTTTGATAAAAAGAAATATAGTATGGTTATAAAACAAGCAATATATGATATTGCTGTTGCCCAAGCAGCGCCAGCCATTCCGTAGTTAAATACATCAATAAATAAATAGTCTAGTATAATATTTGCAATAGCTGGAGCAATTAGTGCTGCCATTGCAAATTTTGGTTTTCCTTCTGCTCGTACTACAGGGTTTCCAGTCATACATAACGCTAAAAAAGGCGCGCCGAACATTGCAATTGTATAATAGGTAAGTGCTGGTGGAATAATGGCTCCTTTTGCTCCAAATAAAGTCAATGCTTCCTCTTTGAAAACTAAACCTGCAATTACCAATACAATAGCTACTCCTAAAGATATTACTATTTGGTTACCAAAAACACGTTGTGCTTTATCGTGATCGTTTGCACCTAAAGCTCGTGATATAATTGAAGCACCACCAACTCCAATTGCCATCCCAATAGATGAGATTAAATATACTATCGGCATTACAATAGTAATTGCTGCAATAGCCATTGGTCCAATCCATCTGCCCACAAAAATAGTGTCTATAATCATATTTAGTGATAACACTAATATACCTATAGATGCAGGTA
>JABSPO010000054.1 GCA_013214625.1 Flavobacteriaceae bacterium
TTATTTGTGCGCTAATTTTAATTCTTGCAAGGTTTTATTAGTTGAAATTAGTTGAGAGATAATACTCAAACGCAAGTCTTCAATATCCTGATCGTAATATTTTGCCCAACGCTCTTCTTTTAATAATATTCTAATTTGCTTCTGTCGTTTTTGGGCTTCTTGGGCAGTAAATAAATACATTTCAGCACCATTAGTAATGGCTTTATGTTTAAAATTCACTTTCTTAAACTCAAAATCGACTTCTAAATAAAATAGTTTTTCAGTATCATTAATTGCATAGAAATCTGACCATTTAGAAAATCCAAGATGATTTACTTGGCTCTTAAAATCATCATTAGCCAATAACTTCCACCTACAATTAGCCACTCTACCCCAATGATCAGAATAGCGGTACACTCCTTCTGGAGTATAATGATATAATGAATCAGAATTGCTTTTATAGTGAGCGGTATTATTCATAAAAATATCTTCCGACACCTCAATAAACTCACAATAGGTATGTTTAAAAAAATTATGTTTCGTATATGTTTTCATTAAATCAAAAATAGTATATATAATATATAGTATATCATTTACTAGTATATTAACACTCCTTAATTTTATATAATCATATAGGGCCCTTCCGTTTTAACAGGAAACAATCACTCAAAAATTATTTTCAGAAATAAGCAATGATATTTTAAAAGGTGTCGACTATGTTGTAAATTTGCATCGCGAAAAAAAATCATCCAAACCTTCATTAATTATTAAATTAAGTAGTGCTGGCTTGGTGACAATCATCAGAAAATAATGTCACAACATAAAAATTTTAAAGAAGCACTTACACATCCAATTTTCAATGTCATACAAAAAGCAACAGCTATTTTGAATATTGACTCCTATGTAATCGGAGGGTTTGTAAGAGATTTTATTTTAAAAAGAGGCGACGCTAAAGACATTGATGTTGTTGCAGTTGGGAGCGGTATTGAGTTAGCTCAAAAAGTAGCTTCACTACTTCCTAACAAACCTAAAGTTCAAGTATTTAAAACATACGGAACAGCAATGTTACGCGCTGATGATATTGAAATAGAATTTGTTGGCGCTCGTAAAGAATCATATTCCAAGGATAGTCGAAACCCTATTGTTGAAAACGGTACTTTAGAAGACGACCAGAATAGAAGAGATTTTACTATAAACGCGTTAGCATTAAGTATTTCAGAACATAATTTTGGTGACTTATTAGATCCTTTTAATGGTATGCTACACCTAAATGAACAGCTGCTAAAAACACCGTTAAACCCGGACATCACTTATTCTGACGATCCATTACGTATGATGCGTGCGATTCGTTTTGCTACTCAGCTAAATTTCAGGATTGAATTGGATTCACTGCAAGCGATATCACGAAACCATGAACGCATCAACATCATTACTAAAGAACGTATTATTGATGAACTAAATAAAATAATGAATAGCCCAAAACCTTCTATTGGTTTTTTATTATTAGAAGAAACTGGTTTATTACCCCATATATTGCCTGAACTAATTGCCTTAAAAGGAGTTGATGAAGTAGAAGGGCAATTGCATAAAGATAATTTTTACCACACTTTGGAAGTCCTTGACAATATTGCTAAAACAACTGACAATCTTTGGTTACGTTGGGCTGCTTTATTACATGATATTGGTAAAGCACCAACTAAAAAATTTAGCAAAAAAGTAGGGTGGACTTTTCACGGTCATGAGTTTGTGGGATCAAAAATGGTGTGTAAATTATTCAAAAGACTCAAAATGCCATTGAACGATAAAATGAAATTCGTTCAGAAAATGGTATTAATGAGCTCTCGACCAATTGTGATTGCCGACAACAATACGACTGATTCCGCAGTAAGACGATTGGTTTTTGATGCTGGAGAAAATATTGAAGATTTAATGACCCTTTGTGAAGCTGACATCACAACAAAGAATACTAAAAAATTTAAACGTTATCACAACAATTTTAAAATTGTACGCGATAAGATTGTTGAAGTAGAAGAGCGTGATCAGGTCAGAAATTTCCAACCACCAGTTACAGGTGAAGAAATAATGGAAACATTTAATTTAAAACCATGCAGGGAAATTGGTCAAATTAAAGAAGCAATAAAAGAAGCTATTCTTGAGGGTGAAATTTCCAATGACTATGAAGAAGCAAAAGCACTAATGCTTAAAAAAGGGATAGCGCTTGGATTGACACCAATTTAAGAATTAAAAAAGTTCGAGCATCAAGTAACTAGAAGCCAATTTTAGTATCTTTTTTTTAAATTCGAGTTCAGTTTCGATTTCAAGTTCAACTCACAACAATTACAAACACCTAACAATCACTAAATGTTACAACGTTTTAATAAACTTGCCAAAATATCATTAATCTGTGTATACTTAATCATTATCGCTGGCGCAGTAGTAAGAATGACTGGCTCAGGAATGGGCTGCCCAGATTGGCCAAAATGTTTTGGATACTATATCCCTCCAACAGAGCTCGCAGATATTCAATTTAAACCAGAACACCAATACAAATCAGGTTACGTTATTCAAATTGAAGACACCTTCTATTTTGCTAAGGAAAATTTTACTTCAACAAGAACCCTTGACCTTAACGACTGGAACAAAAACACGAAGCATAGTTACAACACCTTCAACCCTACACACACCTGGATTGAATACATTAACCGATTGTTTACTGCTTTTGCAGGGATTCCAATGCTCATATTATTATTTGTGTCATTCCGATTATGGAAAAGCAAAAAACACTTGACTATTGCCAGTATCTTAGTCATTTTAGGAATGGGATTTGAAGCCTGGTTAGGTAAAACTGTAGTTGACTCTAACCTATTACCATATAAAATTACCATACACATGATGGGGTCATTCATCATAATTGCCCTCTTACTATATAGTATTTATAAATCACAAGAACACAAAATCACTAAGGTACCCAGTGCTTTTAAATATGTATTAATCAGTAGCATATTATTAACATTCCTACAAGTATTTTTAGGAACTCAGGTTCGTCAATTTGTTGACGAACAGGTAATCGCCATTGGTTATGAAAAACATTTGTGGCTTCAAAACCCAAATACACAATTTTATGTGCACAGAACATTATCAATATTGGTTGTTTTAATTAATGTATGGTTATTCATTATGAATAAAAAACAAGGATTAAATTTCTCCTTAATCAACTATATCGTTTTTGTATTAGGCTTAGAAGTTATTACTGGAATGACAATGTATTATTTCGATTTTCCATTTACCACACAGCCATTACACCTTTTGTTATCGGCTATTTTATTCGGATTACAATTTTATTTAGTTTTAAAAACCATAACAGTAAAGACCACAAATTAACGATACCTAATAAATAGCAGATTTTTGTCAGACTGAGATTACTGAAGTTAATAAAAGTAGATATACTACAATATTTTCAACAAAGTCAACCTAATACTTAATTACTTTAAAAAAACTAGATGACTCTTGAAAAATATAAAAATTACTAAGAGAATTATTTTTAGTTTTGCTGTGTTTCCGACTAAACACTAATTATATTTGCAAAATAATTTATATACTATGATATACCGTTTTAGAGTTATATTAGATGACAAGGATGATGTGTTTAGAGACATCGAAGTAAAAGCAGATGCTACTGCAGAGGACTTCCACAACGCCATAGTACAAGCTTTTGGTTTTGATGGTGGTGAAATGGCTTCTTTTTATGTAAGTGATGAAGAGTGGAGCCAAGGAGAAGAAATTGCTTTATTCGACATGAGTGAAGGAGGTGATTCTGTACGTATGATGAACGAAACTGTTTTAGACGATATTATTACGAAACACAAAAGAAGATTGATATATGTATACGATTTCTTTTCAATGTGGACTTTCCTAATTGAGCTAGCGGAAATTGCTGAACCAATAGAAAACACTAGCTACCCTAACTTAATGTATAGTCATGGTGAATTGCCTGACAGTCCTCCAGAAAAAGTTTTTGAAGCGGAGAAAGACGAGCAAGATGGAGATACAGATTTTGATGATTATCAAGGCCTCGAAGACAATTCTTTCGACAATTATGATGATTTATGGAATTAAATCCTATATATTTATAACATCCATTTTAACTCCAAAAAGCTAGAAGTTTAACCACTTATATCTTGAGAAGTCATTTCGACGAAAGGAGAAATCGCACAAAAGTAATCATTACTATAATTTCAACTCTTCGTAAATAATAGTATAACAACTACACTTGAGACTATTAAAATAATAACCCCACTATGGGACTGTTTTACAATTTAAACCACTACAGATGATCAACTTATACCAAACTAACATAGAAAGCTTATCAATTCATAGAGTTGGTAACAAAAGTAAAACTGAAGGAGCATTTTTATCACAAGCACCATATCATTTGGATGATGAATTAACGCCATTATTAAAAGATTTTTTCTTTAAGCCTTTTAGAGAGAAAGAAGAAAATTACTTTCAGTTTGCCAACGAAGTAGATTTAGAGTTTAATGAATTACACAAAATTGTCACAGAAGTATTCCTGAACCCGAGTTCCATACATGAAGCTTCACAAAAAATCACTACTCATTTATACGACCAATCAATGCATCCGCATATTAAAAGTGGTGAAGTATATGTGGCGTATTTAAACAACTTGGTTATTGACAACCAAAAAGTTGATGGTATCGGTATATTCAAAAGTGAATTACAACACGATTTTTTACAATTTAAAGAACAAGACGAAAGTTTAAATGCAATTTTACAACAAGGGGTCAATCTTAAAAAACTGGATAAAGGCTGTATTATTTTCAATATTGAACAAGAAAACGGGTACAAGATACTTTCTGCTGATTCAAACAAATACGACACTAAATATTGGTTAGAACAATTTTTAGGGGTTGATGCTTTAGCTGATGATAATTTCATGACTAAAAAGTACTTGCAATTATGTCAGAGTTTTGCTAAAGATGTTGTTTTCCCNGCGGAAGACAAAAAAGAAGAAGTAATGTTCATGAACCGTTCAATGGATTATTTTGCCAAGAACGATAATTTTGAAGAAACTAGCTTCTTAAATAGTGTTGTTGATAACCCTGATTTAATTCCGGAATTCAAACATTACAAAGAAGAAAAAGGACATAAGTTTAGTGTGGAGGATTTAACTGAATTCCCTATTTCAAATACTGCAGTTACTGCATCTAGAAAAAAGATGAAAAATGTAATTAGTTTAGATACTAATATTCAAATTAAAATGGACTTTATCAATCCTGAATCTGCAGAAAAATATGTTGAAAAAGGATGGGACGAGGAAAAACAAATGTACTACTACTTAGTTTATTTTAATAAAGAACAAAAAAGCTAACTCAAAACAAGTTAATTTCTTTACTATTTTACTTAAGTACTTACATCTTAACCAACAGATTACTTTGTCGCTATCGTTCCTCTTAATGACTTGTGTTTATAATGAAGCATCATTTCGGGCGTAATGCAAATGAAGCGAAGTAATCTGTTAGTAGTACAGCATATAATAATACGCTACACTAAATCATGCTTAATAGCATATTTTACCAAGCCAATTGTGTTTTTTACTTCTAGCTTACGCATAATGTTTTTACGGTGTGTATCAATAGTATTTATGCTAATGGTGAGTTGCTCACTAATTTCCTTTGTAGTAAATTCCTTAACAACCAATTGTAGTATCTCTAACTCTCTTTTAGTAATACTTTTCTTAGGAACATCATCTGCTGATCCTTTACTAGAAAACGAAGTTAGCATTTTGTCTTTTATAGAGTCACAAAAATATTGTCCCCCTTCATAAACTTTTCGTACAGCTTCAGCAATATTTTCTCCAGCACACTTTTTAGATAAATACCCATTAGCCCCAAGGTTTAGTACTTCCTTAATTAATTTTATTTCATCATGACTTGAAAGAACTATGATTTTACAAGGGATTCCTTTTTTCTGGAAGTCTTTTAAAATATCTATACCGTCAATATCAGGCATGTTAATGTCCATGATAACTACATCGGCATTATTTGCGGTAAGTCTTTCGTGAATACTTTCACCATTTAGTGAGAAGCCCACTACTTCAAAATCATCTTCTAATTTTAAAACAGCTAGTAATCCATCTATTATTATTTGATGATCGTCTATTAAGTGTATTTTAATTTTCCCCATAATTAAAAAATATCAATAAAAGTTTGGTTAGTTACAATCACTAAATATAGTTATTTTTATTTTATATTATTAGTGAAATTGTTAAATTTTCAGTTTTATTTAAAATTTTAGACTGTAAGCATTGAAAATTAAATTCAAGATTCTACCAACTAAAACAATAAAGAATTTAAGTGATTAAACCCTTACTGGTAGTGATCAAAAAACCCGAAGGAACACCTTCGGGTTTTTTTACGCACTAAAAATAATACTAAGAGGTGCTTAACGCAATCTGTCTACTGATTTTACAAGATCCTCATCCTTCTTTATTGCTTTGTTTGCCAAAACTAATAATACGATAGAAATGATAGGGAGTATCCCAACACCTTTCTCCGAAACTTCCATTTCTCCAGATGTAGTTAGTGAACTATACATAAACACGGCTAGTAATATAAAGTTTAATATGATGTTAAGTCGGTTAATAATAAATTGCGACTTACGGTTTTTAAACATAAATACACTTGCCAAACTCATCACTGCTGAAATTATAAATCCAACTAATAAGTATTGTTTGTCAATTGCAAATACAGCTTCATTTTCAGTGGTTTTCCATAAGTTAAAAACAAATGGCAAGCTTCCTGCAACTATGGCAGCTAAAGCAAGATATACTGATTGAATGCGTTGTATCATACCGCACAAAAGTAAGGAAACAAAAGTCAAAAAACAGCAATAAATCACATTAATTAGTAAGTAGCTGTTATACAGCATGTAATATGAAATTGTAATTTGACAAACAAGGGGTGTGTAGTTTTAACAAACTATTTAGTGGTAAATTTGTGTATTGTTAAATAATAATGTGTATAATTGCAATAGCGATTGTAATCAAAACAATCAATCTTCATTTAAAATTAACCAAGTTCGGTTAGTATTACTTCAATAAATTATCTCAATTAGATGTTTGAAATATCACAATTAAAAGAAAAAAAACTTGCTGATTTGCAAGAAATAGCTAAAACGCTAAAAGTTCCTAAATACAGAACACTAAAGAAATTAGATTTAGTATATAAAATTCTTGATACTCAGGCAGAATCTGCTGAGACTTCTAAAGAAGTGAAAATTGAGGTTCCTATAGAGGAGGTAAAGCCTAAAAGAGCTCGTGTAATGCGTGAAAAAGCTATACCTAACGTAAAGGGTAATGAGGTGAAGAAAGAGAAAATAGCAGTTCCCGCTATTGAAAAACCTACTGTTGAAAAACCTACTGTTGAAAAACCTACTGTTGAAAACAAAGCTACAGAAAGTGAAGATACTAAGTCTGATGTGAAGTTAACGCCTATGCAGTTAAGGGATATTAGAAGGACCAAGCAAGCAGAAGCTAAAAAGAATGCTCCTAAAAAAGAGCAGCCTCAACAAAAAAATAAAAATCAAGATAATAAGAATAAGGGAAAAAACGGAAACAAGGATACTCGTAACCGTTATAAAGAACCCGATTTTGAATTTGACGCCATTATTGAAAGTGAAGGAGTGTTGGATATCATGCAAGATGGATATGGTTTCTTGCGTTCGTCAGACTATAACTATTTATCATCCCCAGATGATGTATATGTATCACAGTCTCAAATTAGATTATTTGGATTAAAAACAGGAGATACAGTTTTAGGAAATGTACGTCCGCCAAAAGAAGGAGAAAAATACTTCCCTTTAATTAAAGTAAGTAGAATTAATGGTTTGTCTCCCGATATTGTTAGAGATCGTATTTCGTTTGAGCATTTAACACCGTTATTTCCAGATGAAAAATTTAAGTTAGGAGAGAAAGAAAGTACTCTTTCTACTCGTATAATAGATTTATTTACACCTATAGGTAAGGGACAAAGAGCTATGATTGTTTCGCAACCGAAAACGGGTAAAACCATGTTGTTGAAAGAATTGGCAAATGCCATAGCGGCAAATCACCCAGAAGTATATCAAATTATATTATTAATTGATGAGCGTCCTGAGGAGGTTACGGATATGCAGCGTAATGTTAAAGGAGAGGTTGTTGCTTCTACTTTTGATAAGGAAGCGCACGAGCATGTTAGAATAGCGAACCTTGTTTTAGAAAAAGCAAAACGCTTGGTAGAGTGTGGGCATGACGTAGTAATTTTATTAGATTCAATTACTCGTTTGGCAAGAGCTTACAATTCGGTTCAGCCACCTTCAGGTAAAATATTGAGTGGAGGGGTTGATTCTAATGCCTTACATAAACCAAAACGTTTCTTTGGTGCTGCCAGAAATATTGAAAACGGAGGGTCGCTGTCAATTATTGGTACTGCTTTAACGGATACTGGTTCTAAGATGGATGAAGTAATCTTTGAAGAATTTAAAGGTACTGGTAATATGGAATTACAGTTGGATAGAAGAATTGCTAACAGAAGAATATTCCCGGCGATTGATTTAATTTCGTCTAGTACACGTAGAGATGATTTATTATTGGATGATAAAACAATCAAGCGTATGTGGGTTATGCGTAAGTATTTAACTGATATGAATCCTATTGAGGCAATGGAATTTGTAACTGATAGAATTAAAATGACTAAAAACAATGAGGAGTTTCTGATTTCTATGAACGGATAACACCCATTATTAAATATAGTTTAAAAGCCTTAAGAGAGACCCTTAAGGCTTATTTTTGTGCTTGTTTTGGATCAAGTCCAAAAGTTATGTGTAATTTATGCCAATTAAAAACACACTATTAAACCGTTTCTTTTAGACTTAGTTTATCACTTAAAAATACAACCATAACTGAGTCTATGTTTATTTTTTTAAACTCAACTAAATCTAAAATAACTCAATTTGCTTATGAGCATCTTAAAATTTAACTGGCATTAATACTACTCTTTGTTCGTAATGGCGTTATTCTAAACAATTTTTATTAACTTTATTGCATCAAAAAACTAACCTACTGTGATCAGTTCTAAGCAATATTTTATTCTTACCTGTACACTCTTTTTAAGTGTATGTTTCCCTTTATTTTCTCAGTCTCCTATTGACAGTGTAAAAAAACTTATCACCGAAAATAAAACAGAAGAAGCATTAAACATTTCCATTGCACAATTAGAAATAGTTGAGGCAAGTAAAAACATCCCATTACAAATAAAATGGAATTCACAAATAGGAAAAATATTACGTAATAATCAAAACTTTGAAAGCGCCCTTGAATATTACACAATCGCAAAAAAACTAAGTATAAAATCAAATGATTCTCTTGCTATCGCTAATAGCATCTTTAACATAGGTTCAATGCAAGTTTTCGAATATTCCATAGCTAGCTATAATGCAGGTGACTCTGAAGTTAGTGTTGACAAAAGAGACTTAGCCTTAGAGAGTTTTTATTATTTATTAGATGAATTCAAAAATGTAAAAGGTACCGAGAAAATTTTTGCTAAAACATATGCCAACTTAACAGGCTTACATTCCTATACAGAAGAATATGATAAAGTCGATTTTTCAGCTCATAAAGCTATAGCGTATTTTACTACATTAAACGATACTCTCTCAGTAATTGGAGTTCAAAACAACTTGGCAATATCACAAATCTACCGTAAAGAATACACTAAGGCAGAAAGAACCTTCCTTAGTGCTTTACCATTACTTAAGGACACTACAAACCTAAAAATATTAGACTATAAAATTTCTAACTTAAATAACCTTTCTCAGATATACGCTTTTAAAGGAAACCACGAAGCTGCATTAGCTAAACTAGAGGAATCATTTATTCTTAAAAACATTTTAAATAAAAAGAAATCTAGTCTAGCTATTGCAGAGATAGAAGAAAAATATAGTCAGGAAAAAGCACTTGCGATACAAGTTAAAAAGAGTGAAAAAATGCTATTATGGTTTACTCTTTTTACAGCAACATTTTTAGCTGTTATCATTTTTGGAAATGTATTATACCGAAACAGCAAACTGAAATCTAGAAATTTAGCACTAATTTTAATAAAAAAAGAACTAGAAAAAACCAACCAGATTGAGAAACTAGAAAACGAAACTCAAAATAAAGTACTAACCGCAACACTTGACGCAAGGGTTACTGAACGCAAATATATTGCTCAAGTACTACATGATAGTGTTAGTTCATTATTATCCTCAGCGAGTATGCATTTACTGGTTATTAAAAAGAAAAGTAAAGAAAATATTGAAGAAATTGATAAATCACGCCATATCATTCGCGAAGCATCTGACAAAGTTAGAGACCTATCACACAAACTAATTTCTGCAATTCTGCTAAAATTTGGATTAGTAATTGCTACTCAAGATTTGTGTGAAAAATACTCTAACTCAGATTTAAATTTCGAATTAAAAAGCGAAGGAGACGTCCCACGCTTTGACCAGGATTTTGAAATTAAACTACACAATATTATTCAGGAAATTACTAATAATATAATCAAGCATAGCGGCGCTACAAATGCAACTATTGTCATAAATTACATTAACGACATCATTGCAATTGACATTGAAGATAATGGCGTTGGCTTTGATGTTAAAAGTACTAAAAGTAAAAATGGGGTGGGCTTAAACTTGATAAAATCACGCATCAAAACACTAAAAGGAAAATTTGATATTAGTTCCACAAAAAAAACAGGAACTAAAATACATATTGAAGTTCCTGTTATCATGGCTTAGTTTTCTATGACTGCTTTTTGTTTTAAATCAATTATAACTTGATGTTCTAATAAATTATCTAAAGTTTCTCTTTTACGTATTAAATGCGCTTTTCCTTCATACCATAACACTTCAGCAGGTCGATACCTTGAATTATAATTCGAAGCCATTGAAAAACAATACGCTCCAGCATTTTTAAAGCACAATATATCTCCCTCGGAAATTTCGGAAATACGACGGTTAGTAGCAAACGTATCCGTTTCACATATATACCCAACAACCGTATAAAAACGCTCTCTCCCAATTTCATTAGAAATATTTACAATATTATGATGTGAGTTATACAACATTGGACGAATTAAATGATTGAACCCAGAGTCAACACTAGCAAAAACAGTTGATGTAGTTTGTTTAACCACATTTACATTAACTAAAAAATTTCCTGCCTCACTAACCAAGTACTTTCCAGGTTCAAATGCTAAAGTAAGTGGTTTACCATATTCTTTTTCGAAAGCATTAAAACGTTTCGTTAACTTTCTTCCTAATTCAATAATGTCAGTTTCTACATCATGTGCTCTATAAGGCACTTTAAACCCGCTACCAAAATCAATAAATTCTAAATTCGAAAATTGTAATGCTGCTTTAAATAAAATTTCTGATGCATATAAAAACACATCCACATCTAATATATCAGAGCCCGTATGCATATGAATACCGTTAATATGCATACCCGTATTTTCCACTATTCGCAAAATATGTGGAATTTGATGAATTGAAATCCCAAATTTAGAATCGATGTGTCCTACAGAAATATTTGCATTCCCCCCAGCCATAACATGAGGATTAATACGAATGCATACAGGAACTCCTGGATGCTTGGTTCCAAATTGTTCTAATATTGATAAGTTATCAATATTAATCTGACACCCCAAAGCGGCAACATTCTCTATTTCTTTTAACGATACTCCGTTTGGCGTATAAATAATATCTTCTGCCTGAAAACCAGCAGCCAAACCTAATTGCACTTCTTGTATGGAAACCGTATCTAAACCAGAATTTAACTGTTTAAAAAGTTTTAATATGGAAATGTTTGACAATGCTTTTACTGCATAATTAATTTTTAATTGCTTTACTCCTTTGAATGCCGAAGTCAGCTTTTTATACTGACTTTCAATCTTTTCAGCATCATAAACATAAACCGGTGTACCAAACTCTTCTGAAATCGCTAACAAATCTTTTGTTTTCATTATTACTTTTTAAAAAATTACTGATGACAAACCTATAATATATTTGCAGTAAGAACTAAAAAACAAACAAATTAAATATATTCACAACAATTTGTTATATTTATTTATGTAGAAATATTTTGGAATAAAATAAAATGAATTAAAAAGCTATTTATTACGCTGATATTTTTACATTTGCGTAGCTTTAAAAAGATAACAAGTACATTATGAATTTACACGAATATCAAGGTAAAGAAATATTAAGCAGTTTTGGTGTTAGAATCCAAAGAGGAGTTGTAGTACAAACTGCTGATGAAGCTGTAGAAGCAGCTAAAAAATTAACTGAAGAAACCGGTACAGGTTGGCACGTAATTAAAGCACAAGTTCACGCAGGTGGTCGTGGAAAAGGTGGTGGAGTTAAGTTGGCTAAAAACTTAGACCAGGTTAAAGAAATAGCTGGACAAATTATAGGAATGGACTTAGTTACTCCTCAAACTTCTGCGGAAGGGAAAAGAGTACACCAAGTATTAATTTGTGAAGATGTATATTATCCTGGAGATAGTGAAACTAGTGAATTTTATGTATCTGTGTTATTAAACAGAGCTACTGGTAGAAACATGGTTATGTATTCTACTGAAGGTGGTATGGATATTGAAACTGTTGCTGAGGAAACTCCGCATTTAATTTTCACTGAAGAAATTGATCCTGCTACTGGATTGATACCTTTCCAAGCACGTAAAATTGCTTTTAACTTAGGTTTATCAGGAAAAGCACATAAAGAAATGACTAAGTTTGTTACTGCTTTATATAAAGCATATGTAGAATCTGATTCTTCTATGTTTGAAATTAACCCTGTATTAAAAACATCTGATGATTTAATCATGGCTGTTGATGCAAAGGTTACTATTGACGACAATGCACTTTACAGACGTAAAGAATATTTAGCAATGCGTGATACCAGAGAAGAAAATGCAATTGAAGTTGAAGCTGGTGCTTTAGGTTTAAATTATGTTGATTTAGATGGTAACGTTGGATGTATGGTTAACGGAGCTGGTTTAGCAATGGCAACTATGGATTTAATTAAAATGTCAGGTGGTGAACCTGCTAACTTTTTAGATGTTGGAGGTACTGCTGATGCTGAACGTGTTGAAGCTGGTTTCAGAATCATTTTAAAAGATCCTAATGTAAAGGCTATTTTAGTAAATATTTTTGGAGGAATCGTTCGTTGTGATCGTGTTGCCGAAGGAATTATTGCTGCTTTCAAAAACATGGGAGACGCTATGAACGTACCATTAATTGTACGTTTACAAGGAACAAATGCTGATATTGCTAAAAAATTAATTGAAGATTCAGGTTTAGACTTACAATCAGCTACTGCTTTTAAAGAAGCTGCTGATAAAGTAAAAGCTGTTTTAGCACAATAACCACTAGTGGTTTTCAAAAAATAACACATCCCTTATTAAATACTAATAAGGCTATTATATTAAAAAGCTCAAACTTAATTGTTTGAGCTTTTTTTATTATATTCGGTACTTATAATTCAAAATGCACTATTAAATAGTTTACCCAATCGAATTGAGCACAAGCCTTTTCGATTCTATTCGTGCACCATGAAATTCAATTAACGTGACTCCAAAACTATCAATAATGAGTACTGAAGAAAAACTAAGCGCCTTAAGTCAGTTAATTGCTTTTGCTAAAACCGGGAAAGCAATTAAAAGTGTTGAATATGATTTCTTGGTGCTAATCGCTAATCAAATTGGCGTGAGTAAAAATGAATTTGATGAACTATTGAATAATCCTGTTCCTCACATAAACCTACAAACGGAAAGCGAACGTATTGTACAATTTCACAGACTGTTACTATTAATGAATGTTGACAAGGAAATAGAGTCATCAGAGTTAGAAAGAATACATCAATTAGGACTCAAAATGGGTTTAAATATTCAGGCTATTGATAAAACATTAGAAATAATGCATCAATTCAAAAACAATAACATCCCTCCTGAAGTATTGCTAAACATATTTAAAACCTATTATAATTAGACTAGGCTTATAGCAAGAACCTATAAATTAAATACTGTTGTAATTTGTACATTAGTAACGCTATTATAACTCCAAAAAACATACCTGTAAGCACATCACCTGGATAATGCACACCAATATATATTCTACTATACCCAACTATAACAGCCCAAGTTAGAAGAAAACCTCCTAGGTATTTAATATGAGGTTTCAATACCTTTCCTAAAAATACTGCTAAAGCCATTGAACTAGCTGCATGAGCAGAAAAATAACCGTATTTCCCACCACAATATGATTTCACTAAACGCATCGCTTCATAAACTAACTCTTCATGACATGGTCGTGGCCTTAAGAACAATACTTTTTTAAAAAGGTTAGCTAATTGATCTGTACCACCAATCATTAATCCAACCACAAAAACAGTTATTAGAGTAGCTTTAATTCCTATTTTTTTATACAACAGATACACCAAGAGAACATACAATGGAATTGAATTCCATTTACCAGTAACAAACATCCAAAAACCATCAAAAGTTGTAGTTCCTAAACCATTTAAATACAGAAATAAATCTTGATCTAATTGTATTAATTCTTCCATTATTCTTCGTACAATGCTATTTCCTTATCGTAAAATTCTGTAGCTTCTTTAATACAAATTTCAGCTTCATTAAGTAATTCTTCTTCTTCACTTTTATCAAAATCTTCCATCCATTCAATTTCATCATTTTCTAAATTGATGATAAATCTCGGGAAGACTGTGTGAATAATAAAAATCGCATTTGGAAATTCAGAATTATCTCCTAATATAAATCTTGGTAACTCCATAATATATTTTAATTCTTGATTAATTTTTTAGTAATATAATTAAATCTTAGGTATAGTAGTATTGACGAAACCGTTAAGCCAGCTAACAATCCTAACCAAATACCTGAGCTTTTATAATGGGTATGTAAACCTAAATAATAGCTTATTGGAAACCCAACTACCCAATAAGCAACAAAGATCAACATCGTTGGTATTTTTACATCCTGTAATCCTCGAAGGGCCCCTAAAACAACTACTTGTATTCCATCTGATATTTGAAAAACAGCAGCTATCAATAATAATACGGAAGCAATTTTCACAACTTCCTTGGTATTTCCTAAATCGGATATGTTATTATAATTTACAAATAAGTCAGGGAAAACAGTATGAAAAGCCACAAATATTCCTGCGAAAATAATAAAAATCAGTAAGGTTAGTAAAAATAACGAAAAAGCTACACGCCTCAACTCCTTAAAGTTTTGTAATCCTTTTTGGTTCCCTACTCTTATTGTTGCAGCCACACTTAAGCCCATACCAACCATAAAAGTTAATGATGATAGCTTTAATGCTATCTGATTTGCAGCTTGAGCATTACTTCCTAAAACTCCAGAAAGCCATATTCCGGCAGTAAAAATAGCCACCTCAAAAAACATTTGTAAGGCAGATGGCACTCCCAAAGAAAGTATCTTATTTATTACTGATTTTTTAATAATCAGAAAATTTAAGTTTGTTATATATGGTTTAAATTTATCCTTTGACTTTAATAATAACCAAATAAAAATCAGCATTACTACTCTTGAAATCAATGTTCCTATGGCCGCACCAACAATTCCTAATTCAGGAAATCCAAACTTTCCATAAATCAATAAATAGTTCAATACAACGTTTATCACATTTGCCAATAAGGTTGCCCACATGGCATATTTTGTTTGTGATAATCCGTCAGAAAATTGTTTAAAAGCCTGAAACATAATCATTGGAATTAATGAAAATGCAACTATTTCTAAATACGGGATTGCCAAAGCAACAACTTCAGCCGGTTGCTTCATATGATACATTATCGGCTTAGACAATAGTATTAAACCAAACAATACTGAGCCCAGAACAGTACATAAAAACAATCCATGTTTAAAAGCTGCTTTTCCTTTTGCTATATTACCTTCTCCATCAGCTTCAGCTACTAAAGGAGTGATTGCCGTTGAAAAACCAATCCCTAATGACATGGCAATGAATAAAAAACTATTCCCTAATGACACTGCAGCCAACTCGGTAGTTCCTATTTTACCCACCATAATATCATCAATCAAACCAACCATGGTATGACCAACCATACCCAATATAACTGGGTAAGCAAGTTTTAAATTGTAGCGAAATTCTTTAGTATAATTAGTAATCGTCAATGCAAATAGTTTCAGATTGCAAATGTAAGTCATAGACTTGTAAAAAGCAGTATCTTCGTTAAAAAGAGATTTATGAGCACTTACTTTAAGCAAATACCCGAAGTTCCAGAAACAATAAATAGCACAAATTGTATTGCTAGAGTAATTGATGGAATAGGTTTTCGCTATTATTGGGCTACTGAAAATTTAACAGAGAAAGAATTCCTGTTTTCACCTGGAAATGGCAGCATGAATATGAACGAATTAAATCTTCATATTTATGATTTAGCATTTATCACCCATAAAACTTTAGGACTAACCGCTCATTATCAAAAAGAATCATTTTATAATTTCATTACTGCACGAAAAGAAATCCTATCGCTTTATGAAGCATGTAGCAAGCATTTAAAATCGGTAAATAATGATGATCTTTTAAATGACTATATTGTTAATCCAAAATCACTAAAGGGGATATTTCCTTTTTGGTATTTACTTAATGGACATATTGCTGACTGTTTAACCCATATAGGTCAAATTACCAGCTGGAGAAGAATAGCAGGAAACCCACAACCAAAAATAAACGTGTTCTTAGGAAAGTAATTTATTTTTTAACCTTAGAGTTTTGTATTACTTCATATTTATCAAATAAATATACCAAAGAAGTCATC
Source organism: Flavobacteriaceae bacterium (assembly GCA_013214625.1). Lineage (GTDB taxonomy): Bacteria > Bacteroidota > Bacteroidia > Flavobacteriales > Flavobacteriaceae. The sequence goes on from JABSPO010000054.1 coordinate 16,900, forward strand.
GTAGCCGATCCTAATTCCAGCTCTCTTTTATTCACATGTTCAAAAGTATCAGTAGCCGCGTGATGATGATCGAAATAACGCTGAGAATCGGGACGCAAACCACACAATACATTATCTCCTTTTAGCGGACCAATATCTGCTCCACTTCCACCCTTTTCAAAATAATGGATTAAATACGGTTTGAAAAGTGATTTCCAAGAGATTACTTTTTTAAAATTTTCATCAGAACAATCAAAAGAAAAACCTCTTGGTGTAAATCCTCCTGAATCACTTTCTAATGCAAACACATGATTCTCTTTTTTATTGGCAGCTACTTTTGCATATTTTTTTCCTCCGCGCAATCCATTCTCTTCATTCATAAACAATACCACTCGAATAGTATGCTTTGGCTCGTATCCAGTTTGCTTAAATAAACGCAACACTTCCATTGATTGGACTACACCTGCGCCATCATCATGAGCGCCATCACCTAAATCCCATGAATCCAAATGCCCTCCTACTACCATTATTTTATTCGGATAGGTGCTCCCTGTAATTTCACCAATAACATTATAAGATTGCACATCTTTTAACTGTTTACAATGTTGTGAAAAATAGAACTCAATATTCTTATCTAATAGCAACATAGTGCTTAATAATTCCGCCCCATTAGTACTAATTGCAGCAGCAGGAATTCTTTTAGCTACAGCTACATCTCCATAACTCATAGATCCAGCATGAGGATAATCGTCCAAACGCAAATTCATGGAACGAACCAAAACCCCAACTGCACCATAAGCAATTGCTTTTTCAGCTCCTTTATACCGTTGCTCCACACAACCACCATAAGCTTGAAAAGTGCTAATTAACTCAGCTTTCATTGGGCGATTATAAAAAACAATTTTACCTGCTATTTTCTCTTTTCCTAATTGCTCTAATTCATCAAAGCTTTTTACTTCTATTAACTTAGCTTTTAAACCTCCTTGTGGTGTTGCAACTGACCCGCCTAACGCGCAAATAGGCAATACAGTAGATTTCCCTGGTACCGTTTCCACATACGCATATTCTTTAGCTCCTCTTACCCATTTCGGCACCATCACGGGTTGCAACCAAACTTTATCTAACCCTAATTTATCTAATTCTTTCTTAGTATATTTTACTGCTTTTTCAGCATTATACGATCCTGACAACCTTCCACCTATTTGATTAGACAAATGATTTAACCAGTCATATGACTTCCCATTAACTAATGAGGTATCATAAAAACTCTTTAACATTTTAGCGTCATCAGTTTGTCCAAATGACACTATACTAAAAAACACTATCAGTAATAAAACACTATTCTTCATTTAATTCTTTTTTATATAAATCTAAATTGGCTTTAATTTTATCGCTTAACTCTGGTTCTTCTATATCATCAAACTCCTTTAATTTATCATAAATTGTTTTAGCAACTATATATCGCGCTGATGGTTTATGATCTGCCGGAATTACATACCATGGAGCATTTTTAGTTGCTGTTTTATTAATAGCATCCTGATAACAAACTTGATACTTGTCCCACAATTTCCGTTCTTTTAAATCTCCTGGAGAGAATTTCCAATTTTTCTCCTTCAATTCTATACGACGCAATAACCGCTTTTTTTGTTCAGACTTGCTTAGGTTTAAGAAAAATTTAAAGATTAGTGTTCCATTTTCAGAAATGTGTTTTTCAAAATTTCTAATTTGTTCAAATCGTTGCTCCCAAAACCCCTCATCAATATCAGCAACAGTATTAATATCTGGCAAATTTTCTCCTAAAATATACTCGGGGTGTACCCTTGTTACCAATACGTTTTCATAATGAGTTCTGTTAAATATTGAAAATTTACCACGAGATGGCAACGCTATATAATGCCTCCACAAATAATCGTGATTTAACTCTAACGAAGTAGGTACTTTAAAACTATGTACTACAATCCCTCTTGTATTAAAATCCTTAAAAACCTCCCGAATCATGCTATCTTTACCAGCTGTATCCAGCCCCTGCAAACAGATCAATACTCCGTATTTCCCATGAGCGTATAAGGTATCTTGTAATTTCCCTAATTTCTTTCGGAGTTTTTTTAATTCCTTTTTCACATCATCGTCATCGTCCAATTCAACATTAGTTTTATAATCAGATAATTGAATTTCTGAAGTGACTTTATATTGTTTTACGTTTATATTTTTCATGAGTCTATTCTAATACATTAAATCTCTATAAATATATTAAATTTTAATATCTTACAGCTTTAAAATTTAGATTGATGTCAGAGAAAACAATAAACATTATTACAGAAGCATTTAAAGTAATCCCTGCTGGAGACCAACTTGTAAAACAAGATGGAAAACGCGAAGCTAGATATAAAAAATTAGGGGCTTATGTATATCATAATGCTGTTAAGAAAAACGGTTTATATCTTTCAAGTAATAAAGAAGGTGTAGGTGTTTGCTATGTTGTTGATCCTAAAAACAACAAAAAAACATTTAGTGATTATATTAATGACTTAAAATTTGCATTTCAAGTTTCTGGAATTAAAAACGCTTTGGCTATTTCAAAACGTCAAAGCTATATTCAAAATCAGCGCCCTAAAAATGACAAATATATGTATTGGGAGTTTACCGGTGTAAACCCAAATTACCAAGGAAACGACTCTGCAACATTCTCTGCTAAAGAACTAAGAGATCAAGTATTTAATGATGCTTTTGAAAGACAGCTGCCGATGTTTACTGAAACCTCTATCAGAAAAAACATGGTTGTTTACAGACGTTATGGTTTTGAAATTTATCATGAGTGGGAAATGCCTGATGGTTCTACGATGTGGTTTTTAAAATACGACACTTTAAATAAAGAAAATCCAGTAAAAAAATAAACTAAAAAAGCCTACTATTTAACAGTTGGCTTTTTTAGTTTATAAAGCTCAACCATTCTATATTCAATTCTGCGTTATTAATCATTCTCATATAATTTAATTGATGACAACTAATTTTAGAAAAAACCAAATAACATTATTATTATTATTATTATTATTATTAATTACAGGATGCCTCATTACTTTTGCCCAAGAAAACAAAGTATACACCTCTATTAAAGAAGCATTAAACAATAAGCAAAGTGTATATAAATTAGACCTTTCTTATCAAAATTTAACCGATTTACCAGAATCGTTAGGTGATTTGAACAATCTCCAAGAGTTAGATTTAAGTAATAATTACTTTATTGATATTCCAAAATGTGTTTTTAAACTGACTAAATTAAATGTTTTTATATTTCATGAAGCTCTAGAAATATTTGCTGCAGAAAATGAAGATGGCTATGTTGTTGACTTAGATTATATTTTCCCAGAAGAGTTAGAAAATCTCACCAATCTAAAAGAACTCGATTTAGGAGGCAACAACTACAATAACCCTCCTGAGAGCTTTTATAATTTAACCCAATTAGAAAAATTAGATTTAGGAGGCAATAGCATAGACAAACTATCAAATAATATAGGTAATTTAAAACAGCTTAAAGAACTAAATGTAAGTTCTAATCAACTATATAGCTTGCCTAAAAAACTATGTGAGCTTAAAAACCTAGAAAAGCTTAATTTGAATAATAATAAAATCACCGAGGTAATAGAATTACAAAATCTAAAAAACCTTACAACACTCGATCTTGGGCATAATCAAATTTCAAAATTCCCAATAACAATCAACACGCTTATAAACCTTGAAGTACTCCGTTTAAGAAGTAACAAAATATACGAACTACCAGAGTCCCTTGGGAATTTAACAAAACTAAGAAATCTTGATTTGGGCGGAACACATATTTTAACCCTGCCAAAATCAATAACTAATTTACAATCCATAGAACACTTGTCATTAGACTATAACCAATTTACAGTATTTCCAGAAGAAATTACTAAACTATCAAAATTACAAACACTCTCTATAGGTAATAATTATTTTTCTAAAAAAGAAGAAAAAAGAATAAAAGCACGGTTAGTACACTGTAAGGTTTACCTTAATGAAGATGATTTTTTTTCTATTCCTGAATTTTAGTTTCAAATTATACGAGAACTGACAAAATACTTTACAAGACTATTTACTTGCAAACATTTTTACATCTTGCTCTGAAATTTCATTTTCACCAAGAATTATCAAGCGTTCAATTACATTTCGTAACTCTCGGATATTTCCTGTCCAATCATACTCTTGCAATAATTTAATTGCTTTCTTAGAAAATCCTTTTACAGCTACTCCTTGATCACCAGCAATTTTTTTAGCGAAATGAGTAATCAATAAAGGGATATCCTCTCGTCTATCATTTAAAGCCGGAACTTTAATTAATATTACAGCCAAACGATGGTATAAATCTTCTCTGAAATTACCGTTAGCTATTTCTTTTTTCAAATCTTTATTAGTAGCTGCAACTACTCTTACATCAACCTTAATATCCTTATCACTACCTACACGTTGTACTTTACTCTCCTGTAAAGCTCTTAACACTTTAGCCTGAGCTGCAAGACTCATATCACCTATTTCGTCTAAAAAAATTGTCCCGCCGTTTGCTGCTTCAAATTTCCCTGCTCTATCTTTATTTGCAGAAGTAAATGCGCCTTTTACATGTCCAAATAATTCACTTTCTATCAATTCAGAAGGAATCGCCGCACAGTTAACTTCAATCATTGGACCTTTAGCTCTATTGCTTTTTTGATGAATCCAATGTGCCACTAATTCTTTACCTGTACCGTTAGGACCAGTAATAAAAACTCTAGCATCAGTTGGCGCAACCTTATCTACCATTTCTTTAATACGGGAAATAGCATCGCTTTCCCCAATCATTTCGTATTTCTTAGATACTTTTTTCTTTAATCGTTTATTCTCTACTACAAGTTCCGTGTTATCTAAAGCGTTACGTACTGTATTTAATAATCTATTTAAATCTGGTGGTTTTGATATATAATCAAACGCTCCCATGCGCATCGTTTTTACTGCAACATCCAAATCTCCATGCCCTGATATCATTACCATTGCTGTTTCTGGCTTAATTTTTTTAACCGCTTCCAATACTTCTATACCATCCATTTTCGGCATTTTAATATCACACAACACTAAATCATAATCAGTGTTTTTAATCATTTCCATTCCTACCAAGCCATCTTCTGCGGATTCTACTTCATATGATTTACTTTCTTCAGAAAGTATTTTAACGAGTACTCTTCTAATTGCAGCCTCATCTTCTATTACTAATATTTTTGACATATTATATATTTTCAATAATTCAACTACCTAATTTATATAAAGGTAGAAATTAATACTATTTTTTATTTGAAGTTCCTTCAAAAAACACACCAGACTATCACCTTTTAATACCAACAGTGGGTTTAATTACCCGAGGATATCCTCGAATTACAACTATTATTGTTAATTCATACCTCATGTACTTGTATCAAGGGTATTGATTACTGCTCTCTAAAATATAAAAAAATATGTATTAAAAATCCTTATTAACATAAATTTCTCGTTGAGGAAAAGGAATTTTTATTTGATGCACCCTAAACAATCGATCAATTTCAAACCGAATCTCACTTTGAACAAATACAGCTTGAAAACTATTGCTTAGTGAAAATATTAACTGAAACTCTAAGGCACTATCCCCAAAGCTAGTAAATAACACTATTGGCTTTGTATTTTTCAATACTTTAGGATGAGAACTTGCTGCTTCCAATAACACTTTTTTAACCAATGCTAAGTCAGAACCATATGCTACTCCAACCATAACACTTTCACGTGTATTTACTCCGTTTTCAGTCCAGTTATATAAGCTGGATGTTAAATACTTGTGGTTTGGTATAATGAGTACTTTATTCTCTATTGTAACCGCTCTTGTGGTACGTAGTTTTATTTCAGTAATACGACCTACCTTACCTTCCAATTCAATTATATCTCCTACGTGTACTGATTGATCCACTAAAATAATAATACCCGAAATAATATCTTGAAAAAACGTTTGTAAGGCAAATCCAATTCCGACTAATAATGCTGCAGAGGCTGCAAAAATAGATGAAACATTAACCCCTACATTATCAAACGTAAATAGAATTACCACTACATAAATAAAATAACGAATAAAAGAAAAAACGGTACTAAACTTAGCTTTATCCGCTTCAGAGAATTTTTTTGTGAATAATTTTCTAAATATTTTTAATGCGTAAGCTGTAATAATAAAAACAATAGTTACAATTAAAAATATTTTTACTGAAATATGGATTTTGCCAAACTGAAGGCTATAATTTAAAATCGTGTTGATTTTTTCCATTTAAAACATATTCATTTAAGTTGATATAAATAGGGTAACAAATATAATCAATCCCATATTGACTAAGCTACCTATTTACAATAAAGCAATTACATCTTAACAAATACAATCACTACTTATTTGACAGACTCAACTCAGCATGAATTATTATTTTTTAGGAATGTAATTTCAAAAACCAAAATATTGGTATAAGCCATCTAAAAAGAGGTGATTATTATTAAATACTCATGAAAACTGTTTAAATGCATAAAAATCAGGCACAAAACATTACCCTAAGTTAAAAATACCCAATATTGGGTATTTCATAACATGTCAATAAGTTATATATTTATACTGTCTATAAGAAGTTATAGATTAAGTAAGTTTTTTTGGGGTAAAAAATCTCTGTCAGTTTTTCTGTCAGAGATTTTTTTTTGCTTAAAAACTAAAAAAATAGTCCTGGAATAAGAAACATCCAAGACTATTTTAAAAGTAAAACTAGTTAAACACTAGTATTTCAGCCATTTATAAATTTCTTTGTAACTAGGTTTTTTACCATACATTAAAATACCAACTCTGTATATTTTTGCAGCAAACCATACCGTACCAATAAATGTTGCAAACAAAAGTACAACTGATACAATTTGTTGCCACATTGGTACACCAAACGGTATACGCATTAACATTACTACAGGAGACGTAAATGGTATAAATGAAAATACTTGGGCTACAATTCCGTGNGGATCTTCTAACACCGTGAATCCTCCTACGTAAACAGCTAAAATTAACGGTACCATAATTGGCATCATGAATTGTTGCGTGTCAGTTTCGTTATCTACCGCTGCACCTATTGCCGCATATAATGAACTGTATAATAAAAACCCTCCGATAAAGAATAATAAGAACATTACTACTAAATTCACTAATGGTAAATTATGTATTTCATTCAATACTAAGCTTATTTTCTCTTGCATATCACCATTCTTCATTGCTTCCTGTACCATTTCTTGTTGTGGACTCTGCATTTCAGACATATTAACTCCAAAAACTGAAGATAAAACAACCGATAGTATAGTTAATAATAATACCCATATCACAAATTGTGTGATGCCTGCTAATGAAGTTCCGAATATTTTACCCAACATTAACTGCATTGGCTTTACAGAAGATATGATTACCTCAATTACTCTACTTGTTTTTTCCTCAATAATACTTCGCATAATCATGTTACCATAGATAATGATAAACATGAAAAGTAAGTACCCAGATGCCATCCCAAAAGCAAGCTTTAAACCTCCACTTAACTTAGAAGTTTTTTCGCCAGTATAACTTTCTTGATTGATATCAATACGTATTCTAGCTTCTCTGATTTTCTCAATATCAAATCCTTTATTTTTATAATTGATATCTGTAAGACGTTTCGAAATTTTTGATTCGAGGTCTGCTATTAATGTTAATGAAGGCGTATCCTTAGAAAAAAACTTCACACTTTTCCCTAACTGACTTACACTATCTACTTTAGGAATATATAATAATCCGTAATGTTCTTGCTCCTCAACATCAACTCTTGCTTGAGCTAAATCAATATTATTTAAAATACGATATTTGGTAGATGAAGTTGTATCCGAAAAAATTTCTTTCGCAAAACCTGATTCATCAACTATATCAATTATGCGTTCTTTATTTTTATTGATGTTTGTTAAGAAACCAATCAATAATCCTAAACCAATCATAATCAACGGACTTACAAAAGTCATGATGATAAATGATTTGTTTTTCACCTTATTCAGGTATTCTCTTTTAGTTATAAGTGGTAAATGATTCATTTTTAAAAGAATTAATTGTTTTGAACAGATTGAATAAAAATATCACTTGCAGAAGGTATTACTTCTGTAAAGTGATTTACTTGTCCTTGGTTAGTTAAAAATGATAATAACTCATTTGGAGTACTTGATGGATCAATTTGAATTTTCATCTTAACATCATCATGAATAGATTTAAATGATGCAGAAGCTATAGAAAATTTATCTTCCAATACACTTAGCAATGCAGCCTCATTATCAGTACTCACACCTACTTCAAATGTATTTGACTTAAATTGTTTTTTAATGTCAATTAATTTTCCATCTAATATTTTATTCGATTTATCTAATAAAGCAATATGATCACACAACTCCTCTACAGACTCCATACGGTGCGTAGAAAAAATAACAGTTGCCCCGTCTTCACGTAATTTTAAAATTTCATCCTTAATTAAATTGGCATTTATAGGATCAAAACCACTAAAAGGCTCATCAAAAATCAACAATTTTGGTTGATGTAATACCGTTACCACAAACTGTACTTTTTGCGCCATTCCTTTAGAAAGTTCTTGCACCTTTTTATTCCACCAATCCCCAATTTCTAAACGATCAAACCAATATTTTAATCTTTCTTTTGCTTCTGTTTTTGTCAATCCTTTTAGCTGCGCTAAATACAATACTTGCTCACCAACTTTCATTGATTTGTACAACCCACGTTCTTCAGGCAAATACCCAATATCTTTTACATGATTTTGCTCCAACGGCTTCCCATCAAAAGTTACCGTTCCGCTATCTGGCATCGTAATTTGATTAATGATTCTGATAAATGAGGTTTTACCGGCTCCATTGGGACCTAACAAGCCATATATACTTCCTCTAGGAACTGATAGTGATACGTTATTTAGTGCTGTATAATCGCCATATTTTTTGACGATGTTTTCAGCAACAAGAAGATTATCCATAAATAATTAGTTTATATGTATGTATCCGCTTCCTCATATTTGTTACAAGAAAAAAGATATAGTTTATTTTTTTATCACTTATCTATAAAGTGCTCAATATTAAATTACCTCATTCTACCTTTCTCATTAAAGAGAAGGGTATTAATAGGGTTGTTTTTTATAAAATCATTCCATAAAAAACCTCGAAGATACTTCGAGGTTTTTATATATTTAATCCCAACAGAGGGTTTAATTCCCCGAGGATATCCTCAATCGGAAATGTATTGTTAATTCAAAACCTCAAATACTTCCACCGAGGATATTGATTCAGCATGTTTTAAGAAAACATATCTTTTACTTTGTCAAAGAAAGATGAATCATTCTCTTTTGGATTAGGCGTAAAGTGATCATCCTCTCTCATGTTTTCAAAGAAAGTTCTTTGCTCTTTATTCAGCTCTTGTGGAGTCCATACATTTACATGTACTAACAAATCACCTTTTCCGTATCCGTTAATACTCGGAATTCCTTTTCCTCGTAAACGTAATATTTTACCAGACTGAATTCCAGCATCTAATTTAATTCTAACTTTACCAGTTACTGTATTTATCTCCTTAGAAATCCCTAAAATTGCATCAGGTACACTTACATATAAATCGTAATGTAAATTATCACCTTCACGTTTTAATTCAGCATGATCTTTCTCTTCAATAAGGACTAACAAGTCTCCTGTCACTCCATTTCCTGGAGCATCATTCCCTTTACCAGATACCTTCAACTGCATTCCTTCAACAACACCTGCAGGTATTTTAACTGAAACTGTTTCTTCTGCTGTTTCTAATCCGTGTGCATCTGTACCGGGAGCTTTTTCATCTATTTGCTGACCAGCACCACCACATGCATTACAAGTAGCGGCAGTTTGCATACGACCTAAAATAGTATTGGTAACACGCATTACTTGTCCAGCTCCATTACATGTAATACATGTTTTATATGTTGTTCCTGAAGCCTGTACTTTACGTTTAACTTTAATTTTCTTTTCTACTCCATTAGCAATTTCTTCAAGTGTAAGTGACACTCTAATACGTAAATTACTTCCTTTTACTCTTGGTTGTCTTGATCCTCCTCCACCGAAGCCACCTCCGCCACCACCAAAGATGTCGCCGAATTGACTAAAGATGTCATCCATATTCATTCCTCCGCCGCCGAAGCCGCCACCACCACCGAAACCACCGCCGCCGTCAAATGCTGCGTGACCATGTCGATCGTATTTTGCTTTTTTATTATCGTCACTAAGTACTTCGTATGCTTCTGCAGCTTCTTTAAAACTTTCTTCTGCAGCAGCATTCCCAGGGTTTTTATCTGGATGGTATTTAACGGCCATTTTTCTATAGCCTTTTTTTATCTCTTTAGCAGTAGCTCCTTTAGAAACCCCAAGTATGTCGTAATAATCTTTTTTCGCCATTTTGTACTTTTTGTAATTCCAAATTACAGGAATATTCTTTTTAGATTCCCATTTTCATGAGAATGACACTTTGCGTTTATTGTCCGATAACAACTTTAGGAAAACGAATAATCTTTTCACCTAACTTGTACCCATTCTCAATTACATCAATAATTTTTCCTTTTAAATCATCAGATGGTGCAGGTATTTGAGTAATTGCTTCATGGAAATCAGCGTTAAAAACATCTCCTTTTCTAACGTCTAAAACTTCAAGCCCTTTTTCTTTTAAAGTTGCTCTAAGCTTTGTACTTATTAACTCAATACCTTTTATTAAGTTGTCATCTTTACTTTTTTCTATTTCAATCCAAGCCCTGTCTAAATCATCTAAAACGGGTAACATTGCTTGCATTACATTAGCATTTGCCGTTTTAAATAATTCAATACGTTCTTTAGACGTTCTTTTTTTGTAGTTTTCAAACTCCGCAAACAAACGTAAAAACTTATCCTTTTCACTTGCCAAATCAGCCGTTAATTGTTCTTCTACAGACAATTCAACAACATCTTCTTTTTGCTCATCTACTTCAGTAGTTTCCGTGTTTTGATCTTCTACTTGATCTTTAATCTCTTCTTTTTGTATATCTTCTGTACTCATTTCTAATGAATAATTTTTCTTGTTACAATTTTAAGTAGGCAAAAGTATTGCCATTTCTGGTGAAATGCCAATTTGTCATCAAAAAAACAAAGTTATATGCCCCATAAAAGAATAAGCCCCCCTATTCTGCTAAAATAAAGGTTTCTTGTGCCAATTAAAATTCAAAAAACCACTATATAAAATTGTTTACCCAATCAAGTTGCCCCAAGCCTTTTCATTTTATTTATCGCTATTAAATATAACCGTAACTAAAGATGTACTACGTTTTTTAAACTCAACTAAATAAAAAATTACTCAATTTACTTATAAATCCTTAGAAATTTAATTGATATTATTAAACTGTTAATTATCCTTAATATCTCCCCTTATTTAAAAAACCAAACTTCGGTTATTGAAAATAAAAAAATACTAATAAATATTCATCGTTTTATAAAAGCACACATAATTTAAATTGAGCAATTAATATTTTATAGAAAAAAAAACTACTCTAAGTCAACTCATTACACCTTGTTTAAAAGATGATTAATTTGTAACTTTATGTAGATTAACAATTAAACATTATTTATCATGGAAGATCATATTTATAAGAAAGTTGAAATTATTGGTACATCAGATAAATCTAGTGATGATGCAGTAAAAAACGCATTATCAAGAGCGTCCAGTTCTATTAAAAACTTAAGATGGTTTGAAGTTGTTGAAACAAGAGGCTCTATTGTAGACGGAGCTATTGAAAGATGGCAAGTGACTATTAAAGTTGGTTTTACAATGAAATGATGTTAAAAACAGACGATTATAACAAATCCGTTAAGGCTTCGTCTAGTTTTTCATACTGAAATCGAAATCCTTTAATTTTATTTGAAGATACATTTTGACTTTCACACACTATCTCATGCATTTCTCCCAATAGTAGTTTCAATATAAATTTCGGGATATTTGGTAGCAACAAAGGCTTTTTTGATTTTTTTGCTAAAATTTTTGTGAGCTCTGAATTTGTAACTGGATTTGGTGCTACCGCATTAAATACTCCTTCTTTATTTTTAGTTATAAGAAATGAAAAAAACTTTACTAAATCCTCTATATGAATCCAACTCATGTATTGTTTTCCAGAACCTAATGACGCACCAAAACCCATAGTAATTGGCTGTTTCATTTTTTGTAATGCTCCTCCTTTTTTAGTTAAAACAACTCCAATACGAACTTTAACAACTTTAACACTTATATCCGAAAACACACTAGCAGAGGCTTCCCATTTTTGTACTACTTCCCCTAAAAAACCTTCAGAGAACACACGTGAATCTTCATTATACACTGTTGAATAGGAATGTTTATAAATACCTATGGCACTTGCACAAATAAACTGGGTGACTTCATGGGTATAATTCTTTAATGTTTGATACAGTAATTTTGAAGAAGCAACTCTACTCTCAATAATTTCTTTTTTGTATGACGTATTCCAACGTTTAGAAACACTTGCTCCCGCTAAATGAATAATTTTTGTTACTCCATCTATACAGGAAGTGTCTATTATTTGTTTTTCAATATCCCAATAAAAACCTGAACAATTGGGCAAGGAATCTATTGCTTTTCTTCTGCTGGTTAAAAAGTTAATTTCATGCCCTTCACTTAACAAATGTGTAACCAAATGTTGCCCAACTAAACCTGTTGCTCCTGTGATTAATATTTTCATTTTTTATATATGAAGTAAGAGTAAAATCATGACTAGGTTTTGATTATAGTTTCTCGTTTTATAAAAATGAATATTTTAAATCATGAATACCTCTAAATTAAGGTGAGTAAATTAAAAGATTTGGCGACTATGTAAAAGATACACTTACGTCTCCGGATTACACACCCAAAAACGTCTTGTTTATAGGTATTCTTGCCAACTGTTTTCAGAACAATTGTCTTTTAAAACTACAAAACAAAAAATTCTGTTTAGTATTAAAAGGTGTTAAATGATCCTCTGTTATACATTTAATTTTGTCAAATCCATCTTTCAATTCCGATGTTAATTCCTTTTCATTGTATTGCTTTATTTCAAGTCCGCTACATTTTTCAGGTCCATTTTGTGAAAAAGTTCCGATTATCAAGAATCCGTTCACAGATTTTCTTGCAGTTTTTAGGTATTTTTTTATTTGTTCAGTTGTTGTGAGAAAATGAAAGGTAGCTCTGTCATGCCAAACATCATAAGTCATTTTCGGTTCAAATTCAGTAATATCACTTACAATCCAACTTACTTTATTTGCTTTTGCTCCAAGTCTATTTTTTGCTTTCTCAAGTGACTTAGCCGAAATATCAAGTACGGTAATGTTTTCAAAACCTTCATCAAGCAAGAAATCCACAAGTGTACTGTCTCCACCACCAATATCTATTATTTTCGCAGTTTTCTTTAGTCCGAATGAATTTATTAATTTAAGTGAAGTTTTCGGTGTTTCTTGCGTCCAACTTACTTGGTCAGGATCTTTAGTCTTATAAACTGTTTCCCAATGTTTCTTTCTATCTAATGTCATTATTATTCGCTTTTTTCAGCTTACAGCTAATATAATTATAAAAGAACCTCCTATAATATTATTCAATAATTTTCCTTGCTCTTAACATCTCACGTTTTCCTGGAGGTCCTGCCAATCGCTCTACAGTAAACCCTACTGCTTCCATCGCTCTACGAGCACTTCCTTTGGCTGCATAAGTAACTAACACTCCATCCTTTTTTAATGCTTTATACATTATAGTGAAAATTTCTTCTCCCCATAATTCTGGTTGCACTCGTGATCCAAACGCGTCATAATAAATCAAGTCGTGACTATTATCATCTACTATATCATTAAAAAATTGTTTTCTTTTCGTTAATGAAAATCGCTTAGATATGGTTTGTTTGGCTTCCCATTCCGTGTTATGAAAATCTTCAAATACGTTTCTATACTCCTCAGCATCTAGCTGACTTACATAGTTTAAGCCTGCAATTTCTTCCTGTATTACTGGGTATGCTTCAATTCCAGTATAATCAACAATCATATTCCTACGTTCACTTTCAAGGAAAGTTATATACGCATTTAATCCCGTCCCAAAACCAATTTCTAAAATAGCAACTTTATCTGAAAACAAATCCAATCCCATCCTAATAAAAACATGATACGCCTCTTGAATAGCTCCTTTTTTTGAATGATACTGTTCATTCAATTCTGGTAAGTTTATAGACGTTGATCCGTCCGAAGTAATGATTATTTCTCTTTTCAAAGTTCAAAATTATTAATTAACCTTTATAGCCAAAGGTTTTCCTTTACATACAAATTTAACCAAACATTAGTCTTAAAAAAAGTATTAATTCACTAATTTCGCAAAACATAAAAACCAATACAATGACGATAACTACCGATATTAAAATTACACGCGTTGATAAATCAAAATTTGAATCAATTGATTTAGATAATGTAGCATTTGGGACGGTTTACACTGATCATATGTTTTCTTGTGATTTTAAAGATGGTAAATGGCAACAACCAGAAATCACACCTTACCAATCTTTACAATTAGATCCTTCTGCTAGAGTTTTCCATTACGGACAAGCTGCTTTTGAAGGTATGAAAGCGTACAAGGATGAGAATAGTGATGTTTGGATTTTTAGACCCGAAGAAAATTGGAAAAGAATTTGTTTTTCTTCACACAGACTAGCAATGCCAGAAATTCCTAAAGATATATTCATGGAAGGTCTAAAAACCTTATTGGATATGGATCGTGAATGGGTTGTTCCAGGAAGAGGTAACACATTATACATACGTCCGTTTATTTTCGCTACACAAGCTGGTGTTTCAGCAGCTCCTGCTGAGGAGTATAAGTTTATGATTATCTGTACTCCAGTACAAGCGTACTATAAAGGAGGTGATGTAAAAGTAAAAATATCTGATCATTATTCAAGAGCTGCTAATGGTGGTGTTGGAGCAACTAAAGCTGCAGGTAATTATGCTGCACAGTTTTACCCAACCCAAAAAGCTAATGAAGAAGGATACCAACAAATTATCTGGACGAACTCTACACATGAATATTTAGAGGAAGCTGGAACTATGAATGTATTTTTCAGAATTGGAGATACTTTAGTAACCGCTCCTACTGACGACAGAATATTAGATGGGGTTACTAGAAAAAGTATTATTGCGCTTGCTGAAAAAGAAGGATTAAAAGTAGAAGTGCGTAAAGTTAGTGTTGTAGAAGTAATTGAAGCCGCTAAAAAAGGCGAGCTAAAAGAAATTTTTGGAACAGGAACTGCTGCTGTAGTAGTACCTATTACCGGTGTAGGCTATAAAGATTATCATTATGATTTACCTAAATTAGATAATGCATATTCTACTATGTTAAAAGGGAAATTATTAGATATACAATACAATGAAACTGAGGATATTTTTAACTGGACACAAAAAATAAATTAATATTTCAAAAAGTAAATTAAAGTGTCATATTGAGCTTATCCTGTGCAGAGTCTAGCGAAGTATTTTAAACATCTGACTTTCATAAAACTTTGACAAGGTACTATAGCTAATTTACGATTTTATCGTCAGTTCGATTGATTTTCATATAGTGTAACGGAATGAAAATTGTATCGAGAACAAACTACATATTAAAAAGCCCTTATTTATTGTAAATAAGGGCTTTTATTATTCCAAAACTCAACACTAACTCAACACAACTATTAGATCATCTGAATTCACCATCACGCCAGATTGCAGTACAACATTTTCTATAACAGTATCCGAAATAGCAGTAATAGTCGTTTCCATTTTCATTGCTTCAATAATAAATAACGCTTGATTTTTAACTACTTTCTCTCCATTTTTAACCAATACTTCGGAAAGCATCCCTTGCAAAGGTGCTCCTATATGTTTATCGTTTCCTTTTTCTGCCTTAGCATGTACTACTTTATCTACTTTAATGGATGCATCTTTAATTTTCACACTTCTTGACTGTCCATTAACTTTAAAATATACGGTCACCATACCATCTTCATTTGGTCTTCCTACAGAATCTAAACTTATTAAAAGTGTTTTTCCCTTATCTATTTCAACTGTAATTTCTTCCCCTCTTTCCATTCCATAAAAGAAATTTTTGGTAGGTAGATTCATTAAATTCCCATATTTCAAATGCTTATTATACGCATCTAAGAAAACCTTAGGGTATAATTTATACGATAAGAAATCAGTAATATCAGTAGCACGTCCCATTTCTTTATCAAAAATATTTAAAAACTCTTGATACTCTTCTTCTATATTTAAAGCTGCTAAATGTGCATTAGGCCTATCCGTATATGCCACTTGATCTTTCAATATTAGTTTTTGTAATTCTTTAGGAAAACCTCCAACTGGCTGTCCTAAATCCCCCTTAAAAAAACTAATTACCGATTGCGGAAAAGAAATCGTATCACCACGCTCTAAAACATCTTGCACTGTTAAATTATTACTCACTAAATACTGAGCCATATCCCCAACAACCTTAGAGCTTGGAGTCACTTTTACGATATCACCGAAAAGCTGATTTACATCACTATACATTCGTGTAATTTCATGAAAACGATCTTCTAAGCCTAATGCTTGTGCTTGAGGTTTTAAATTAGAATACTGCCCCCCTGGAATCTCATGCTTAAACACTTCTCCAGAACCAGCTTTTAATCCCGACTCAAACGGATAATAGTATTCTCGTACTGTTTCCCAATAGTTAGAATATTCATTTAATGAATCAACATTCAATTTATTTTCTCTTTCATGAAACTTTAGCATTTCTACTATTGAATTAAAGTTTGGCTGCGAAGTTAAGCCTGATAACCCTCCTAAAGCAACATCCAGTACATCTACTCCAGCTTCTACTGCTTTTAAATAAGTAGCTGATTGAATTGACGATGTATCATGAGTATGTAAGTGAATCGGTATTTTTAATTCAGCTTTTAAAGCAGAAATTAACTCATAAGCGGCATACGGTTTAAGTAAACCTGCCATGTCCTTTATTCCTAAAATATGTGCTCCAGCTCCTTCTATCTCCTTCGCTAAATTGACATAATATTTTAAATTGTATTTTTTATTTTTAGGATCTAAAATATCTCCCGTATAACAAATAGAACCTTCTGCCAAACCTTGCGTTCTAGTACGCACATGCTCGATACAAGGCGCAATAGATTTCATCCAGTTTAGTGAATCGAATATTCTAAAAAGATCTACACCTTTTTCCCAAGATTGTTCTACAAACTTACCTATTAAATTATCTGGATAAGCGGTATATCCTACACCATTAGATCCTCTAATAAGCATTTGTAACAATACATTAGGCATTGCTTTACGTAATTGCTCTAAACGCTCCCAAGGGTTTTCTTGTAGAAAACGTAAACACACATCAAAAGTAGCTCCTCCCCATACTTCCATACTAAATACTTCTGGATGGTTTTTAGCAAAACCTTCTGCTACTTTAAGCATATCATAAGTACGCATACGAGTTGCCAGTAAACTTTGATGCGCATCCCTCATAGTAGTATCCGTATAATGAATTTTCTTTTCATTTTTTAACCACTCTGAGAATTTATCAGGTCCTAATTTTGTTAATAAATCTTTCGTCCCTTCAGTATATGATGCTGTAGCATCAAACTTTGGAACTTTTGGTAACACAAATGTTTTGTTCGGGTTTATATTTTTAACATCAGTATTTCCATTTACAATTACATCACCTAAATAAGTAACTAATTTAGTCGCTCTATTACGAGGAGTTTTAAAAATAAATAAATTTGGTTCATTTTTAATGAAGTTAACTGTTACCTTTCCTTTTCTAAAAGTTTGATGTTTTAATATATTGTCTAGAAATGGCATATTGGTTTTTACACCACGAATTCTGAATTCAGCTACTGCCCTCCTCATTTTTCGGCAAGCACCATCTAAAGTTCTACTACTAGCAGTTACCTTTACTAACATAGAATCGAAAAATGGAGAAATTGTTACTCCTTGATATAAACTTCCTGCATCTAAACGTATCCCAAAACCTGCTGCACTTCTGTAAGTAGAAATAGTACCGTAATCTGGTTTAAAATCATTTGCAGGATCCTCTGTTGTTATTCTACATTGTAGTGCATAGCCATTTATTTTAATAGCGTCTTGATTTGGTATTTTTATTTGATCATCAGTTAATTTATATCCTCCAGCAATAAATAATTGTGCTTTTACAATATCAATACCGGTAATCACCTCAGTAACTGTGTGCTCTACTTGGATTCTTGGATTAACTTCAATGAAATATATTGAACCATCGTCATCTACCAAAAACTCTACAGTTCCAATATTATTATAGTCTACAGCTTTACAAATTGCTAATGCGTAGTCATATAATGCATTTTTAGTATTATCACTTAATCCAAATGAGGGAGCAAATTCAATTACTTTTTGATAACGGCGTTGTACAGAACAATCTCTTTCAAATAAATGTACCGTATTACCATGGTTATCGGCTACAATTTGAATTTCTATATGTTTGGGATTCTCCACAAACTTCTCTAAAAACACTGTATCATCACCAAAAGCATTTAAAGCTTCTCGTTTACTTTCATGATAAGCACTCATTAATTGCTCATCACTTCTAATCACACGCATTCCTCTTCCTCCTCCTCCAGAAGCTGCCTTTAACATAACGGGATACCCGATAATTTTGGCTTCACTTAAAGCTATTTCAATATTTTCTAAAGGCAGTTCATTACTTTTGATAATTGGAATATTATTAGCAACAGCAACCTCTTTAGCTTTAATTTTATCTCCTAAGGATTTTAGTACTGATACTTTGGGACCAATAAAAATAATACCATTATCTGCACACTTCTGTGCAAAATTTGCATTTTCAGACAAGAAACCATACCCTGGATGGATAGCATCTACTCCATTTTCTTTTGCCACCTGAACAATCACATCAATATCCAAATAAGGTTTTAAAGGCTCATTATCATTCCCTATTTGGTATGATTCATCCGCTTTATATCGATGCAAAGAATACCGATCCTCATAGGTATAAATCCCTACAGTTTTTACATTGATTTCTGTACATGCTCTAAAAATTCGAATAGCAATTTCTCCTCTATTGGCTACCAGTACTTTTTTAATTTTCATTTTAGTTGTGTTGTTAGTTGTGTTGTGAAAAAT
>JABSPO010000055.1 GCA_013214625.1 Flavobacteriaceae bacterium
CAATCTTAAAAATTTCCTTAACAAACTCAGAGTAAGCGATATGATGACGCATTTCATCTCCAGCAATTATTTTTGACATTTTAGCTAAGGCATTATGCCCGTTTTTACGAGCTATTTTGGCTACATTATTATGGGAAACATAAGTTGCTAACTCTTGAAAACTAGTATACACAAAGTTTTTATATGGATCAGTTGCTGTACCAATATCAAAACCATCGGAAATTAAATGTTGTGTAGAAATTTCAACTTCACGCATATCTACTCGTCCAGATAAATATAAGTATTTATTTAACACATCACCATGACGATTTTCTTCCGCAGTCCAAGCCCTTATCCATTTTGCCCACCCATTATCAGGATCCTGTTGCACTCCATCTAAATCCAATAACCAAGATTCATATGTAGGTAAAGCTTCTTCTGTAATCATATCACCAATCATTACCACCCAGAAATCATCATTTAAATCTTTGGATAACTCTCTAATTTCTAGAACTTCTTCAAAAAAGGTATCTTTTTGAGAGTTTGGTAAAAAATCTGTAGGCTGCCAAATTTCTTCAACTGGTATTAGAAACTTATCTACAAACACATCAATATTTTTTTCGAGTGTTTGCATTACTTCTTTACGTATATTTTTTATAGACATTGTTACGATGTTTAATAAACAAAATAACAACACCTATTCAATGTAAAATATGATATTTATCAGCTATCATATAATAAAATTAAGACTTAAAAACCTTCAGAAATATTTTTAAGCTTTTTAAAATCAATTATTTTAATATTTTTCCCTTTAAGGTTAATTATTTTTTCTTTTTTAAGTTCAGACAATAAGCGTATTGCTGATTCGGTAGCTGTACCTATAATACTAGAAATTTCTTCTCTACTTAATTGAATATCAATATACCCATCTTCAGTAGTACTAAAGGTCTCTTCAAGAAATAATAAACTATCGGCTAAACGTTCCTTAACAGATTTTTGAGCCATTTTAGATATGGTCATATTAGCATCCTTTAAATCTGCACATGCCGTTTTCATCATATCCATGATAAATTTTGGGTTTCTCTCCAAAGCTTCCATAATATCTGATTTCGGAATGAAACATGCTTTCATTTCATCTAATGCCGTTACTGTTAAGGTTACAGGTTCTCCAACTATTACTGACCGATATCCTAAAACATCACCGCCTTTCATGAATCGGACAATTTGCTCTTTACCATTACTATTGAGTTTAGATAATTTACATTTTCCCGATTTCACACAAAACACTCCATTAATAGTAGAACCTTCAGTAAATACTACTTGTCCTTTTTTAAATGAAACTTCTGATTTAGCATCTGAAATACAAGTTAATTCTTCCGTTGATAAAGATTTAAAACTATTAAAATGTCTGATAATACATTGTTGGCACTTCATGAGTATACGAATATTATACAAAGGTATTATAAATATGACAAATATCATTGTTACAAATGTTAAGTAGAATGATATTTGTACTCGGTAAAAATAAATTATGGAAAAAGAGTATTGTTATCATTGTGGTGATATGAATGCTATTTATATTCAATTTGATGAAAAGGTATTTTGTTGTAATGGATGTAAAACTGTATATGAAATACTAAATCAGAGTGCATTAACGAAATATTATGATATTGAAAAATCACCTGGTATAGCTCCTGAAGCCTTACAAGGAAAATATGATTATTTAGAAAATAAAGAAATCATTAGTAGTTTGATAGAATTTGATGATGAAACTATTCAAATTGTTAATTTATATGTTCCACATATTCATTGTAGTTCATGTATTTGGGTGTTAGAAAACCTAAACAAACTGAATGTAAAGATTGTTACAACTCAAGTAAATTTCCCTAAAAAAACAGTTCGAATTACATACAACTTAGCAACCATAAGTTTAAAACAAGTTGTGGAACTCTTATGTAGTATAGGATATGAACCCTATATAAGTTTGGATGATTCAAAAAAGAAGAATCATAAAATAGATCATTCATTATTATTTAAATTAGTTACTGCTGGGTTTGCTTTTGGAAATGTAATGTTTCTATCTTTTCCTGAGTATTTTGAATTAAATGAGTTTTGGCTTAACCAATACAAGTTGTTTTTTCATCAAATTATGTTGGTGTTTTCATTACCTGTGGTTTTTTATGCAGCGCAAGATTATTTTATATCTGCTTATAAAGGACTGAAACATAAAATTTTAAATATAGATGTACCGATTGCATTAGGGATTTTAGTATTGTTTATTAGAAGTACTTATGATATAACAACACATACTGGTCAAGGTTTTTTAGACAGTCTGTGTGGATTGGTTTTCTTTTTATTATTAGGGAAGTTTTTTCAACAAAAAACCTATAGTTTCTTATCCTTTGAGCGTGATTATAAATCGTATTTCCCAATAGCTGTTACAAAAATTAATGGAGAAGAGGAAAGTGCTATACCTGTACAAGAGATTAAAAAAGGGGATAGGCTATTGGTTAGAAATGAAGAATTGATTCCGGTTGATGCCATTTTAATTAAAGGAGAAGCTCGTATAGATTATAGTTTTGTTACTGGGGAAGAAAAACCGATTAAAAAAACATATGGAGATAAGTTGTTTGCAGGTGGTAAACAAACTGAAGGAATATTAGAAGTAGAGGCAACAAAATCGATATCACAAAGTTATTTAACGCAATTATGGGATAATGATGTGTTTAAAATTAACAAGCAAGACAAATTAGAAACGATCACTGACAGTATTAGTAAATATTTTACAGTTATAATTTTAGCAATTACTTTTATAACTGCTCTATATTGGTTTGTTGTTGATAGTACTGTGGTAATAAATGCAGTTTCTGCAGTATTAATAGTAGCATGTCCTTGTGCATTGGCGTTATCTGCGCCATTTACTTTGGGAAATGTCTTACGTATTTTGGGTAAACATAAACTCTATTTAAAAAATACAGAAGTTATTGAGTCATTATCAAAAATCACAACTGTGGTATTTGATAAAACAGGAACACTAACACAAAGCCAAGAAAGTGACATTCTATACGAAGGAGTTGAATTGTTTGAAGAAGATTTAGTTGCTATAAAATCGGTATTAAGAGCTTCGAATCATCCATTAAGCAGAATGTTATATGAGCATTTAGGCCCGAAAGATATTTTGGATGTAGCTAATTTTACAGAAACAATGGGAAAAGGTATCACAGGAACTGTAAATGAAAAGATTTTGAAAATTGGATCTGCACCATTTGTTGGATTAGTTGATGGTATTACAAGTGAAACGAATGTATATGTAAATAAGGATGCTATTATTTTAGGAAAGTATACATTCAAAAATAAATACAGAAGTGGAGTATTACCAATTTTTGAAAAGTTGAATAAAAAATATAAGTTAGTAGTGTTGTCAGGTGATAATGAAGGAGAAAAAAAATATCTAGAAAAGACATTACCAAAAGAGACCCAATTGCTATTTCAGCAAAAACCAGAAGATAAACTACATTTTATAAAAGAATTACAAGAAAAAGGCGAACAAGTACTTATGGTAGGTGACGGATTAAATGATTCAGGCGCATTGGCACAAAGTAATGTAGGTATTGTAATAGCAGAAAATGTAAATGTATTTTCCCCTGCATGTGATGCCATTATTGATGCAACAAAATTTGAGAAGATACCTAGTTTATTAAGTATAGGAACTCAAGCAAGACAATTAATTATAGCTAGTTTTGTACTTTCATTTTTATATAATATAGTAGGCTTGTCTTATGCTGTAACGGGTAATTTATCACCAATTATAGCGGCGATTTTAATGCCGTTAAGTTCGATATCAGTAGTTACTTTTGTTACAATATGGTCAAATATTATGGTTAAAAAGAGTAAATTAAATAGCTCAAGCATTTAATTCACTGTAAATCAAGTGTTTAACTCCGATTGTTTTTGATGCTTAAAATAAATCAAATAATTTACTTGAGTTAATGCCTCAAAATCTACTGAGTTAACGAAACAAATAATTAAAACCCTCTAGTAATAAAGGCAAATATAACCCACACAAATAATGTATTTGTTTAATTAAAGTTCTCTTTATTTATTTTATATAGCAAAGAACAAAAACATGATAAATATCATGTTTTTACCTAACAACAGTCATAGTTTCTCCTAAGCACCTATTATACCTTTGTCAAAGGTAAAAATTAAGATATGGGAGTAATATACATTTTAATCACCATAAGTATTATTATAGCGGTTTTGTTTTTTGTAGCATTTATATATGCAGTAAAAAGCGGACAGTATGATGACTCGTACACACCTTCAGTACGAATGCTTTTTGATGATGAAATAGTTGTAAAATCTCCTGAAAAAAACAACAAATCGTAAAACTTTATGGAACTACAGCAATTTTACTATGACAACAAAATTGTAAAAAACTTTATCTACGCCACCATATTATGGGGTATAGTAGGTATGAGTGTTGGTTTATTACTAGCACTATTATTTATTTTCCCGAATATAACCGACGGTATTCCATGGTTAAGTTTTGGTAGATTAAGACCATTACATACCAATACGGTAATTTTTGCTTTTGTGGGTAACGCCATATTTGCGGGGGTGTATTACTCATTACAACGTTTACTTAAAGCTAGAATGGCAAGTGATATTTTAAGTAAATTTAACTTCTGGGGTTGGCAAGCAATTATAGTTTCAGCCGCAATAACCTTGCCTTTAGGCTATACTTCAAGTAAAGAATATGCTGAGCTTGAATGGCCTATAGATATTGCTATTGCCTTAGTTTGGGTTGCTTTTGGAGTAAACATGATTTGGACAATTTTAAGGCGAAGAGAACGACACTTGTATGTTGCTATTTGGTTTTATTTGGGAACTTTTATTACTGTTACGGTATTACATATTTTTAATAACCTAGAATTACCTGTCTCTTTCTTAAAAAGTTATTCTATTTATGCAGGTGTGCAGGATGCTTTGGTACAATGGTGGTATGGTCATAATGCAGTAGCCTTCTTTTTAACAACTCCTTTCTTAGGATTGATGTACTATTTTGTACCAAAGGCTGCTGATAGACCTGTATATTCATACAAATTATCAATAGTTCACTTTTGGTCGCTGATATTTATTTATATCTGGGCTGGTCCGCATCATTTATTATATACAGCTTTACCAGATTGGGCACAAAATTTAGGGGTTGCATTTTCCATAATGTTGTTAGCACCTTCTTGGGGAGGTATGATTAATGGATTGTTAACTTTAAGAGGGGCGTGGGATAAAGTACGTGTTGACCCAGTATTAAAATTCATGGTAGTTGCCATTACTGGTTACGGTATGGCGACATTTGAAGGTCCGTTATTGGCCTTAAAAAATGTAAATGCTATTGCTCATTATACTGATTGGATTATTGCCCACGTACATGTTGGAGCTTTAGCTTGGAATGGTTTCTTAACCTTTGGTATGATATATTGGATGGTGCCTAGAATATTTAAAACTAATCTACATTCTATAAAATTAGCGAACACACACTTTTGGTTAGGAACACTTGGTATCATATTATATGCATTACCAATGTATGTAGCTGGATTTGTACAGGCAGAAATGTGGAAACAGTTTTCTCCAGAGGGAACATTAGTGTATAGCTTTATAGATACGGTGGTAGAAATTAAGCCAATGTATTGGATGCGCGCTATTGGAGGGTCACTTTATATATCAGGAGCATTTGTTATGCTATTCAATATGGTTAAAACCATAAGATCTGGTTCGGAAGTTACTGATGAATTAGCGGAAGCACCAGCATTACAAAAAATTGGAAGAGGACGGTTACGAGGAGAAACTTTTCACGTATGGCTAGAACGTAAACCAGTGCAATTATCTATCCTAGCAACAGTAGCAATTTTAATTGGAGGAATTATTCAAATTGTACCAACGATAATGATTGATTCCAATATACCAACAATAACTAGTGTAAAACCATATACCCCTTTAGAATTAGAAGGGAGAGACCTATATATTAGGGAGGGTTGTGTGTCCTGTCACTCACAAATGATAAGGCCCTTCCGTTCAGAAGTAGAACGCTATGGGGAATACTCTAAGGCAGGAGAATTTGTATATGACCATCCATTTTTATGGGGTTCAAAACGAACAGGTCCGGACTTACATCGTGAAGGAGGTTTAAAATCAAATGTATGGCATTTTAATCATATGTATGATCCACAAGCTATTGAAGAAAAATCATTGATGCCAAGATATACTTGGTTAATTTCTGACAAGCAAGACTATAGTTTAACAAAAACTAAGCTGGAAGCTATGGTAACATTAGGAGTTCCATATACTGAAAGTGAAATAGCTAATGTAGACAAATTAGTATCGGATCAAGCTACCGAAATTGCAAATGATTTATTATTAAATGAGGATATTAATATCTCTTTTAAGGAAGAAGAAGCTGAACTAGGTGATAATTTTGTCCCCTTAAAAGATAGAGAAATAATTGCTCTCATAGCTTATTTACAGCGTTTAGGTACCGATATTAAAGTAAAGGAAATTGTTCAAACTAAAACCAAATAATTATGTTGAAATTTATAAAACACCATATGACAAGCATTGAAGGGATAGAAATTTACCCAATTATTTCCTTACTTATATTTTTTGGTTTTTTCGTCATGTTGTTTTGGTGGGTTCTCAAATCAAAAAAAACTTATATCGATAAAGTAAGTCAATTACCATTAGATAATTAAAAAAATAATTCATGAAAAAATATTTTCCAGCATATATAAGAATCCCGGTGTTCTTTTTTGGATCAGCATTACTACTAGAGTATTTTATTGATTCAGGTGATTTACCAGCTTTCATGAAGTATCCTGAAGTATTAGGCTTACTTACTTTAATATTATTGGTCATTATTACTTTTGAAGCTTGTAATGCTGCTATTAATACTATTGCTTGGCGATTGCTTACTAATGAAGAACAAAAGGAGAAATTGAAAGCAGCAGCGAAAAAGCCTTCTTGGATTTCTAAGTTTTATAAAGAGGCTACCAATGCCATACCAATTGATCAAGAAGATGAAATAATCTTGAATCATAATTATGACGGTATTAAGGAGCTGGATAATGCATTACCACCATGGTGGGTATGGGGGTTTTATGCAACAATTGTATTTGCAGTAGTATATATGGCAAAATACCATGTGTTTGGAGGGGAAACTCAATCACAAGAGTTTGAAACGGAAATGGAGCAAGCAAGAATTGATATAGAGGAATATAAAAAAACAGCTAAAGATTTAGTAGACTATACAACGGTGGTCGCTTTAACAGAAGTTGCAGATATTACCGCTGGTAAGGAAATATTTATTCAAAATTGTGCGGTATGTCATAAACCAGATGGAGCAGGAGGGATTGGTCCTAACTTGACGGATGAGTATTGGGTGTTAGGAGGAGGAATTAAAAATGTGTTTAAAACCATCTCTCAAGGAGGACGACCATCAAAAGGAATGGAAGCTTGGTCAAAAAAAGGATTAAAACCCTCGAAAATACAACAAGTAGCATCATACATACTGACTTTGGAAGGAACAAATCCTGCCGGTGCTAAAAAACCAGAAGGAGAATTATGGGTAAACACAGCGATTAAAACAAGTGAAACTAAAGAAGTAAAAGGAATTATTAAGGTGGATACCTTACAAGTTCGTTAAGTTAGATTCGATGTCAAATCAAGGAAAAGAAGTATTTAGAGATTCTATAGGGACGATTACCGATGACGGTAAACGGAATTGGATTTACGCTAAAAAACCATCAGGTAGGTTTTATAAATATCGAACACAAATAAGTTGGGGTTTATTATTGTGTTTGTTTTCTTTTCCTTTTTTAAAAATTAACGGAAACCAATTTTTACTCTTTAATGTAATAGATAGAAAGTTTAATATTTTCGGGTTTCCTTTTTGGCCACAAGATTTTCATTTGCTAGTAATGGCAATGATTATTGGGGTGTTATTTGTGGTGCTATTTACGGTTATTTTTGGTCGGATATTTTGTGGTTGGATTTGTCCACAAACAATTTTTATGGAAATGGTATTCCGTAAAATTGAATATGCTATAGAAGGGGATAGAGGCGCACAAATACGATTAGATAAGCAAAAATGGACAACAGAAAAAATTATAAAGCGTGGTTTAAAATGGGTGCTCTTTTTTATCATATCATTTATAATAGCCAATGTGTTTTTAGCCTACTTTATTGGTGGAGATGTATTGATTAGTTATATTTTCATAGAGCCTCTATTACATATAAGTACTTTATTAACACTATTACTTTTTACAACAGTCTTTTTTTGTGTGTTTTCGTGGTTTAGGGAACAGGTATGTATTATTGCTTGTCCGTACGGGAGGTTACAAGGGGTTTTGTTAGATAATAAGACTATCAATATTGCATACGACTATGTACGTGGAGAAAAAAAGGAAGGAAGAGCTAAATTTAAAAAGAATGAAGATAGAGCAACCACAGGAAAAGGTGATTGTATTGACTGTGACCAATGTGTTCAGGTTTGTCCAACTGGTATAGACATAAGAAATGGGACCCAACTAGAGTGTGTTAATTGTACTGCATGTATTGATGCGTGTGATTTTATGATGGAGAAGGTAAATTTACCTAAAGGATTAATACGCTTTGCATCTGAAGATAATATTAATAAGGGAGAGCAAACTGTTTTTTCCAAAAGACAAAAAGCATACAGCGCTGTTTTAATACTCTTATCAGTTGTTATGAGTGTAATGTTATTCCTTCGCAATGATATAGAGGCAACACTAATTAAATTACCTGGACAGTTATATGAAAAGAAGGAAAATAATATTATTAGTAATGTATTTACCTATAAGTTAGTTAATAAAACTAGTGACGATATCAATCAGTTAGAATTTAAATTATTATCACATAAAGGTGAAATAAAAGTAGTAGGCATATCCGATATTAATCTTGCAGCACAAACACTAAATACAGGAACATTGTTTGTAGAAATACCCAAAAGTGAATTGCATAAGGATAGAGAAAAAATTAGTGTAGGTATTTATTGTAATGGTAAAAAAATAGAAACAACTACGACAAATTTCCTTGGACCGAGAAGGTTTAGATAAATTTTAAAAAGATACATATGAAAATTAACTGGGGAACATCAATAACAATTTCCATAATATTATTTATGAGTTTTATTTTATTTTTTGTGATTAAAATGTCAATTAATGACAAATATTCCCATGACTTAGTAGCTGAGGAATATTATAAAAAAGAACTAGAGTTTCAAGATGAAATTAACAAAGAAAAAAACTTACAGTTGCTAAAGAGGCCTATTGAGGTTATTGTAAAAAAGGAAGGACTTACAATTGAATTTCCGAACGATTTAGTAGCCAATGATATTAATGGAACAGTGTTCCTCTATCGACCATCTAACAAGAAATTGGATATAGAAATTCCTTTATCAATTTCTTCCAACATCTTATTTTTACCGAAAAAAGATCTTGTTAGTGGTCGTTGGAACATTATAATAGATTTTACACATCAAGGAACAGCCTATTTAGTTAAAAAAGAAATTATGCTATAAATGGTTTTAGCAGGATTCATACTAGGTTTATTGGGTAGTTTGCATTGCATTGGTATGTGTGGTCCTATAGCTATGCTATTACCGGTTAGTAAAACAAATACTACTAAAAAACATTTTCAGATTATATTATACCATTTAGGTAGAATCGTTACTTATAGCCTATTAGGAACAGTATTTGGGTTAGTAGGAAAAGGCTTGCTTTTAACAGGATTACAACAGCAACTATCAATTATTATTGGCACAATAATGATTTTACTAGTTATTTTTCCTAAAATTAGCCATACAATAACTTTTAAAGCATCACCAATAACTAGGGTATTAAATACCTTAAAATTACAACTAGGATTATACCTTAAAAAAGAATCCTATTACGCCATTTTCACAATTGGATTCTTTAATGGGTTTCTGCCTTGTGGTATGGTTTATTTAGCTCTTGTAGGGGCCATTGCTATGGGAAGTCTATTTGAATCTACCTTATATATGTTTTTGTATGGATTAGGAACTGTCCCTTTGTTAAGCATTTTAATATATGTGAAAGATGCTTTTTCTAATACATTTAGAAACCAATTACAGAAAATGATTCCAGTATTTGTAGTAGTTATAGGGGTGCTATTTATAATTAGAGGTTTAGGTTTAGGTATACCGTATGTGTCACCTGCAGAAACGAGTTTATTTATTTCTACAAATCCAAAATTATGTTATTGATACTTTCTTGGTATGATAAATATCATAGTTGTCAAGGAACTTTAAAACTACATTTGAAATATAAATAGAATCAAATGAAAATAGAACAATTATATACCAAATGTTTAGCAGAAGCTACTTATTATGTAGAATCTGAAGGAGAAGTTGTAATTATTGATCCACTTAGAGAAACGGCTCCATATATAGCTATGGCAAACGCTGATAATGCGCGTATAAAATATATTTTCTTAACCCATTTTCATGCGGATTTTGTTTCTGGACATGTTGATTTAGCAAGAGAAACAGGAGCAACAATAGTTTATGGGCCATCAGCAACAGCCAATTTTGATTTCCATGTAGGACAAGATAACGAAGAGTTTAAAATAGGAGCTATAACTTTAAAATTATTACATACTCCAGGGCATACATTAGAGTCCTCTTCTTTTTTATTATTTGATGAAGCAGGAAAAGAACAATGTTTGTTTTCTGGAGACGCATTATTTATTGGCGATGTTGGTAGACCAGATTTAGCTGTTTCATCATTAGTAACAAAAGAGGAGTTAGCAGCAAAATTATATCATTCACTTAGAGATGTGATTGTGAAATTACCAGACAATATAATCATTTATCCAAATCATGGTAAAGGCTCTGCTTGTGGCAAAAACATGAGTAACGAAACCTTTGACACCTTAGGGAATCAGAAAAAAGTTAATTATGCTTTAAATCCAAAATTATCAAAAGAAGAATTTGTAGAACAAGTTTTAGACGGCTTAACCGTTCCTCCACAATATTTCCCAAAAAACGCTATGATGAATAAAGTAGTAAATACTCCAATAAGTGAAATTCTTACTAAAGGATTGACGGCTATAACGGCAGAGCATTATCAACATTACTTAGCTATAAAAGATGTTCTTTTTTTAGATGTTAGAAGTCCTGAAGAATTTACAACAAAGCATATTATTAATTCAGTATTTATTGGTTTGGATGGAACTTTTTCCCCATGGGTAGGCGAATTGATAGAAAATATTAATCAGCGTATAATTCTAATTACTCCAGTAGGAAGAGAAGAGGAAGCCATTACTCGTTTATCTAGAATTGGTTATGATAATGTATTAGGATACATAAAAGGCGGTGTTGATACTTGGGAAAAAGAAGGGTTAAAAGTAAACAAGCTAAATACTATAGTAGTTAATGATAATAAGTTGCTTGATGAGAGTTGCTCTTTTTTAGACGTTAGAAGAATAGGGGAGTTTAATGAAAATAGTCTTAAATACACGAAGCATTTACCTTTAAGTCATATCTATTTAGCTGATAAAGAGCTTGACAAAAATAGAGCACAATATGTGTACTGTGCTGGTGGATATCGGTCTGTAATTGCCATTTCAATTTTAAATAGATTAGGATTTAATAAGCTTATAAATATTGAAGGTGGATTCTCAGAAATTAAAAGCAGTAGTAAAATACCTTTAAAAGAATGTAGAAGAAACTGTCCTACATGTGCCTGTAGTGATTAGTTAAGTTGTTTTTGTTATGAAAAAGTCCGATTGAGTTAGTTATACAATCGGGCTTTTTTGTGTGATATATTTTGGTGAAATCAGATAGTCATCGAAAATAACTTTGTAGTAGGTTTGTTACGTTGTAGATGAGCATCAAATGCCATACAAATGTTCCGTACATAGGCTTTTGCATCATTTGGAACAAAAAGTGAGCACTTATTTATAACTACTAAACCATCGCTTTCTAATTCTGTTAATAATTTTAAATAGTTATCCATATTTTCAAATTGCATCGCTTTTTCTTCCCATGAAGTTTCAAAATGACACATAATATTTAAAATATGTTTTCTTATAATTAAATCTTCCTCACTTAATAAATGTCCTCTAAAAACTGGTATTTCTCTATTGTTTACTTGTTGTTGATATTCTTTTACGGTTTTCGCATTTTGTGCAAAAGCATACCAAGTATCACTTATAGCAGACATACCTAAGCCTACCATCAGTTGCGTTTTATTGGCAGTATATCCCATAAAATTACGATGTAACGTTCTGGTTTTCGTTGCCGTATATAAACTATCGGTAACTAAGGCAAAATGATCCATCCCAATTTCTATATAGCCAGCTTCATGAAGCCATTGTTTGCCTTTTTCATATAATTTTCTTTTCTCTTTATCTTGTGGTAAATCATTTTCATTAAATCCACGTTGTCCAACCCCCTTAATCCAAGGAACATGTGCATAACTATAAAAGGAAATTCTATCAGGCTTCAGTTCTTTGGTTTTGGTAATTGTGTTTTTAACCTTATCTAAAGTTTGAAAAGGTAAGCCGAAAATTAAATCATGACTTATAGAAGTATAGCCAATTTCACGAGCCCATTGCGTAACTTCTTGAACATTTTCGAATGGTTGAATTCTATGAATCGCTTTCTGTACAACCTCATCATAATCTTGCACACCAAAACTCACTCTTGTAAAGCCTAAATTATATAAGTTTTTTAATTGCTCTCTAGTAGTATTGTTAGGATGTCCTTCAAAACTGAATTCATAATTTGGATGTCTTTCAGCATTTTTGAAAATACCATTTATTAAAAGCTGTAAATTTTTACTAGAGAAAAAAGTAGGAGTCCCCCCGCCTAAATGAATTTCTTTAATAATTGGATGCTCTAATAACAATTCTAAATACAATTCCCATTCTTTAATTACGGTATTTATGTAGTCTTCTTCAACCTCATGACGCTTGGTAATGTGCTTATGACACGCACAAAAAGTACACATACTTTCACAGAAGGGGAGGTGTATATATAAGCTAATACCTCCCTCTTGATTACTTTCAGAAAAAGAACGTTGAAACGTTTCTATCCATAGAGTTGTAGGTATCCCTTCTTTATTCCAATATGGAACAGTAGGATAGCTTGTATATCGAGGGCCAGGTATATTGTATTTTTGAATAAGTGATTGCATTACAGCTTGTTTAAGGTGTGAAATTACTTTTTATCAACGATAAGAAATATGATATTCATCAGGTTATAGACTTTTGTATTAATGTTGATTTTGAAGAAATAGACGAATTAGTAGATTTTATTTACATAACTATTGATTAAGGTATGAATACTGAAATAAAAGATATTGTTAAATTAGAACCTAAAATTTTAAAACGGACTCATAGGATTTTAGATAAAGCAATAGGAGAGTGAAGTGTCTATATTTCAGATAGCGAGAACCCAGTTTTTGGTTACTACTTTTTAATTTAAGTAGGGATGATGCAGTAGGAAAATATTACACTGTTGCGGTAACTTTTTAAACGAGTTTACCCCAAGTAATATTACATTATAGCTATCAAATGGATAAACAGCTATAATAAACTGTTTTTATACATTTGAACTATAATGTTCAGCGTGTTGCTTGTTTCGTTTTTTATAACGGGATGACTTATTATTAAAACTATTATCTTGCACCGGTTAACGAAAAAAGGAGTGCTACAGTCTCCAGAAAACTAATTTAAGCGTCCTTTGTATATCATCATGAATCATCTATTAAAAAAATTAGCATTAATTATACTGCTAGCGGTTTCACTTCTATCAAACGCACAAAATTCTATTTCGGATGCTAAAGTAGATTACTTGCTGCAAGTCATGCGCTTACCTACCTTAGACTCACTTCTTCTTACCACGGAGCGTTTACCTCTGAGGAGTCTTTGGTATCATAGTATAAAGAAAAATAGAGGGGGAATAAAAAATGCTACGTTGCATAAACTGTTTCAAAAAATCGAAAAGTTGGCTGCAGACAATAATAATCCTGGCCTTGAAATGTATGCTGGGCTTTGGCAGTTTTTTATTGAGGATAGAAAATATAATTCAGAATATGAGTATAATATAAAGCTGGAAAAAACAGCTAATAAAGCTACCCTTTCTGGAGTGTTATGGGTTGGGATTACTGCGAAATATTGGTATGCATTCTGGCTATTAAAATTTCAAGAGGACGTAGAAAGAGTAGAAAAGGGAATTTGGCTTTTAAGAGAAAATATAGAAAAAATTCATGAAAAAGATGATGCTAGTATCCCATCAACGATTCTTTTAGAGCATTATAGAAAGCTTACAGGTGTCTTTCATGCTATAGATGATATACCAAATGCAATTATTTATTCCAAAAAAGCTTTAAATATTGAATATCCTATAGGCTCCAAACTAATACCTGCTAGCGCTCCAATGTTTAGAAGTATAAATAATAATCTAGGCGTGTATTATCGTGAGCAACACGAATTAGACTCATCAACTGTTTATTTTAAGAGAGTATTTAACCTGCCCTTAACTAAAAACAGTTCTCGCAAAGACAGTCTCTATACTGCAATTTCTGGCGGAAATTTAGGGGAAAATTTTTATTTAAAAGGCAATTATAAAGAGGCTTTGCCGCTGCTACAAATAGATGCTGATATGAATACCAAATTAAAAACTTGGGGGAATGCAAGCAATGCACTTATTTTAATAGCTGATATCTACTTAAAAAAAGGTAATCTTAAGAAAGCAAAACAGGTGATAGATAAGGCAGTAAATGCAGCACATGCTTCAAAAAAAATAAAAAGACTCGGAAAACTATATCCTCTTGTATCAAAATACTACAAAACTATTGGGCGGCCAGATATTGCACTTAAATATGCAGACTCTACCATTGTTATTATGGATAGTCTTAAAAGAAAGAACAATCTATTTAGTGGCGCTAAAGTAGAAGAAGCGTATAAACAGCATCAACTAAAAAGAGATGCAGAAAAAGAATTAAAAATTAAAAACAGCAATATTAGAAGAAGAAATATTGGCTTGTTCTTGCTGGTATTTCTACTTTTTAGTGGGTATTTTATTTTTAGGAAATTCAAACTGAAAGTAAAATTAAAGGAAAATATTCTTTTAAAAGAAGTTGAACAATTAGATAACGATATTCAGGAAATTAATGCTCATAAAAATCGTGTAAATTGGAATGAGTTTAAAATTAATTCTGATGAACAATGGGAGAAATTTCTAGAGTTATTTGAAAAGGAACATCCTAAATTTATCTATCGTATTAAGGTTAAATACCCTTCAATTACTGCTGGTGAAATTCGATTGCTTTGCATTACTCGTTTAGGATTAGATAATGTAACTGCAGCGTCGATATTGGGAGTGAACGTAAATTCTGTTAGCCAAACTCGTAGAAGGTTTATGCGAAAATCAAACATAGAAAATCTTATAGAATTTAAAGAGTTGATAATCAATATTTAACCTCTATAATTATTCAACTGTCATAAATTTGTAGGGGGCAAAAAAGCTGATTTTTTCAACATTAGTATTTTCTTGTACAGAAAAACTACTAACGATGAAATCAAAATTACTTTCTCTTTTATTTTTTATGGTTGCTTTTTATGGTTTTGCAGAACCTATTATAGCTACAACAACTAATACTTTTGGAACTGTAGAAACAAGTAAACCTACAACTTCCGTTTCAGGATTACCTTATGTGATAACAAACAGTGGCGGAAATTATGCAGAAAGCATAGGCTCTAGTGAGCTAAGCTCTACAATACTTACGGATATTTGCGGTAATTTTTTCAGTGATAATGGAGGTCCAAGCGGCAATTACTCTGTTCCTAGTAGCGATAACATCACTCTTACACCTAGTATTCCTGGTGGTGCGGTTACAGTAAATTTTACTATATTTAGTACTGTTCAATTTTCTGACATTCTTAGAATTTATGATGGCCCAGACACAAATGCACCATTATTAGGTGGTTTTAGTGGTACCACAAACCCTGGTAGTTTTACCTCAACACATTCCAGCGGTGCATTAACATTTTTGTTTTTAGCATTTTCTACTACTGGTGCACCTGGCTGGATAGCAAATGTAACTTGTACACCACCACCTTGTGTTCCTCCTACAAATTTAATGGTAACTGACATTGAATTTGCATCAGCAACGCTGCAATGGTTTGACTCAAATACACCAAACATTGGTTATGAATGGGTGGTAATGGCCGACAACGTAGCACCAAATACTGCGCTTGCCGTAGCTACAGGAACGATAATTGGAAAAGAAGTACCCGTTTCTGGATTGCTTACAGGTACAACATATGACTTTTATGTAAGAACAGACTGTGATTTTAGTATAATAAGCTCATGGTCTGTTGTTGAAAGTTTTACTACTACTGATTGTGTAACACCAGGAAATGTAGCAGCAATTAATCTTACAACAACATCAGCAGATCTTACTTGGGATGCTTCACCTTCGGAAATTAATGGTTACGAATGGGTTGTGATGGCAGATGGCGTTGCACCAGATACGATAACAGCTCAATCCACAGGAACTGTAGGAGCAGGTGTGCTTACAACTGCTTTTTCTGGCTTAACCTCTTATACAACCTATGATGCTTATGTAAGAACAAGCTGCGGCG
>JABSPO010000056.1 GCA_013214625.1 Flavobacteriaceae bacterium
TAAAGATGTTCGTGATCAAAATGTAACATACAATTGGGAAATATACACGAACGACAATGTATATAAAGTCAATTATTTGGTGAACTCATGCGGATTTAAAACGGGTGTTATTGAAGCGTCCCTAAGTTTTAATGCCAAACGATTAATTGAATTTAAAGCGGCTTATATTTCTAAATGGCAACCCATAGCTGGATTAATTCCAGAACTTGTTTTTCATGGTGAACGTGGTACACCACATGGTATGGTACAACTTACACCTTATTGTGATGATTATTATCAAATTCACGGAATGACAAAGAATATTACGTTATTCGAAAATGGATTGGTACAATCTAAAGAGAATGGAGTACAACCTGAATTTAATGAAGGTATCCAGCAAAAATTAGATCGTGGTTGGGAAGAAGATGAAATCAAAACCAGAACTGAAAATGCTATTGAATTTGTTACTGAATTTGTCCCTACATTTAAATCTGCTACTATTGGAGGACCTCCATTGTACGGAGCGCAGCAAATCCCGGGAAACGACCCTAGTTTAAGAGTTGGTGAAGTTAGTTTTCCTTGTAAGTTTTATGCCCGAAGTGAAATAATCAAGGCTTCTTCTGCCCTAACTGTAGCCAATCAAATTATAAATAAAATTCAAGAAGAAGAAATTATTCCTTCAATTCATACAGAATTAAATCAAAATTTATTACTAGATAGTATTTCTAAAAATGATATTGATAAATTGGCTTGTGAATTAGCTGTTCAACGTGGGTACCCTGAAGCACTATCTCGATTGGTTATTGAGAGAAAGTGATTGCATTATTTTTATACTATATGCAAAAGCACATAGTATAAAAATAATGACGGAAATACATGAATTGAGTAAACCTCTTATCAATTTACTTTTACCACTAAATAAAGGGGGGAAACCCCAAAGGAACTACCTTCATAAATAGCCGCACCTAACATTGCAAACCAATACTTACGCTCGAGCTATTCTATCTCATTCTTAGCTTGGGTAACATCATGAAAGGACGGCAAAGTTTCTGTAATGCTTCCTGCGCCCTTTTTATTAATTTTGAAAATAACATCCTTTGTTGTGGTAAATAATAGAACAGATAAAAAAGGCTCTCTTAGATGTGATTTTAATACCACAAAAGCCTCTTCTAATGTAAGCACCTCTTCCTTATCCTCAGTCTCTCTAGATCTATAATGAAACTTCAGGAGTACCTTAAAACCATCTTCAGCATAAACTGGTCTGATAAATATATTTTTAAAGTTAAGCTTCCCAATGGTCTTTGCCATGGTTAACTTGGCAAAGCGACCTTCTTGGACACTTACTTTTACCTGTTCCCAGAAAAGAACAAACACATCTTGGTAGGACATAAACTAAAGTTTTTATTATAAAGTAATACAAATAATTATGAATGTAAAAAGTCAATTACTCATATACGAATACATTATTTCTTTTAAAATTAAAGTATTTATTTATTAGTCAATACCCAAAGTTCAACCTCTTCAGAAGAACGCCAATACTGATCACGAGTGGTTTTTTTAGAGGATAGTTTCACTTTCTTTTTAAAACATTTTTCTAATTTAAATCTCCCTCCTTCAGCTAATTCTTTTTCTATTGGATGATGCTCAGTTGCGTTTGTTATTTGCGCTAGATTAGAAAATAAAAGCACCAATTTCCCATCTGGCAAAAGACGTTGTTTTGCACCTTCAAAAAAATCTGGAAATAGCGTTTCATTATAATATATAGCTTCATCAATACTATCTAAGTCATGCGCTTGGGGCAACCATGGTGGGTTAAAAACAATTAGCTCCGTTTGTTTATTAAATTTTCCGAAAAGATTTCCATGATCCAACTCAATTTTTCTAGACAGCTTAGTGTCTCCCATAAACTCAGTCAGTCCAACCACAGCATTAGGGTTTGTATCTGTTCCAAATACTTTTTGAAAACCGTGCTGTACCATTTGTAAAGACATTACACCACTACCAAAACCAACATCAATTGCCGATTTCTTAGAACCCTCATAACGTTTTAACCATTGGTCAAAAAGCGTTAAATGATCAAAACGAGTTGGAAAATACACTCCGTAAAAAGGTTTCATTTTATTACGTAATACAGGAATATTTATCCCATTCTCATACCATTGCCAAGCACTATTTAATCCTTGTATTTGAGGAAATGACAAAATAAAATCACCTTCTTCTGGGTACAGTTTTTCTAACCAACCAATAGATGGTGATTTCCTTACCTTTAATTTATGATTTGTAATTTCTATTAGAATAAGGTTCGATAGCTTGTGATATTCCTCACGGTAGGCACGTTGTTCCTTAAAAGTTTTATTAGGCATCTTTCTTTTAAGACGATCCTTAATACCATTAAGTAATAGCAATCCATTACTATAAAACTCCGTAATTAAAACCTGCTTACCATATTCTAATGCCTTAACAGCTTTTTTTATATCTGTAATACCATCAAATACTTCTAATTGCTTTCCTGGAACTATAGGTTTTGGTTTATTAATGTTTATATCTGAAATCATAGTTTAATGTACTTTTCCACAAAAGTAAGGCATAACGCCCAATGGTTATAAGAATTTATATAATTAATAGGTAGCTGCACTCAACTTATAAGTACAACACACTCATTTTTTAGTTTTTCAATTAAGATTATTAGAATTAAACTTTCTAATAAGTCGGTAATTCCGTGATTTTTCAACTTCTTTTATTCTTTGTACGGATACTTTTCTAAGGCCTGTTTTCTTAGGGAAAACCGCCTTATAATGTTAATTCTACTTTCAACGGTTCCTTTGTCCTGTGATATATCAGATCATATAAAATACGTTTATACGTATAAACCCTTAGTTATTTTATGATAACAAGCAAGTTCTTTTCCTTATCAAATGTGATTGTTTTTATCCCTAAAGTATTAAAATTGGTCAATCTATTTTTTCATTTTATTATAAACTTCTTCTCATTTTCACTTTATGATTTTTCAATCAGTGTTATTAGTGTTTTTCTGTCAGTCATTACAAGTAATGCTGATTTGTGATTAATTCCCATCATTAGATCAACTTTGGTTTTCAACTACTTTTGGCCTTTGACTTATTGGAACTCTTCCTATTATTGTGCCTTTATTTTCTTTTATATTTTTGCGATTTTGTCGTCTCCCGTTATATTTTAAATATTCTCAAAGCTTTTTGCAAGGCTTTCATTTTATATAACCACTATGTTTACAGTATCATATCCACTTATAAAAGTCTCATTACTAACACAGTTTAACTTAAGCCTTTTTGAACGCCGCGAAACAACATCTATAAAATAACACATATAACT
The DNA here is from genome assembly GCA_013214625.1 of Flavobacteriaceae bacterium. GTDB lineage: Bacteria > Bacteroidota > Bacteroidia > Flavobacteriales > Flavobacteriaceae. Next base: position 3,328 of record JABSPO010000056.1, read on the forward strand.
TCTTAATCCTTCCTATATTTCTTTGTTTCCTCAAATACATGAGCAAGTATTCCTTCTTCTAATGCAGAGAATTCTATCCCTCTACGCGCCATAACTACTTCAGCTACTTCAAAAGCTTTTTTTGTTAAATAAGTAGAAAAACCTGAACTACCACCCCAACTATAACTAGGAATAAAGTTTCGAGGAAACCCTGCTCCAAAAATATTAGCCGAAACTCCTACTACGGTACCAGTATTAAACATTGTATTAATACCACACTTAGAATGATCCCCCATCATTAAACCACAAAACTGTAATCCTGTTCTTGCAAAATTTTCCGTTTCATAATTCCACAAACGTACTTCCGCATAGTTATTTTTAAGGTTTGAATTATTAGAGTCAGCTCCTATATTACACCACTCTCCTATAACAGAGTTTCCTAAAAATCCATCATGACCTTTGTTTGAAAATCCAAATATCACCGAATTATTTACCTCACCCCCTACTTTACTATGTGGCCCGATAGTCGTAGCTCCGTATATTTTCGCCCCCATTTTTAATGTAGCATTCTCACACAACGCAAATGGACCACGTACAGTACACCCTTCCATTACCTCAGCATCTACGCCTATATATATTGGTCCGTTAGAAGCATTTAATGATGAAAATAATACTTTAGCACCTTCTTCTATAAAAATATTTTCACGTGACACACATTGTATTCCTTCAGGAATTGGAGCTGATATCCTTCCTTTTGTTAAAAAATCAAAATCTGCTTGAATAGCCACTCCATTCTTAGCAAAAATATCCCAAGTATTATCAATTTTAATATATTCACAATCAACATCAAAAACTTCATAAGTATCAAAGTTCACTTCCTCTTGACCTTCAGTTGTAAAAAACGCTAATATCTCATCATCACAAAAAACAGCTTGATTCTCCGACAAATTTTCAATCATTGCCACCAACTCTTCATTTGGTAAAAACGAAGCGTTTATCATGATATTCTGCTCAAATTCTACCATTGGGTATTTATCCGACAAATATTCCTCTGTTATTGTTGACGTTGTAAACCCAAGGTGTTTCTCCCATTTTTCTCTAATAGTTAAAATCCCTACACGAATATCAGCAACTGGTCTGGTATATGTAAATGGCAATAATTGGTTTCGTACTGGCCCATCAAAAAGAATGTAGTTCATAAAAGTAGTTTTTGAATTGAATAATCAAAGTTATAATTTATAATACATATAGAAAAACAAAAAGCCTCCGATTTCTCGAAGGCTTTTAATATCTAATAAATTCGTAAAATTACTTTTTGAATTTTGCGTATTTAGTCTTGAACTTATCAATACGTCCAGCAGTATCTATTAACTTAGATTTACCAGTGTAAAATGGGTGAGAAGTTCTTGAAATTTCTAATTTGAATAATGGATACTGAACTCCTTCAACCTCAAGAGTTTCTTTTGTATCTACTGTAGACTTAGTTAAGAATACGTCATTGTTTGACATATCTTTAAACGCTACTAATCTATAATTTTCTGGATGTAAACCTTGTTTCATTTTATTAATCTTAACATTTTCAAGGTGCAAATATATTACTTTAAATCTGTTTCAAAAAACTTATTTGTAAAATATTTTAAACTTTTTTCTGTAACGATTTAGTACATTTGTTTACTTATTAGCTAAAACTAATTAAATTATGGAAAACTCAATTAAACCAATCTCAATTAAACCAATCTCAATTAAACCAATCTCAATTAAATCAAACGCAATAAATTACGGACTTTACTTAGGAGGTGCTTTATCTGTATATACTATCTTATGTTATGGGATCAATATAGAACTAATAGTAAACTTTTGGATTGCATTACTAGTTATACCCATTGTTGTTGTATCTGTAGGTATTATTTCTACCGCTAAATCAAAAAGTATTAATCAAGGATTTTTAAGTTATAGACAAGCGTTCTCCTCTTATTTTATAACCATTGCAGTAGCATTAATCATACATACATTAATAAACATTATCATATTTAATTATATTGATCCAGATGCGTCTATACGTATAAAGGAAATTATAATCGACAAAACAATTAGCTTCATGGAGAAATTCAATACTCCTGCAGAAGCAATGTCAGAAGCAATAGAAAAAATAAAGAATCAAGACACTTTTAGCTTCGCTTCTCAATTAAGAGCTTTAGCACAAAGTTTAGCAACATTCTCTATAATTGGTTTACTTGTTGCTGCCCTTATGAAAAAAAATAAAGAAGAAATATAAGGCGAATGGACATCTCACTAATCATCCCACTTCTTAATGAAGACGAGTCTTTAAAAGAGTTGCATACCTGGATTGCTTCAGTTATGCAAACTCATAACTATTCCTATGAGATTCTTTTTATAGATGACGGATCTACCGATAATTCTTGGGAGGTAATTAATACATTATCACAAGAAGACAACAATGTTAAAGGTTTCAAGTTTTTAAGAAATTATGGTAAATCACAAGCGTTACACCTTGGCTTTTCAAAAGCAAAAGGAGATGTTGTGATTACTATGGATGCTGATTTACAAGATAACCCAGAAGAAATCCCAGAATTGTATGATTTAATTGCAAACCAAGGTTTTGATTTAATTTCTGGTTGGAAAAAGAAACGATATGATGCTGTTTTTGCTAAAAATATTCCTTCAAAATTATTTAACTGGTGCGCCCGTAAAACTTCAGGCCTAAAGCTACATGATTTTAATTGTGGATTAAAAGCTTATAAAAACGAAGTGGTAAAAAATATTGATGTTTACGGCGAAATGCATCGATATATCCCTGTGTTAGCTAAAAATGCTGGGTATAGAAAAATAGACGAAAAAGTAGTGCAACATCAAGCGCGTAAATACGGAAAAACAAAATTTGGAATGGATCGATTTATAAATGGCTTCCTTGACCTACTAACAATTTCATTTCTATCAAAATTCGGAAAACAACCAATGCACTTATTCGGTGCCTTAGGATCACTTTTATTCCTAATAGGGTTTATTTTCGCGTTCTATTTAGGAATTGACAAACTTATCCTTAATCCAACTAATAGACTAATCACACAACGCCCTCAATTTTATATTTCACTAGTGAGTATGATTATTGGTTCGCAATTATTTATTGCTGGTTTTTTAGGAGAATTAGTCTTACGTAACAACAAAAATCAAGATCGCTACAAAGTTGAAGAAGAGCTATAACAAGAGTCAGGAGCCAAAAAAAAATACATCTTTTTTGGCTCCTTGAATCTTTTTTCTCTCTTCTTTTGTTTTTATTCTTTACTCTCTCTTCTTTGTTCTTTTTTCTCAACCAAAAAAGTTACATTTGCATCTTTCATTAGCAAGCATTAACAATGATATATATCGCACCTGAAACACTAGAAATAGCAAATACTTGGTTGACTCCGACTTTTGATGAGGATACTCAACACCAAATAAAAGAACTTATCGCAAACAACCCTGATGAGCTAAAGGAGAGTTTTTATAAAAACTTAGAATTCGGTACAGGTGGAATGCGAGGTATTATGGGAGTTGGAACAAACCGAATTAATAAGTATACCTTAGGTAAAAACACTCAAGGACTTGCTAATTTTTTAAAGCAAGAACATCCAAACAAGAAGTTAAAAGTTGCTATAGCTTATGATTGCAGACACAACTCAAAATCACTAGCGAAGTTAGTTGCTGATGTGTTTTCAGCTAATGGAATTAAAGTGTATTTATTTTCTGACTTACGCCCTACTCCAGAATTATCGTTTGCAGTAAAGCACTTGGGATGTGATTGTGGCATTGTATTAACAGCATCACACAATCCCCCAGAATACAACGGATACAAAGTGTACTGGAATGATGGCGGACAAATTGTTCCTCCTCAGGATGCAGAAATAATCAACGCTATAAATGAGTTGGATTATGCAGAAATTAATTTTGAGGCAAACGACAACTTAATTGAATTAATCGACACTGAATTAGACGAAGCTTTTATTACCGCTTCTGTAGCTAACGGAAGTTTTGAAGGTACCGATCGTGATAACTTATCTATCGTTTTCACTTCATTACACGGTACTTCAATTACAATTTTACCAGAAACTTTAAAACGTGCTGGTTACAAAAACATTCATATAGTTGAGGAACAAGCAAAACCTGATGGAGATTTCCCTACAGTAAAATCGCCTAATCCAGAAGAACCAGCAGCTTTGGCTATGGCTATGGAATTGGCAGAAAAAGTAAATGCTGATATCGTTATTGGTACTGATCCTGATTCTGACAGAATAGGTATCGCTGTTAGAGACAATGACAATAAGTTGATTTTACTAAACGGAAACCAAGCTATGATTGTTATGACCGATTTTTTAATTGGACAATGGTTAAAGCAAGGGAAATTATCTGATAATGATTTTGTAGGAACAACAATAGTATCTACTCCAATGATGCAGGAATTAGCTGATTATTACGGCGTTGAATGCAAAGTCGGCTTAACTGGATTTAAATGGATTGCTAAAATGATTCAAGACCATCCTGACCAAGCATTTATTGGTGGTGGGGAAGAAAGCTTCGGTTTTATGGTCGGAGACTTTGTTCGTGACAAAGATGCAGTAACCGCAGCCCTATTAGCTTGTGAAATTACTAGTCAAGCAAAATCTAATAACAGCTCTCTATACAAGGAGTTATTGAAATTATATGTAACTCATGGTTTCTACAAGGAACATTTAGTATCACTTGTCAAAAAAGGAATTTCTGGAGGGGAAGAAATCGCTCAAATGATGGTTGACTTCAGAGACAATCCATTGAAAAAAATAAATGGGTCTAAAGTAATTATGTTAGAAGATTACCAATCTTCTACTATGAAAAATATTCTCACTGATAAAGAGTACCCATTAGACGTTCCAAAATCCAATGTGTTAATATATTACATGGAAGACGGAAGTAAAATTGCCTGTAGACCAAGTGGTACCGAACCAAAAATAAAGTTCTACATCAGTGTAAAAGAAACTTTAAAAACTGTTGAGGACTTTGAAAAAGTACAACAAAAATTAGACGATAAGATCACCTCGATAATCAATGATTTGAATGTAAATTAAATGGAGTACATAAAAAAATTATCACGTTTTATAATACCATATAAGAAATACGCTTACCTAAATATATTTTTCAACGTTTTATACGCCTTGTTTAGCACATTAGGTATGGTTTCATTAATGCCAATGATAAATGTTTTATTTGGCGAAAATGAAAAACGTACTATAAAACCAATTTGGAAGGGGCTTAATAGTCTTGATGATTTAGGAAACATCAAGCCATACCTAGAAGACTCCTTGAACTATTTTATCACTACTACTTCTGATGAATTTGGGCCTCAACACGCCTTAATGTACATGATAATACTAATCATTAGTATCTTTCTATTCAAAAACGTATTCAACTACCTAGCACTTTATTTTATAACTTATTTAAGAAACGGAGTTTTGAAAGACATCAGAAATGAAGTATATAATAAAGTCATAACCCTCCCCATTTCATATTACTCTGAGAAGAAAAAAGGAGACGTTATTGCTCGTATTTCTGGAGATGTTAATGAAGTACAAAACTCATTGTTAGCTATTTTAGAATTGATTGTTAAAGAACCACTAACGATACTTTTTTCTATTATCGCAATGTTTATGATTAGTTCTAAACTAACATTGTTTGTATTTATATTTATCCCTATTTCTGGTTTTATTATTTCATTGATTGGAAAAAAGTTAAAAACCCACTCTGCAAAAGTCCAGAATGAACAAGGTGTTTTCTTATCTACTTTAGAAGAAACTTTAAGCGGATTAAAAGTCATTAAAGGGTTTAATGCCGAACCCGTATTCAACAACAAATTCCAAGAATCTACTACTCGATTTTTTAACTTTACAAACACATTAGCGCACAGACAAAATTTAGCTTCACCTACTAGTGAGTTTCTAGGTATTGCTACAATTTCAATATTACTATGGTATGGCGGAGGCATGGTTTTAGTTGAAAAAACGTTATCAGGAGGTGCTTTTATTGGCTATATGGCATTAGCATACACTATTTTAACTCCTGCCAAATCTATCTCAAAGGCTAGCTATAAAGTAAAATCCGGTAATGCATCAGCTGATAGAATCTTGGAAATTCTGAATACTGAATCCCCACTAAAAGACATAGAAAACGCTATTGAAAAGAACACATTTGATACTGCAATTAGCATAAAAAACATTTCTTTTAAATATGAAGATGACTATGTATTAAAAAACTTCTCATTAGAGATTCCTAAAGGAAAAACAATTGCCTTAGTCGGTCAATCTGGTAGTGGAAAATCAACTATAGCAAACTTACTTACTCGTTTTTACGACATCAACGAAGGGAGCATTTCTATTGACGGTAAAGACATCCGTAATTTAAAAAAAGAATCTGTTCGCGGACTAATGGGATTAGTTACACAAGATTCTATTTTATTTAATGACACTATAAAGAACAATATTAAACTAAGCACCCAAAACGCTACTGACGAAGAAGTTCTTGAGGCTGCAAAAATAGCCAATGCCTATGAGTTTATCAAAGACTTACCTAAGGGCTTTGATACTAATATTGGTGATGGTGGCGGAAAACTATCTGGAGGGCAAAAACAACGCTTATCAATAGCTAGAGCTGTTTTAAAAAACCCGCCTATCATGATTTTAGATGAAGCTACTTCAGCTTTAGATACCGAATCCGAAAAGCTAGTACAAGTTGCTTTGGAAAACATGATGAAAAACCGAACTTCTGTAGTTATTGCCCATAGACTATCTACTATTAAAAAAGCTGATATTATTATCGTAATGAAAAAAGGTGAAATTATCGAACAGGGTAATCATGCTGATTTACTTGCAAAAGGCGGAATGTACAAGAGACTTGTTGAAATGCAGTCCATCGCATAAAACATAATTATTACAACAACAAAAAGGCGAAACTAATGTTTCGCCTTTTATCTTTTTAGTGGCTACATAAAAAAGTTGGGGCTTTTATTATGCAGCTTTAACACTAATCCTTTAAAATAATAACACAAATATATAATCTATAAACGTATTATCAAAGTATTTTTTGCTTTTTACCGATTGTTTCTCGCGTTTAATCGATGTTTTAATTTAATTCACCATACATATTAAACCTTTTCTTATTTTTAAAGTCGTAGAGTCTTACAAATAAAAATGACAGAACAGGAACTCATAACATCTCTTAAAAACCCAAACACTTTAAATAGTGCATTTAAGGAATTGTTAAAACAGTATAAAGAGCGATTATATTGGCACATAAGAAAGATAGTTATAGACCATGATGATACTGATGATGTGTTACAAAACACCTTCATTAAAATATATAAAAACATTGGCAAATTTAAAGCCGATAGTAAGTTATACTCTTGGATGTATCGTATTGCCACAAATGAATCAATCACTTTTATCAATCAAAGAGCAAAAAAAAATAACAGCGCTACAGAAGAAGTACAACAAATGCTATTAAACAACTTGACTTCAGATGAGTATTTTGATGGTGACGAAGCACAAATAAAGCTTCAAAAAGCAATCGCTACTTTACCACAAAAACAACAATTGGTATTTAATATGAAATATTTTGATGCCATTAAATATAAAGAAATGTCTGAAATCTTAGAAACTTCCGAAGGAGCCCTTAAAGCTTCATATCATATTGCTTCAAAAAAAATAGAAGCATATATTCTAAACAATAAAATTTAAATGAGGCATAATTGAAAAAAATCCACGAGTGGATTAAACCTTTTTCATTTATTAGCGTCTAAGATACAAATGAACTCGAATAACAAACATATAAAAACTGGATTTAAGACTCCTGATAATTACTTTGATAGTTTTGAAGAAAAGCTATTGAATAAACTATCAATAGAAACTGAAGTCCTGATTGATAACAAAACTGGATATAAAATCCCAAAAGACTATTTTGATGCTTTTGAAAAAGAGTTACTGAGTAAAGTTGAGAAACCCGAACCTAAAGTGATTCCCCTTTTTAACACAAGGAAACTTTATTATGTTGCTAGTGTAGCTGCTATACTAATTTTTAGTCTATTTATCATTAACCCTACATATTCAGACCCAATAACTTTTGATGATCTTGAATATGCTTCTATTGAAGAATACATCAACACGGAAAACATAGACATCTCTGCAGTAGAACTTGCAGACCTATACGGAGTAGAGACAAACGATTTAGATCATATTTCATTCTTAAATATAGAGGATGATCATATTTTAGAATACTTATCGGAAGAAACAACTTCTGATGATTATTACGACAGTGAATTATAAAATAAAAACACATCTATAATGAAACAAGTATTACCTATATTAATTGCCTTACTATTTATTAGTACAGCTTTTGCACAACACCCAAAAAGAAAGAAAATAAAAGCTTTAAAAACAGCACATATCACTAACGAGTTAAACTTAACAAGTAGTGAGGCTGAAAAGTTTTGGCCAGTATATAATGCCTCTGAAGAAAAACACCATCAATTACGTAATGAATCAAGACAATTGCGTAAAAAATTAAAAGAAAATTTTGATGCTATTTCAGAAAGTGAAGCCAAAGTTATTTTACAAAAATCAATAAATTTACAAAACAGAATGCATAAAGAGCGAAATAAATTAACAACAGATTTAATTCAATTCTTACCTGCAAAAAAAATTATTTTGCTTAAAAAAGCTGAAGAAGATTTTACTCGAAAATTAATAAAGAAATTTAGAGACCATCGAGGTAGAGGAACAGAAGGAGATATGTCCCCACATGGCGGTAGAGGCCCTCGATAACTAAAAACAGGAAACATATTGCTTCCTGTTTTTAGTTAAACGTTAATTTCGATACTCTTCCTTTCCCTGCAGCATATGCGATGCTATCATTTAAAAATCGAATGGTATAAAAACCTTTGTCACTTAAATGTTTCCAAGTACTACCAAAATCTTTTGAATAATCAATCCCGTTAAATCCAACCGCAACCAATGCTGTTCCGTTACTGTTTGGAATAAACTGTACGCAACTTCTATATCCAGGGTTTTGTGCTTTAGCAACTAACTCCCATGTTTTCCCCCCATCAATAGTTTTGATTTTATTTTGCTGGTTAACTTCTGGAGCTGAATAATCTCCCCCAATTGCAAAACCAATATTTTCATCATAGAAATCAACTGAATACATTCCAGTACTTTCTGCCCCTTGAACGATTGGCGTTTCATACACTTGCCATGATTTTCCTTTATTAGGTGAATATAAAATTCTACTTGCAACTCCTCCTGTTGCAATCCATGTATGATTACCGATAATCTTGATATTAGTATCGCTTGCCGCAAACGCACCTTCACCTACAGTTACTTTAGGTGAAATATTACAAGGTAACTTCTTCCAAGTACTTCCTCCATCACGAGTAATGACAATTGACATGCAACCATCCGTTTGATCACCAATAGCAATCCCTTCATTCTCATTCCAAAATTCCATTGCGTCATAAAATGCTTTTTCATGTAGCTCAGTATATACTAATTCCCCATCCTTATATAGTAATGCTGGACTTTCAATACTGATGGTAAAAATAGATTCTCCATTATAGGCTAAAGCTCTAAAGTTTGGCTTACGAATAGTATCAGTTTCAAACATTTTTTTAAACTCTTTAGAGTTTGGCTCTTTTATTAATGTTTGTCCATTTGAAGTTGCAATCACAACTCCCTTTTCTGTTATTTCTAAGGCTCGAATATTTAACGTTGAATCTTGTAAAACGACTTCTATTGTAACTCCCGAAATAGCTGACTCCTCAACCAATACTTCCTTATTTTCTTTACTCTTAACACAACTTATTATTAAGAACAATACTGTAACTGCTACTATATTTTTCATACATTTCTAATATACTACAAATAAATAAAGGGCTACTAATAAATAGCAACCCTTTACAAAATAGATTCACAAAAAAATATTATTCTTCTTTCAGTAATTCAATATGCTTCAATAATCGTTTTGTTTCAATTTCTAATGTACCATTATACACCCCTCTAACTCTCCCCTTTTTATCTATCAATAAAAAATTTTCGGTATGTATAAAAGCACTCTCATCTTTTGTTTTTACAAAATCTTCATCAGCAAAATATGAATTACGCGCTATCTTATAAATTTCATCTCTTTCACCTGTAACTAAATTCCATTTACTATCAATTACTTGATTATTACTTGCAAATTCTTTTAATTTATCTACAGTATCAACCCACGGCATTACAGTATGTGATAACAACATTAACTCCTCATCATTTTCAAACTCATCTTGTAATATATTCATGTTTTTGGTTAACCTCGGACAAATCCCAGGACATGTAGTAAAAAAAAAATCCGCTACATATATTTTGTCTTTATAATCATTATTTGTTATCGTTTTACCATTTTGATTTGTAAAACTAAAGGGAGCAATAGTATGAATCTCATCATATTCATCAGAAGATGGTAATATCCATTCCGGAGTAAAATCAGAAGAATTGAAAAATGGCAATACTTTTGACTTATCTATTACTTCTTCTTTACAAGAAACTAATACCAACATCAATATTAAAACAGTTTTTATACACTTCATTATCTTGTTACTTTATCTTGTCCTTTTTTGACAGTAAAACATTTTTTCAAACCAATTAAGCCATAACGTTCTCCATTAACAACTTCATAATTAGCTTTTATATTACCATTAGCTTTCCAAGCTTTTTGAGCGCCATTTTCTCTACCATTCACATAGTTAAATTCGCGAAAAATCTGACCGTTATTATACCATTCTGTAAGGGAACCTTGATACTGCCCTAAATCATTAAAATGATAGTTAAACTTCTTAGCACCATTATTCCACCATCCAGTATGCACTCCTACCTTATGTCCCTTACTGTAATATCGTTGTTCAAACTTTTTCCCGTCAGCGTACCATTTGTTAGTGCATCCTTCTTTTTTTCCTTTTAAATACTGACTCTTACTTTTAATACTGTCATTTTTAAATTTCACAATATAAACTCCTGAATACGGAGTGTCTTTATAATACAAAATTCCATTTTTAACATCTATATCAGTATTTGAAGCATACACTTGTATAGCAGGAATTATTGATGGTTGTTGAGTAGTGACATCTCCAAAGTCTTCTTTTTTTACAACCTCGCTACAGGAGAATATAAACAATAAAAAAAACAGTATATAAAACCTCATAAAGTATCTGATTATAAAATATTTGTATTAATTAGTCAGTATTCCTGCAGTTCCATAATAACCATCTCCGTTAATATATGGAGCTTCAGCAGTTACATGATAATGATATATTCCACTTGGGAAATCTGCAGTTACAGAAGTATGCCCATGATATACATCTAAATCGGCGTTAGTAATTTGAACACCATTTTCATGTGTTCCATATACCGGAAAACCATCTAATAAAATACCAACTAACCCTTCATTACCATTTTGCTGAGTTAACCATACAGACTCTAAATGATAATGATACCCTCCTTGTGCCTGTGGATGACCACTACCTTGGTCAAAACTAGCAATTTCATTTGTCAATGCTTGGTTATCTGGGCCTGCATATTGATTATATATTGACACACTGTTTACCGCAATACCAATACTTCCTAAATCAGTTGCTGTGTGAGTACTAGCCACCACCGGATATCGAGCGATAGTCATAGTAATATCTTGCTCAACAATAGAATTCGGGTTTTGAACAAAACCTGCATCCGTATACGTCTCATATAGCGCATGATTTGTTGGATAATAAGCACTCTTATGATCCGGTTCCGATGTAGTTGTGATTACAATGTTATCATCATTAATTACAAATGTGGTATTTGCAGTATTAAAATAAGAGGATAATACACTAATATCCGCGTCCCCTCCATTTACTATTACACCTGTATCCCCTCCTTCATTTGATGATGGTAAAATAGAACTTTCATCACTAGAACAAGCTAATACGCCACATATTATCACTAATAAAACAGCACTCATTTTAAACATATTTTTCATACCTATATCATTTAAATTATTATTTCATTTCCTTAATTAGACTTATAGGCTTCAAAAAGGTTTAATTACTTTCAAAATAATAAGATACAAAAAATGAACAGCCCTAATTCACAATCATAAATAATTTTATTTATCATTTTTAACAAATAACAAAACACTACCTTTGCAACTTATTTTTTTAAGATGAGATTACATAGAAACTTAACATACGCAGTAATTGATAGTATTAGAGATGTTTTTAACGATGACATGTATGCAGGTAAAGCTGTGGAACAAGCCTTAAGACGCGACAAACGTTGGGGCTCTCGTGATCGTAAATTTGTTGCTGAAACTATTTATGATATCATCCGTTGGAAACGTTTATATGCTGAAATCGCAGAAGTCAGCGAACCTTTTACACGTCCGAATTTATGGAGATTATTCTCTGTTTGGTGTGTATTAAGAGGTATTGAATTACCAGATTGGTCTCAAATTGAACCAACACCTTCAAGAAGAATTAAAGGTAGATTTGATGAACTATCTCAAATCAGAAAATTCAAAGAATCTATTCCAGATTGGATTGATGAAATTGGTGTTAAAGAACTTGGCGAAAAAGTGTGGACTAAAGAAATAGCTTCTTTAAACATACAAGCTGAAGTTATTTTAAGAACCAACACCCTTAAAACTACAAGAGAAGCTTTACAAGCTAAACTATTAGAAGACGGTATAGAAACCGTTCTCTTACCTAAACACCCAGATGCTATAAAATTAGTTGAACGTGCTAATGTATTCAGAACTGAAGCTTTTAAACTTGGATGGTTTGAAGTACAAGATGCCTCTTCACAATTAGTTGCTGCTTATTTAGATGTAAAACCAGGTATGAAAGTTATTGATACTTGTGCTGGTGCTGGTGGTAAAACATTACATTTAGCTGCCTTAATGCAAAATAAAGGACAATTAATTGCTATGGATATTTACGAAAGTAAATTACGTAAATTAAAAGTTCGTGCTAAAAGAGGTGGAGTACATAATGTTGATTTAAAAGCAATTGAATCAACAAAACCTATTAAAAAATTACATGATAAAGCAGATAGAGTTTTAATTGATGCTCCATGTAGTGGTTTAGGTGTTTTAAGACGTAACCCAGATTCAAAATGGAAATTACAACCTGAGTTTTTAGATAATATTCGTAAAACACAACAAGAAATATTAGTTAGTTATTCTAAAATGGTTAAACCAGGTGGAAAACTAGTGTATGCTACTTGTTCAGTATTACCTTCTGAAAATCAAGATCAAGTAAAACAATTCTTAGCTACTAACGAAGAGTTTACATTTGTTTCTGATAAAAAAATATTAGCTTCTGAAAGTGGATATGATGGTTTTTATATGGCGCTATTAGAACGTAAGTCAAAATAAGAATATAGTGTTATTCATAACATAAACAAAAAGGGATCGTAACTACGATCCCTTTTTATTTGTACTAAATATCATGCTCACTACATTATAATATCATTTTTCCATACATAGGGGTCAGGAATATCAGTATCATCTATTAACTGCCTAATATCTATCTCTATTCCCCTACTCATATCCGTAATAGGGACATCATTAGGACCTCCTTTAAACGGATTCTCTGAATTTTCTCCTATCTTTTCCATAGTATGAAATACCCATGAAATCAACGTACTAAATAAAATTGAAAACCATACAAACTTCTCTCCTATAAAAACCTGAACTTGATGTAAAAAGCTCGTATGCGACGTATGATTAGCTAAATCTATTAAAATATGATTGCCAATTTTTTCAAACTCTGACATTATTCCAAACGGAATTAATAAAATGAAAATCCATACAAACAAATAATTCATCGTTGCATACTGTCTTGGGTACGGAAAGTTTTTAATTCGTTCACTTTTTCCTTGCAACGTATACAATTCTTTTAAAACATTGACCAATTCCATATGTCTAAAATCATCTAATAAACCTTTTTCTTTCAACTCTCTTAATCTTGTTGATTGAAGCCCTAGCAATTGTGACGCTTGATTTCCTTTAGCAAACACTTTATTATATTCCTTTTCTGAAATATATGGTTTGATAGTATCTGCTATAGGATAGGTGTCTTCACACACTATAAACTGACTCTCTCTAAACTTTCTGTTAGCTCTATTTTGTTTTAAATGTATTTCCCAAGGTTTTTCTTTACGTAATTGATATCGTAAAGCTGTTAACCAGGCTATATGCCTATGCACCAATTCTCTCTTGATACCATATAATTCCTCATTACTTAGCTTCGTTTTTGTATGCTCATTGGTAATAAAGTCTTTGAGCATAATAGTCCAAGTACGAGAAGCATTTACAATACCTCCCCAAATTTTTCTAGCTTCCCACAATCGATCATATGATGCGTTATTTTTAAAACCAATAACAAAAGCTGTAGCTGTACCTAAAACTCCTAATGGCAACCACGGCACATGTAACCACTTCCATCCGGCAATATCAAATAAAAGAACAGGAATTGAAGACAAAAAAAAGAATAATAATAAATCTCTCATTGTCCACTTTAGAACCCCTTTAATTGGAAAAATCCTTTTTGTATACATAAGCTCATTTTAGAAAATCTAATTTATAAAATTTACTTCTCATAAACTTGATTTTTAAATTTTAATATACTAATTACTCTTATGTAAAAAAGTTAATAACTATCAAATCAATATCTTTCCTCCAAGTTCTCCAAGCACGAAATAATCAATATTATTTTCTTTAAAGGAAAGTCTCGAATAATTTAATCCCATTGGTGGGATTAAAAGCATTTTGTTCAGTTATTAAATCGGTTAAAATACGTACTTTTGCATCTTTAAATAACACCATAAAAAATCTTATAAATGATTCATTTCTTTGGAAACACAAACAGCACCGTATTCGCTGTACAAACAACAAAAGAACTTTCTAGCGAAGCAATTGAAAAATTGACTTGGTTATTTGGTAATCAACCTAAAATAAACGCAGCATCAGTAGATGCTTTTTTTATTGGACCAAGGGCAGCAATGGTTTCTCCTTGGAGCACCAATGCAGTGGAGATTACGCAAAACATGACTATTGAAGGAATCATTCGTATTGAAGAGTACAAAAGTACTACAGAAGACAATACTGATTTTGATCCGATGTTATCTCAGAAATTTACTGAATTAAATCAAGAAATTTTTACTGTTGATGTACAACCAGAAGCTGTTTTAAATATTGATGATATTGCTGGGTACAACCAACAAGAAGGATTGGCATTAAGTGATGAAGAAGTTGTTTACTTAGAAGGGATGGCTAGTAAAATTGGTAGAAAACTAACCGATTCTGAAGTATTTGGATTCTCTCAGGTAAACTCTGAGCACTGTAGACATAAAATATTCAACGGAACATTTATTATTGACGGAGAAGAAATGCCTTCTTCATTATTCAAATTAATTAAGAAAACAGCTGCTGAAACTCCAAGAGGAATTGTTTCAGCTTATAAAGATAATGTTGCTTTTATTGAGGGGCCAACCGTTACTCAATTTGCACCAAAATCTGCTGACAAACCAGACTTTTACCAAGAAACAGAATTCAATTCTGTAATTTCATTAAAAGCAGAAACACATAACTTCCCGACAACAGTAGAGCCATTTAACGGTGCTGCAACTGGAGCTGGAGGAGAAATTAGAGACAGACTTGCAGGTGGTAAAGGATCTTTACCATTAGCAGGAACTGCTGTTTACATGACTTCTTATTCTCGTTTAGAAGAAAACAGACCTTGGGAACAAGGAATGGACGAGCGTAAATGGTTGTACCAGACTCCAATGGATATTTTAATAAAAGCATCTAACGGAGCATCTGATTTTGGAAACAAATTCGGACAACCTTT
>JABSPO010000057.1 GCA_013214625.1 Flavobacteriaceae bacterium
AATTATTCTTTCAATTCACCAATCATTCTAACTTCATTTTGCATGGTGTTAAAATTAGGAGAATGTTTACTAACACGTTCTATTAGTTTATTGTATTGTTCTTGAGTACCATTTCCTTTTACCTTATAAATAAATTTTAACTCAGAAAAACCGGGGTTGGCATCTGGGTCAAGCCCCAAAAAGCCTTTGTAATTATATTCTCCATCAATTTCTAATGTCAATTGATCAATTTCAATATTCATAGCCGTAGCGCCGGCCATAAAAGTAACTGCCATACACCCAGCAAGACCGCCCAATAAATATTCTGATGGATTAGGGGCGCAATTTACGCCTAATAATTGTGTGGGTTCATCAATTGTAAAGTTGAAATCCCTAGTTATTTTATGATTGCCTAAAGTCATATTTTTAGTTTTCACGACTGTTTTAGTTCCGCTTTCCCAATTTAATTCTACACCAAAAGAGGCTTTTCCTTCAATGTTATTTTCTCTAACTTCGTTAGTGTACTCGCTTAAGCCTGCCATGTTTATATTGTTTAGCATATCCAATTATTTTTTAAAAGTTTTATGTATTGCTTGTTCAAAATCTGAAATTAAATCTTCAATATCCTCTACACCGGTAGATAGACGAACTAACCCGTCATTAATTCCAATTGCTTTTTGTTGTTCTTTTGTAAGTGAGGCTTGTGAGGTGTTGTAGGGTAATGAAATTAAACTTTCTACACCACCTAAACTAGTAGCTTCCTTAGGGAGTTTTAAGTAATTTAATAAAGCATGTGCATTGGTATCGCCACCTTCAATTTCAAAACTTATCATTCCAGAATTTTTTCCTTTTAGTTGCTCTTTTGCAAGATCATATTGATTATGAGATGCTAGCCCTGGATAATACACTCTTTTTATTTTAGGATGACTCTCTAAATACGTAGCTAAAGCCATGGCATTAGTATTGTGAGTTCTCATTCTAAGTGCGAAGGTTTTTAAACTTCGTTCTAATAAAAAGCAAGCATGTGGGTCCATTGACCCACCATTTTTCAGCATTTGAGGCCAAATACGATCTACTAATTTACGTGATCCTGAAACGGTTCCGCCAATTAAATCAGAATGTCCGTTTAAGTATTTTGTAGCAGAATTTACAACAATATCCACCCCTAAATCTAACATTTTAACGTTAAAAGGAGTTAGAAAAGTATTATCTATAATAACGCGTAAGTTGTGCTTTTTACCTAAGGCAACTAATTCTTTAATGGGTGTTATCTTTAATAACGGGTTTGTAAGTGCTTCAAAATATAACACTTTAGTGTTTTCTTGAATAGCTGCTTCGATCTCTTTAATATTAGTAGGAGACGCAAAGGTTACTGACATTCCAAATTTATCTAAATCTTCATATAAGAAATTATAAGTTCCTCCATAAATATCTCTTGAAGATACTAAATGACTTCCTTTATCCAATATTGCTAATAATGTAGAAGAAATAGCAGACATGCCTGAAGAGAAAACTATTGAGCTCTCTGCATTTTCTAATGAAGATAACTTTTCCTGTACACTCCATTGAGATGGATTTCCGTAACGAGAATAAATCATTTCATCTCTACCACGACCTTCTTCTATGGCTTCGTAAGATTTTTCATTAAGATAAAAAGTAGAGCATTGAAAAATAGGAGTTCCTAAGGCTCCAGTTTCAGGGTCGTCATATTGTCCTGCGTGTACTGATTTTGTGGAGTCATTATACTCACTGTATCGATTTGTGTTTAAAGCAGGTCCATTTTCTCGTTTGCGCTTTAAATCGTTAAACCAGATTTCGCCATTATCTCTTTTATATTCTATGTCTTGATAACTCTTCTTCATAATTTGGGGATTATGCAACTTGTTTTTTTAGTTTATATGTATTTGTGTTTTTCTTTTTTAGTAAGATATTTACTTAAGTATTTAGCGTCTTTTTTTACGCCCCCTAAAGTAGCAGACCCTCTGGTGTAAAGCCATGGTAAACCAAGAAAGTATAAGCTTTCTATATCAATAACACCTCTATAGTTTTTTGGGTAATAGCTGTCTTCTAATTAAATATTATATATCCAATTAAAATTGGGCTTAAATCCAGTTGCCCAAACAATATTTTTAATATCGGTTGTATTTTGTTTTTCAAAAATGATGGTTTGTTCATTTGCATCTAATGTTCTACCAACACAAGTCACATTTTTTTTCTTGAACAGTGTTTTTACATCAGTACCTATAACTGGTTGTCCGCTTGTACTTAATTTTTTTCCTATCCAAGAGTATTTATGAGCTGTTAAAAATCCAATTCTACTAAACCACCACCATAATGTTTTTCCTAATATTTCTTGAGGAATAGAAGTTATATTTGTGTTTCCAGAAAAATAAACTTCTCTATTTGTATTAGAAACTTCATTTAATATCTGAACCCCAGAATCACCAGCACCTACTACTAATGTAGCACCTTCTTGTAATTGATCAGGACTTTTGTAATATTCACTATGTATTTGTAAAATATCTTTTGAAATCTTAGTGTGACATGGCGGAGTAAAAGGTTTGTGAAAAGGACCAGTAGCCACAATCACATTTTTTGCTTTAAATTCTTTTGTGCCACTTTTTATAGTGAAAATTCCATCCTCTTTTTTTAAGGAAATTATTTTATGGTTAAATTCAATTGGAATATTGAATTTAGCTACATAAGCTTTTAAATAACTAGCAACTTCATACTTGTCAGCATAATGACCCTTTTTATGAGGGAATTTCATTCCAGGAAGATTATTGAATTCTGATGGAGTAAACAGTTTTAAGGAATCCCATCTTTTTAACCATGGTGCACCAGTTTCTGAATTAGCATCTACTACTAAGTAATTAGCGTTTTGCTTATTTAAGTAGTACGCTATTGCTAATCCAGCTTGTCCAGCACCTATGATAATATAATCCTTCATATATAATTGTTATAACTACAAAGCTAACACATATAAGAGATATAATTTCGTGTTATGGCATTTTATAGAAAATAAAACTAAAATAGTTTAATTATGTAGTTTTATTTATTGAATTGTGTTAGTTTTACTTGAGTTAACTGAAAAATACTCAGACATGAATTTAGATAAAATTGACAAACAGATAGTGCACTTACTTCAAGAGGATGCAAAACAAACTACCAAAGAGATTTCTAATAAAACAGGGTTGTCAGTAACAGCTGTGTATGAACGAATAAAAAAGTTAGAACGTGATGAAATAATTATGAAGTATGTAGCCTTAGTAAATCCTAAAAAAGTGTCTAAATCTTTTTTGGTATTTTGTCACATAAAATTAGGTCAACATGTAAAAGAGTTTGTAACTACTTTTGAGAAAGAAGTTGTTAAGTTAAAAGAAGTATTAGAATGCCATCATGTATCAGGGGATTATGATTATATATTAAAATTACGTGTAAAAGATATGGATGAATATCGTGATTTTATGTTAACGAAATTAACTACTATTAAACATATTGGTAGTACACACAGTACCTTTGTAATTAGTGATATAAAAAACACAACTTCAATCGCTCTTTAAAGATGGATTTTAAACTACGCTTATACATAGAGTTTTTGTTATTATTTATTTTAATCCCAATAAGTTTAGCTTTTGAATACAATACTATTCTAAAATTATTTTTTCTTTTTTTAGGTGGGGTGTATGTGCTCGTGTATTTAATAAAAAACAAACTAATTCATTTTATTAAATCTATAATAAATTGGAAGCTATTTTTTAAAGTTGTAATCCCTCGGTTTATAATTATTGCAACATTTAGTACAGTATATATTTATTATTTTAAAAGAGCTAATTTTTTTGAAATGCCTTTAAATAACCCAAAGCTATGGTTGCTCATTTTAGGGGTGTATAGTTTATTTTCTGTAACCCTTCAAGAATGCATGTATAGAACTTTTTATTTTCATCGTTTTGAAAAAATATTTAAAAATAAAACTTACCTTATAATTGTCAATGCATTAGTTTTCTCATTAGCGCATAGTTTTTTAAAGAATTGGTTGATACTGCTATTCACCTTTGTTGGAGGTGTTTTATTTGCTTTAACCTATATTAAAACTAGGTCAACTTTGTTGGTTTGTATAGAACATGCATTGTATGGTTTTTGGTTATTTACTGTTGGGATAGGGAAAGAATTGGCTTTTCCTGAAAGTTAAGAATTAAGGAAACTTTAGTATTTGTGATGCCTAATTATTTAGTCATCATTCTTTTATTTGCTAGTATAAACTAATTATTATGATAAAAAGTGTAATACTATCCTTGATAGTTATTAGTATTGTTTCATGTGTATCAGTAAAAACACAGAATCAATACCTTATTAAAGAACATTCAGTATCTGATTTGAATAAAGATGTTGATAATGTGCATAGGCAACTGGTAAAACATCATCCTAAAATTTATCAATATATATCAAAAACGAATCTAGATCATAAGTTTGATAGCTTGAAACAAACCGTTATAAAACCGATTAATAGTCAAGAGTTTTTTGAGAAAATAGCACCTGTTATAGCAAGTATTCGTCAAGGGCATATTTTGGTTAGCCCTCCATTTAAAAGATTTTCAAAAGCAGCCCGTAAAGAAAGGGTTAAACAGAAGTTTGAGTTTAATAATTTAGATTTTGAAGAGTTTCATAATAAGGTTTTTGTGACTCATGTTATTGATGAAAAAGACTCTTTATTAGTAGGTGCTGAAGTTGTAATGATTGAGAATGAACTCGCATATGATTTAGTACATAAGTTTAAAAATTATTTTGCTTCTGATGGTTATAATAAAACCTTACAAAAACGTTTTGTAAAAAATAGATTTAGAAGTTTTTATTATGTAAATAGAGGAGTAATTGATAGTTTGAATGTCACTTTTAAACAGAAAGACAGTACTTTTCTTAGAACTTTTAAAAGAGTACCTAAAGCAAAATTTGAAACAGATATTACTCGAATAGAGAAAATAACCAACGCTAAAAAAATAACTAAAGCTGAACGAAAAGACAATAAGCTCAAACAAAAAGAAAAGTTAAAGTTATATGATAAGTATGGATATGTAAAATCAAGAAATGAATTTACTAGAAATTTTAAATATATAGGAAAGGATAGTAGTGTTGCTTATATGAAAATTAGAGGGTTCACTACAGGGGATTATAAAAAATTTTATAAAGAAAGTTTTACTAAAATAGATTCTTTAAAAACGAAAAATTTAATCATTGATTTAAGAGATAATAGTGGAGGGAGATTGTCAGAGATTGATGATTTGTATTCTTATCTCACAAAGCAGGATTATATAATGATAAATCCTTGTGAAGTGAATAGCAGGGTTCCTTTTCTTAAAATGTTTATGTCTAATACATCTTCTGTAGGAACGAAGGTGTTTATTGGAGCGTTTTCTCCATTTTTATTAGTACATAACCTTATAAAGGTGAAAAAGGAAAATGGTAAGTTGTTTTATAAATTTAAGCAATCAAAAGTAAAAGAGCCGAATACTCTAGGTTATAAAGGGAATATTTACGTTTTAATTAACGGAAATTCATTTTCGGCATCTTCAATAATATCAACTAAATTAAAAGCTACAGGTAGAGCTATGTTTGTTGGTGAAGAGACTGGGGGAGCGTATAATGGAACTGTAGCTGGATTGTTTAAGAATTATCAATTACCAACATCCAAAATAAATGTGCGTATAGGTTTAATGCAGCTAGAAGCACCTCATAAAATTACACCTGATGGATATGGGATAATTCCTGATATTAAAATTTCACCAACTTTAGAAGATAGATTGTCAGGTAATGATCCCGAATTAAATTGGATTTTAAACGACATTAGCACTAAAGAACCTATAAAGAAGTGATTAATAATATCATTTTCTTGTTAAATATTAACTTATGGGAATTAAACCCAGTAACGGAATTAAAAAGAAAAGTAAATTGTTAATGTAGGTTTCTTAAAAAGTGTATTTTTGTACATCTTTAAAATTAAAAAAGTATTACTATGAGTAAGTATGATGTAGTCGTTATCGGTTCTGGTCCTGGTGGATATGTAGCAGCAATCCGTTGCGCACAGTTAGGAATGAAAACTGCAATAATTGAAAAATATAGCACACTTGGTGGAACTTGTTTAAATGTTGGATGTATTCCTTCAAAAGCGTTGTTAGATTCTTCTCATCATTATGATGATGCTGTAAAGCATTTTGAGGCGCATGGAATAGAGCTTTCAGGAGATATTAAAATGAATCTTGAAAAAATGATCGCTCGTAAGGATACTGTTGTACAGCAAACTTGTGACGGAATTACTTTTTTAATGGACAAAAACAAAATTGATGT
The DNA here is from genome assembly GCA_013214625.1 of Flavobacteriaceae bacterium. Taxonomy (GTDB): domain Bacteria; phylum Bacteroidota; class Bacteroidia; order Flavobacteriales; family Flavobacteriaceae. Next base: position 6,322 of record JABSPO010000057.1, read on the forward strand.
ATATCAAGGTGTAGGTTCATTTAAAGACGCGACTCATATTACAATAAAAGGAGAAAAAACGGTAGAAATTGAAGCTAAAAACACCATTATAGCTACAGGATCTAAGCCTTCTTCTTTTCCTTTTATCAAGTTAGATAAGAAAAGAGTAATTACATCTACAGAAGCTTTAAAATTAAAAGAAATCCCTAAACATTTAGTTGTGATTGGCGGTGGAGTTATTGGTTTAGAGCTTGGACAAGTTTATAAAAGAATAGGATCTGATGTAACTGTAATTGAATATATGGACAGAATTGTACCAACAATGGACAAAGCTGTTTCTAAGGAATTACAGAAAGTATTGAAGAAGCAAAAAATGAAAATGTTAACTTCTCATAAAGTTACTAAAGTAGAAACAGTAGGTGATGAAGTAGTTATTAATTACGAAGATAAAAAAGGACAACCGCAAGAAATAAAAACAGATTACTGTTTAGTATCTGTTGGTCGTCGTCCGTTTACTGATGGATTAGGATTAGAAAATGCAGGTGTAAAAGTTGATGAAAGAGGAATGGTAGAAACGAATGACTATTTACAAACTAACATTTCTAACATTTACGCAATTGGTGATGTTATTAAAGGAGCAATGTTAGCGCATAAAGCAGAAGAAGAAGGAGTTTTTGTTGCAGAATCTTTAGCAGGTCAAAAACCACATATCAATTATAACTTAATTCCTGGTGTTATATACACATGGCCAGAAGTAGCAGCTGTTGGTAAAACAGAAGAGCAATTAAAAGAGGCAGGAGTAGCGTATAAAGCAGGATCTTTTCCTATGCGTGCTTTAGGTAGAAGTAGAGCATCGATGGATTTAGATGGTTTTGTAAAAGTATTGGCTGACGCAACGACTGATGAAATTTTAGGAGTTCATATGGTTGGAGCTCGTGCTGCTGATATGATTGCTGAGGCGGTTGTAGCTATGGAATATAGAGCATCTGCAGAAGATATATCACGTATGTCACACGCACATCCAACTTTTACTGAAGCGATTAAAGAAGCTTGTTTAGCAGTTGATGATAGAGCATTACATATGTAAGCATCACTTGATGTTTTTAGCATAAAAAAAAGCGACCATTGGTCGCTTTTTTTTGTGTATTGAAATACCACAATATTGAAATAATTATAGTAAAACAAAAACTCCGAGTAAATACTCGGAGTTTTTGTTTTAAATATTCTATTCCATCCTAGAGTTGGATAATTATAATCATTACAATAAAGAAGTTAAAATACTAAATAAATGATAATTTATTAACATAATGGGTAACAAAGAAGCAATTTAAGGAACTATATAGTATTAACACTAAACTTTATTATAATGAAAAAAAGTACACTAATGCTATTTATGAGTTTTCTATTTATAGGGGCAATTATGGCACAAGAAAATGGAAAGAATAATAAAATTCTCAAAAAAACAATAAGCAAAGAAGGTAATCCGAAGGCTATTATTTTTTCAGAAGATTCTTTTTTACGGATAGAGAGTAGTAAAGAATTATTTAATAAATATTTTAAAATGTCGCAAGATGACGATTTACAAATTAAATCAACAGAGGTTGACGATATTGGGTTTACGCATCAAAAATACCAACAATTTTATAAAGGTGTAAAGGTAGCGTTTGGGAACTATACATTACACGCCAAAAATGGAATGGTTTCTTCTATGATGGGAGATTTTCATCAAATTAATAATGTAAATACACAACCTTCATTATCAGCTGATAATGCACTTTCAAAAGTAATTGATCATATTGATGCTGAAGAATATGTATGGCAACATGATAATTCGTTTGAGTATAAAAAACCAGAAGGGGAATTAGTAGTATTTCCGGTATTAGACAAAGTGAATTCAGAGAGTAGATTAGCATATAAATTTGACATTTATGCTGAAAAACCTTTGTATAGAGCAAATGTATATATTGATGCTCATACTGGGGAAATAATTTTTGAAAACAACAGAATTCATCATGCTGATACACCGGCAACAGGTGGAAGTTTGTATAACGGTACTGTTTCTTTTACCGCAGGAACTTCTGGAGGTTCGTATGTGTTAAATCAAACTGCAGATGGTAATGGTATCCAGACTTATGATATGAACAGTGGTACTAATTATAATAATGCTGCTGCTGTTACAAGTAGCTCTACTCATTTTAGTGGATCTCAAACTGCAGTACAAGCACATTGGGGAGCTGAACAGACGCATAAGTATTTTTCACAACTCCATTCAAGAAATTCATATGATAATAACGGAAGTGTAATAAAATCATATGTTAGTTATAATTCAAATTATGTAAATGCATTTTGGAATGGTAGTGTAATGACTTATGGAGACGGTGATGGAACAAATTATGGACCATTAGTATCTTTAGATATTGTTGGGCATGAAATATCACATGGAGTAACTGAATATTCAGCAAACTTGACTTACAGTTATGAATCTGGTGCATTAAACGAATCTTTTTCTGATATTTTTGGTGAATCTATTGAGTTTTTTGCTCAAGGATCAAATGACTGGCTTATGGGAGATCACATTGGAGCAGGTGGCTCAGGTGGCGCTTTACGTTCTATGAGTAATCCAAATGCAAAAAACCAACCTGATACCTATAATGGTACTCATTGGTATTCTGGTTCAGGAGATAATGGTGGAGTTCATTATAATTCAGGAGTTCAAAATTTTTGGTTTTATTTACTTTCTGAAGGTGGTTCTGGAACAAATGATAATGGTGATGCGTATAGTGTAGGAGTATTAGGAATGGTGAAGGCTAGTAAAATAGCATATAGAAATTTAACAGTTTATTTAAACTCTAGTTCACAATATGCTGATGCTAGAACAGGTGCTATTCAATCTGCAGTAGATTTATATGGAGCAGGTTCCGTAGAAGAAATAGCTGTTACTAATGCTTGGCATGCAGTAGGAGTAGGAGCTGCATATGGTGGAAGTGGTAATACTGGTTTATACTGTACATCAAAAGGGAGTAGTGTAAATGATGAATATATTGGAAGAGTGCAATTAAATACAATTGATAATACCTCTAATGGAGGAGGAGGTTACTCTGACCATACATCAATTTCTACGGATTTAGCCACTGGACAAGCGTATACTATTACAGTTACACCAACATGGACAGGAACTGTTTATGCGGAAGGATATTCGGTATGGATTGATTATAATCAAGATAATGATTTTGATGATGCAGGAGAGCAAGTTTGGAGCCAATCGGCAGTAAATACAACGCCTGTAAGTGGAAGTTTTACTATTCCATCATCAGCAACTGTTGGAATGACAAGAATGAGGGTGTCAATGAAATATAATACTATACCAACATCATGTGAAACATATTCATATGGGGAGGTAGAAGATTATACTGTAAATATAGGTACATCTTCAGCTGATACTGAGGCGCCAACAGCACCATCATCATTAGTAGCTTCTAATATTGCACAAACAACTTTATCATTAAACTGGACGGCATCATCGGATAATGTTGGAGTAACAGGATATGATGTATACCAAGGGTCAGCTAATATAGGAACGCTTACTGGTACTAGTGATAATATTACGGGTTTAACAGCTAATACTACTTATACTTATCATATTAAGGCAAAAGATGCTGCTGGGAATGTATCATCAAGCAGTAATGTAATTACTGTTACAACACTTTCAGATGGTTCAGGAGGTTCAGGATGTACTTCAGGAATAACATCATTTCCTTATACTGAGGGGTATGAAAATACATTAGGAACTTGGACGCAATCATCAGGTGATGATATTGACTGGACAGTTGATGCAAGCGGAACACCTTCAAGTAATACTGGGCCATCAGGCGCATCTGAAGGTACATATTATGTATATGTTGAAGCATCAGGAAATGGTACAGGGTATCCGAATAAACAAGCGATATTAAATTCGCCTTGTTATGATTTAACTAATGAAACTGAAGCAACTTTTTCATTTAAATATCATATGTATGGCGCTGCAGATATGGGAACAATAGCGTTGGAAGCAAGTACTGATGACGGAACAACATGGACTAGTTTATGGAATAAGTCAGGGAATATTGGTAATGCTTGGAATGATGCTACTGTAAGTTTAAATTCATATGTTGGAAATACAGTACAATTGCGTTTTAATCGTGTAACAGGAAGTACATGGCAAGCTGATATTGCAATTGATGATGTAAATTTAATAACTTCTGGTGGGTCTAATGGTAATACAGTAGCTATACTATCATTGACATTTGATAACTACCCTGAAGAAACGAGCTGGATAATTAAAGATGATAGTGGTGCTACAGTAGCTTCTGGAGGGACATATGCTTCTCAAGCTGATGGATCAACATTAAATGTAAACGTCGATTTACCAAATGGATGTTATTCATTTACAATAAATGATATATATGGTGATGGTATGTGTTGTTCGTACGGTAATGGTTCATATACTTTAACTGATACTTCTAATTCATCTACTTTAGCTAGTGGAGGTTCATTTACTAGCTCAGAAACAACAAGTTTTTGTGTAGGAATAACTGCTTTTTCAAAATCGTCAAGGTTAGTTATTCAGCATAATATAGATTATTTGAGTATTTATCCAAACCCAACAAGTTCAGTATTGAATGTTTCATTATTAGGATTAGAAGCACAAACTTTTCAAGTTAAAAACGTATTAGGTCAAACCGTGTTAAAAGGAAATAACATGAAAACGATTGATGTATCTAAATTAAATGGAGGAGTGTATATTTTACAGCTACATATTGGAGAGAAAATTAAAGTAAAACGTTTTATTAAAAACTAAAATAAATACGAATTATTTTTTATGAAACAACCCTTTGAATTTTTATTTCAAAGGGTTGTTCTGTATACATAATCATAACTAAGCGAGTTTGTATGTTTTATCACTACTATCCGAAAACTTCAACTAAAACTTAATTTGTTGTAAGATTTAGCTCAGTTTGACGAAAAGAATAGTTCTCAATCAGGCTCTTTTTGTACGTTATAACTTTTGCTATTGTGATCATATGATGAATGAAAATTTAACTATAAATTTGTCGTACGTAGTTTAAACTGTTCACATATTTTGTATAGTATAATAACTTCGAAAAGTAGGGTAGGTATTAAAGTTAATAGCCCAGCAAGACCTAAAATGACCGTAATAAAGAAGGCACCTGTAATTATTTCGAAAATCCCTGAAACTTTGGCTATAGTTCCAAGATTTTTTAATTTTAAAATACCCAATCCAAAAATAATCCCTAATGCACCATATATTAATGATTTAGCAGTTAAAATATATTCTAAAGAAATGGAATCAAAGTACAATGAATAAATATCAAAGAATGTAAATATGATTTCACAGAATATCATAATAGTAGCAGTGATTTTCAATAGGTAGTTGTTGTATAGTTTACCAGTAGTTACAAATCCTATCATTAAGAAAATAAAAGCAGTTAATGAAATTATTCCTAAGGTAATAAGTGTAAAGTTGTCAAACAGAAGTTTTTGTTCTTGTATCCAGTGATAAGAAATTCCACTTTCTATAATGCTAATAATGAAAAAAATAACACCAAAGATCCATCCTAATTTAAAATAGTGTAAATAGTTTTTTTGAGTTTTTTGGTCAAGATGAGAAATTTCATCAATAGGTTCTTGAATACTACTGAGTTCTTCTCCTAATGCATGTAAAATGGTTTTTATAGTATGAGATCTGGGAGTTACTTCTCCAGCTTCAATACGCTGTATAGTTCTTACACTTACATTACATAAGTCAACTAACTCTTCTTGGGTGATTCCTTGAGATTTTCTAAGTTCTTGAATGCGTTTTCCTAATGTAGGCTGTTTCATTTGTCTGTTGTTTTTTGATTTCATAACAATGGTACAGGTATTACAGTGGATTAAAAAAAATAGACCATGAAGTTCTCCCGACATTACCCCGACATTGTAGAAACAACCTAGGTTTATCGAAGTTTTAAATGGAAAGTAAAACTAAGTAAAATAAATAAAAAGACTGAAATTAGGATTGATTATTTTTCTTCTTGAATAGTTTCTTAAAGAAGGGTTCTTTATTTTTCTTTCGTTCCAATTTTTCTTGTTCTTTGTCAAAGCTTTTATCCTTTCTTTTAAAAAGATTAAAGAAGTTTTCTAGCCCAGTTTTTTCTTTAAAATCTTCACAGGCTAATTCGTTAAGTAATTCTTCTGATAAATTAGGAAACTCTTTGCTGTATCTTTTTTTAAGCTTTAAGTTATTTTGAATTTTATAAAGTGTTTTAGCAACTAGTGGTAAGGCTAATCGTCCGCCAGAACCAGTCCCGTTATAGAAATGAATTTTAGGTGATGCACATCCAACACGACTTACTAATACTAAATTTGGATTGTAGCCAACAAACCAAGCGTCTGCGTAATTTTGAGAGGTCCCCGTTTTCCCTGCTAGAGGCAAAGTAACATTGTAGGTGTTTCTTAGGCTAGTTCCAGTACCTTCATTAATTGCCCTTTGAAGGATTGTATTAATTAATTTAGACGTGCGTTCTTTTAAGATTTGTTTGGGTGCTATATTTTTATCTTGATAAAGGATTTTCCCGTCAGCAGTTGTGATTTTTGTAATGCATTTGGGATTTACTAGGTTACCTCCATTGGCAAAAGTAGCATAAGCTCTAGTTACTTCATAAATACTTGCATTTGCAGTACCTAATGCTAAAGAGGGACTGTTCTCTAATTTGGTGCTGAACTGCATTTGTTGCCATAGGGAATCAATTGGTTTAAAACCGGTTTCCATAAATAAGTTTACAGTAGGAATATTCATCGAATTCATCAAAGCACCTGTCATGGAGTATTTCCCGCCAGTTTTTTTATTTGCGTTTTCAGGACTCCAATTGTTGTAATCTGAAATAGTTAATTGTTCGTTATCTAAATAATCGCATGGTTGTCTTCCTCCTTCTAAAGCAGCAGCATAAAGTATAGGTTTAAAGGTAGAAGCTAATTGCCGTTGAGCAAAAATTTGATCATAAGGATATGAATTATGATTAATACCGCCAACCCATGTTTTTATAGCGCCAGTAGTTGGGTTAATAGCTAGCATACCAGCATGTAATATGGTAGCCTCTAGCGCTAAACTATCTGCAATATTGATAGAATCAGTGTAATTTCCTTTCCAATCAAAAATCAATTGCTTGCTACGGTCTAATTTGTTTCCGTAAAGATTTAGTTTCTTTAATTGTTTGTTGACTAATTTTTTTAATTCTTTTTTTCGTGTAGTATTTTTATAATGTTTTCTGATTTGTTGTTGCATTTTACTCAAGTGACTAGCAAAAGCATCAAGGGCATATTCTTGTAATGTAATATCTAAAGTAGTTTCTATGCGAAGCCCATCTTTTTCAAGATCCCGTTTTTGAGTACTATTTTCATTTATGCTGTCAAGTATCTTGGTGGTTTCCTTTTTAACCATGGCTAAAAAATAACCTGCTTTATTAGTGATAGCTAAATTGGTATAGTTTAATTGTAATGGTAGTTTGTTTAGGGAGTCATATTCAATAGTAGTTAAATAAGATTCTTTTTTCATCTGAAACAAAACAGTATTTCTTCTTCGTAAAGCATTATCGGGATGTAAACGAGGATTGTAAAAAGTATTTGCTTTTAATAGCCCTACAAGTACAGCACTTTCTTCAATGGTTAATTTAGCCGTTTCTTTATTGAAATAACGTAATGCAGCGGCTTCAATACCATATACGTTTTCACCAAAGGAAACTGTGTTGAGGTAGAGCGTAAGTATTTCTTCCTTATTAAATGTTTGTTCAATTCTATAGGCTTGAATACCTTCTTTAGTTTTGTTTATTAACATCGTTAACGGACCATAATTAGGTCGCCCATACATGTTTTTTGCTAATTGCTGAGTAATAGTGCTTCCGCCTCCAGAACGTTTATTGCTTAAAAGTATTGTTTTAAACAATACTCTAAACAAGCTTTTCGCATCAACACCACTATGTTCAAAATAACGAGAATCTTCAGTGGCAACTAAGGCATTTACTAAATGTTTTGGAAGTTCTTTGTATGAAGTGTTTGTTCTATTCTGACTAAAGTATTTTCCAATAACGGTATTATTGTCTGATAATACAACAGAGGCAGTTTCATTACTGAAATTTTTTAATTCTTCTTTGGTGTTAATGTGTCCAAAAACATCATAATTTACAGCGGTGATAAATATTAGTATTAGGAGTGTTACGAGTAGCGATAATCGTAAAAAGAATATGACAATTCTCTTGAACATTTGTTTTTTATTTTAATAACGAAAATGAAGTAAGATTCGTATCTAAGCTCTTTATAATTTACCTTTTATTTAAAGTGAATTTTGTAAAGATACTTTTAAGTTTTGGGAGTCTATTAAAAATGATTTGTTGTATTTGATAAGCTTTCTCGTTTACTGTGTTTCTAAACTTTAATACTAATATGCATACAATAGTCATGAAAACTAACGCTCCAAGGATGGCTTCTGTGAAATTTAAAGAATGGTAAAACCATCTTGTTAATCCAGTATGAAACCAACTACCGTAAAGGATTATATGATGAACAACATATATAGATAAAGTAACTTTTCCGATTTTAATAAATACAGGATGATTTAAGAGCTTTCGAGCATATACAAAAACAGAGAAAATTAAAAACACATCTCCAAGTCGGGAAAATAAATAGTTATAATCTCCTGAGATGGTGAAAATTTCTATTCCAGTAAAGGTCCCTAAAACTAGTAAAATAGGACTTGATAAAAACAAAAGGATTAGTCCGGTAATAGCTAAAGTAATGGGGAGTTTGTCATAAAAGTGTTTTTCTTCCTTGTATTTAAGAAAAAGAGAGGCTAAAAAGGCTCCTATACTTACATATCCAAACCATGGAAATAGGGAGAATATAGCTCCGTTAGCTTTGGTGAAATAATGAGATATTACCTCTGGTAAAAACGGAATAGTTATTTCGTTATAATATCGTTCAAATAAAAAACTACCTATGGTAATACACAATAAGGCACCATTAAATGTTTTTTTGCCAAATTTAGATAGTGTAAGGTACAGTAAGCATAGTAGTATAATTGACGCGCCTATAATGTGTAATACGTCAGTGTAGTAGTAGGATTCATGGGTGTAACCTATAAAAAGNCCAACACTTAAACGCAGTACATATCCCCATAAAATTAGTTTTATTCCACGTTCAATACCTTTTTTTATCCTAGGGTTGTTCCAGCCAATATTATCATGCTTTAATAATAAAAACATGAAGACAAAACCAGTAATAGTAAAAAATGTAGGTGCGGTAATACCTCTAAAGTATTCCCAAATTTGATAGGTGGTATTGGACTGTGTTTTGAATTTTTCAGCAAGCAATGAACTGATGAAATGCCCTTGTAACATCATCAATATAGCAAAGGAACGCAATGCATCAATGTAAACTAACCGTGTATTTTTCTTGGGGACTGAGATATTATATTTTTTTGCAAAGGTACTAAAAATCAGATTAATCACACTAGTGTGAACTATTTCTTAGATTTTGAGAGGGTAAAAGTTTGATTAGTGAGATGTTTATATTAGGATTGTAGATGTCGCGTATTTTTGATTGATTGTGTTATAAACTAAGGTATTGGCAATAGCTTTTAAAAGAAAATTCGTATTTTTGCATCTTCAAAATTAAAAACAAGAATTATGCAAGATGGTTTATATGCTAAGTTTCATACCTCTAAAGGAGAAATTTTAGTAAACTTAGAGTTTCAAAAAACTCCAGGAACAGTAGGTAACTTTGTGGCTTTAGCGCAAGGGAATTTAGAAAATGATGTAAAACCACAAGGAACACCTTATTATGATGGATTAAACTTTCATAGAGTAATACCTGATTTCATGATTCAAGGAGGTTGTCCGTTAGGAACTGGAACAGGAGATGCAGGATACAAATTTGATGATGAATTTCACCCAGATTTAAAGCATTCAGGACCTGGTGTTTTGGCTATGGCAAATTCAGGACCTGGTACAAACGGGAGTCAGTTTTATATTACTCACATTGAAACGTCTTGGTTGGATGGTAAGCATACCGTTTTCGGAAATGTAGTTGAAGGACAAGATATAGTTGATACTGTTGCTCAAGGTGACAAACTAACGAAATTAGAAATTATAGCAGTTGGTGCAGATGCTGAAGCATTTAAAGCAATTGAATCATTCAGAAATTTTGAAGGTTCTAGAGATAGAAGAGTGTCAGATGCTAAAGCAGATGCAGAAGCAGAATTAGATAAGTTAGCTTCAGGGTTTGATAAAACTGATAGCGGTTTGCGTTACCAAATTTTACAAAAAGGAACGGGAGCTAAAGCTGTAAAGGGAAAAAATGTTTCAGTACATTATAAAGGACAACTTTCTGATGGGACTGTATTTGATTCTTCATACAAAAGAAAAGAACCAATCGATTTTCAATTAGGAGTAGGACAAGTTATTTCTGGATGGGATGAAGGTATAATGTTAATGAATGTGGGTGATAAAGCTCGTTTTGTGATCCCTTCTAACTTAGCATATGGTGAACAAGGAGCAGGTGGAGATATTCCTCCAGGAGCAACTTTAATTTTCGACGTAGAATTAATGGATGTAAAGTAAGCAGAGAACCAAATTTCATTTTTAATGAAATTTGTGTGAATCGCTTATCCCGAAATTTAACGACGAAGGAGTTAAATATTTGGGATCTTTACGGAATAGTAAGTATACTAAAAGAGCTTCAGTTATTGAAGCTCTTTTTTTTTTTGCGCAAATAATTTGTGTGAATC
>JABSPO010000058.1 GCA_013214625.1 Flavobacteriaceae bacterium
AAATTTTACTTGCTCAATACTCTTTTCGAACTTCTTGAACTCTCCAGTTTGTAAGTAGTACCCATCAGGGAAAATTAATCCGTGATTATCAGGTAAGAGCACTGCGGTATCTTGAATACTTTGTATTCGGGCTACCTGCTGTACCTTATGGTTGTATACAAAATAACGAGCTGTTTCTTGGTAGGGTGTAATACTTAATACGGTAAGATTTCCTAGGTCTGCAAATAAAAATTTTCCGTCTTCTAAGGTTTGGTCTCTATGTTCAACCGGCTCATCTAAGATTCCTTTTCCATCATTAGTATTATCTTCAATTTTAATGGTTAAATCACCGCCAATAGTTTCTACAAAAATTTTATCTAGGATAGAAATATGTGGATGCGATCCGTTGCGATGCATGTCGTAATTGGTTTCTTGCCATTTAAATTCATGCTGAACCGGAAAGGTAAATTCATGATCACTTCGGTTATCTATATATACTAGTGACTGCTCTTTGATCAACCATTTAAAAGCTTTTATATCAGTAGTATTTTCATTTGTCTGAAAAACCATGTATAGGTAGTTCCCAATGATACTAAACTTAGCAAAGAAGGTGTTACGATAGTATTTATATAGATTTTGAAAATCACTTATAAATAGTTCGTCGTTTATTAAAGTAAGCGGTTGTTCCTGAAAACGTTGTTCTTTATAGGCGTATATACTAAAAACATCGGTTAGTTTTATTTCGGTACGTAAACCAAAGTGTACGTTATACCCAAATAAACAGTTATTCCCTAATGCGACAATATCACGTGCAATACAGGTGTTTTCGGTATTGATTCTATCGTTAGCAATTAGTTTTGTTTCAACGGAACCGAATACCTCTTTTCTAGAACCGTTTAAATTATTTAAACGAGTGACTAAATCAGTTTTATGTTTTTGAAGACGTGACTGAATAATCTCATAGGTTCCGCCTTCTAGTTGGTTAGTTTGTTCTTGCATAGTTAATCTTTAGTCGCTTTAAGTATTGATGTTTGTATATTCTAGTTTTATAAAAAGCTTCTTTAAGCATATTATAAAACCGAATAATAAACCGTTTCTAAAAATTTATTTTGTTGATTCCCCACTTTTTTGTTTGTTTTTAGCTCTTTTAAAATGCCCCCACATTTAATGAGTTGTTGAGGTAGTTTTTTAGAGCTTCTAGCATGTGCTATTAAAAAATGTTGGTCACTTTCCTGATCTCTTATTTTATAAACATCGTAATGATCTATTATGGGAATCATAGTCATAGTCATGACGCTTCCTGCCATAATAGGAATCATGATAAAACCATTGAAATCAGAATTAGATGTAACATATTCTGGTGTCCCCGTTATGATGGCGTTTTTTGAAACGATACCATTTTCTATAGCTTTAGAAGGCATTAAAATTTGAGACTTATATTTGTGATATGCAATAGCTAAATCATTTGATAGGAGCTTAATAACACTATGTTTTGAATTTTCATCAAGACTTAAAAGAGACATCTCTAAATACAACACCATTTTTTGTTTATCACTGAAAACACCAGCTATTTTTGCTAATTCAGAAGTAGAAACATTACCATCATTAGCTTTAGTAAGCAAATTGTAAAACCTACCTCCATTATCCATAGCGGTAATAGCATTTCGAGTAGTTTTATATGGTGTTATTTTTTTCATGTTATAGATGATTTTTTATTAGATAAACAAAGGTTGAAATAATAGTAATAGAGGCCAAACACGTATATCCAATCAATTTTTGTTGATAAATATTATTGTTTCTTCTCATGCATCTCCTGATTTTTAAAAGCTGCTCTTGAGTAGCTTTCTTAAATTGAGGGGCTTCTTTTTTCTATTACCCGATAGATAAATACTGTCTTCATCAAAAGGAGTACGTAGTTGTCTTCTATTATTGTTTTTTATACTAGTAATCATTGCTTGTATTCCCATATTTCTTGAGTATTAAAAGATTAATAATCTGAATGTAAGAATGAAGCACAGTACATAGTACTCTATGCATAATAGAATTTCAACAAGCTCATTCTGACATTTTATTTCGTCACGCAGAGCTTGTCGAAATAGTTTTTAATTCAATTTCTTGTCACCTAATCCTAAGGCTTTCGCTAGGTTGAATAGGTTGCCAAAGTTGTTTTGCTCATCTGTAGAGCTTGCTTTAGACTGTAGGTCCAATAACAATTTAGAAATAGTTAAGTTTTTGATGTCTTCAGAACCAATTCCGTATTGAGTAGCAAACTCTTTAATACGATCTAGTAAGTTTCCTTTTACATCGTCACTACCTAAAATAGCGTCTTTCACTTGTGTGATATTATCGGAGTGTTTTACTAATCGGTCAATTCCTTTAGATTTAGTAATCTGACCAATAATCTGATCGAAGAACATTGTCTCACCACCTACGATATCAATGTTAGCAGCTCTTAATGCTTCTCCAATTACGTCTGCTTGCGCATCTGCAATATCTTTTTGGATATTGATTTCAGCTAAGTCTACTTGTAATTGTTTATCTAGTTTTAGTTTGAATTCTTCGTGATCTTTACCTACACCGTCTAATTTCTTCATTGCTTCAGCTTTCTCTTCAATTCCAGCAGCTTCCGCAAATGCTAATGCTTTATTACCAGAAGCCTCAGCTAATGCTTTTTCTTTTATTACTTCCGCTTCCGCTATTCCTTGTAACTTCAATGCTTCTGCTTTCGCTTCAATTCCTGCTGCTTCAGCAATAGCAGTTTTTTCAATTATAATTGCTTCAACAAGACCTTGTTTTTCTTCCGCTTCCGCTTTAGCATGCATCACTTGTGCTTCAGACATACCAATTATAGCCTCTTCTTTTGCTGTTGCTTCTGCTAAAACCTTGCGTGCTTCTGCTTCCTTAACAGATGCTTCTTTTTGTGCTTGAGCATGAATGTTAATTTCTTCTGCTTTTTGCTTAGCAGCTTCTTTTTCTGCTTCTGCTAACTTGACGCGTCTAATCATTTGCTCTTCTGCGGCTTTTTCTGCTAAAGTAATAGCCACTTGCTTTTCACGATCGGCACCTTTGAAGGCTTGAATATCTTTCATGTTTTCTTGTTCCTCTACAACTCCTTTTTCTAAGGTAACTCGATCACGAATAACATCTTGAATGTTTTTCTTTTCAATCTCAACAGCTTTTTCTTTGTCTATTTGAGCTAGGGTTACTAAACGTTCACGTTGTGTAGCTTCTAAATCACGGTCTTTCAATACGCGTTCTGCTTCAACTAAATCAGTACGTTCTTTGTTTTTGGCTGCTACAATTACTTGACGTTGCATGTTTTCTTCTGCTACTTGTAGTTTTTCTTCAGTAGCAATACGTGCAGTTTCAGATTTTAAACGCTCTTCTTCAGCAACTTTTAAAATTTCTGCTTCTTCACGAGAAACAATATTCGCTATTTCACGTTTTTGTTGCTCTTCTTTTTCGGCTAATTGCTTGTCCAACTCTAAAATAGCTTCACGTGCTTCCACATCTTGCTTACGGATGGTTTTTTGTTCATCACGCATAATTAAGTTTGACTTTATATTTTGGATAGCAGTTAATTCGGTAATTTTTTTAATCCCTTCAGCATCTAAAATATTATCTGCTTTTAAAAAGGATACTGCAGTTTGTTCTAGGTAATCAATAGCACAATCCTCTAAAGTGTACCCATTTAAATCACGACCGATTTCGGTAATAATCTCATCTCTAAATTCTGCTCTAGATTCGTATAGTTCAATGAATTCAAATTTCTTACCAACAGTTTTAAGTGCTTCAGAGAATTTTGCTTCAAATAATTCATTTAAAGTAGAAATATGTGATGCTCTTTCACATCCAATAGTTTGTGCAACTTCAATAATTGCGTCACGAGATTTATTTACTCTAATAAAAAACGCAACATTTATATCCGCACGCATATTGTCCTTACAAATAAGTCCGTCAGCCCCTGTACGTTCAATTTCGATTTTCTTTACCGAAATATCCATGATTTCTACTTTATGTAGAACAGGAATTACATACATTCCTTTATCAAAAGCGACAGCTGTGCCTCCGAAACCAGTTTTTATCAAGGCTTGTCCTTGAGCGATTTTCTTGTAAAACATTGCAATTATTGCAATGAAAACAATAAATAAAAATATAATACCCACAACAAAATAAATTGTTATTTTAGCTCCTAAGCTTAATGTGTCCATAAATTAGTTAGTTTTATAAGATTGAATAAAATAATATTTTTTGTCAGGTGATTCTTTAATAATCAATACTTCCTGACCTGAGTTGATTTTTTCTCCATTAAGAGATTTTGCGTAAACATTAATTGGACTAGAATCAATAGTTAATTTTACTGAACCTAATTTATCTCCTGATAGGTTGGATAAAAGGGTGGCTCTCCTTCCTAACAAGTCTAATGACTCTTCACCTTTTTTACTAAAGTTTTTAAAAAAACCTTTGAAAGGAGATGTTAGTATTTTTGTTAAAAATAATGAAGGTATAATAGCTATAAAGAATATGATAAATCCAAAACTGTTCTCATAACTGTGAGTGAAATTTGTAAAAAATACAGTTAAAAACCACCAGCATAAAATCCAAAATGTAAATGTGAACATAAAGGGTAATTCAACAAAATTGAAGTACACTAGTATTATTTGCCACCATTTTAAATCTTTTCTTCTATTAGGAAGGATGTTTTCTTTTTTTACTTCTGCATTAGCAAAATCATCAAAAGAAACGTTCCCTGAGTCTAAAGTAGTATCAAGTTCTATATCAGTATCTACCTCCACCTCCATATCAACTTCTACGTCAAAATCTAGATCAAAATCTAAACCAGACAGCATGGTTAGTATCCAATAAATAAATAGAATAATCAGTAATACCGTTAATGGCATATTAACCGATGAAAAAAGTATGTCTGTTAGTCCATTCATATGTTACTGGTTAGTTAAGTTTAATTATTTACGATTCTTTAGTATCGTCACTCATTCCTAATTGTTTTTTTAATTTGTCTAAATCACTTTCAGCACTTACTTCAGTAGTGTCAATTGCAGCATTTAATTCGTCGTCAATACTTTTTGAATCGTTTGCAATGTCACCATATGCTTCAGCTAAAGCTTCGTCTTGCTCCACTTTTTCTTTCATACGCTCTAACAAACTAACAGTACTTGAGCTATCAATTTCTGCCATTTGTTTGTTTAAGTTTTTAGTAGCTTTACTTACTTTAATTCTAGCTTTTAGGGTTTTTAATTCGTTTTCCCATTTGCTAATGTTCGATTTAATCTCTCCTACATTTTTCTCCAATTGAGCTACTGAGGTATTGAATTTTTCAGCATCAGCGCTTGTTCTAGTTGCGTTTTTATGACTTTCTTCCTTCTTAATCAAAGCCTCTTTAGCCAAACGATCAGCATTTTCTGCTTTTAGTTCTCCTTTTTGAGCTTTTTTAAGAATTAACATCGCCTTATTCTGATAATCTTCCGCCTTTAAAGCATACTCTTCTTTGTCATTATTGGCTCTAATAGCCATAGCCTTTACTTGGGCTAAAGATTCAAGACTTTTATCTAAGTCTTTTTTCATGTCTCTGATTCCTTGTTCTGTTAATTTAATAGGGTCTTCCATTTTGTCAATGGCTGAATGTGCTTCTGCTTTTCCTATGCTAAATAATCTTCTAAATATGTTCATAATGTGTTTATTTTTTTTAGTGAATTTTAATTTATTGTTTTTTATTAATGTTAATTATCTCGTTGTTCAAAATCTTCTGTTTTTTTAATCTTATGTCTTCTTTTAATTAGATAAATCAAAGCGAAAAGAATTCCAAACCATATCAATGCTTGTAAACCGAATACTAATATTGTTTCTGTGTCCATATTATTTCAATTTAACAGCTGTACCATAGGCTAAAATTTCCGAAGCACCTTGCATGACCATTGATGTACTTAGCCGCATGTTGATAATGGCATCTGCTCCTAGTTTTTGAGCATCTATCGTCATTCGTTGCATCGCTTGTTCTCTTGATTCCGCTTGCAATTGGGTATATTCTTCAATTTCCCCGCCAATGATGTTTTTTAGTCCTGCAAAAATGTCTCTACCAATATTTCTAGCTCTCACTGTACTTCCACGTGCGATACCTAATATTTCAGTAATTTCTTTGTTGGGAATGATGTCTGTAGTTGCTATAATCATAATATTGGTGTTTTATGTTATTATTAAATAAGAACTGGTTAGTATTTTGAGAACTCTATAATTTGTTCAGAATATTCACTTAGTAATAAGCTTAATGAGTTGATAGATCCTTCAAATTCATTTAAATCTAAATTCTCTAATTGTAAGGTGTCTCTAAAAATTACTTTTTGCCCTGTTTCATCTAGTACAAAAGCTCCATGAATAATATCTCTATTCTTTTGTAGTAATTGTTTGAAAATACCTTCTGAAGCATTGTTGATTTTAAAAATGTATTGCTCCATTATTAAAATAGGATCAGCAACCCCTAAAATTAAATTTTTAATACCGTCACTTTCTTTTTGAACCATTAATACCCCGTCTGTTCTATTTTCATAAGTAATACTATAGTTTAATTCGATTAAATAATTTTTAATGATGTCAAAGTGGTTCTCCATATAGTTAGTTTTTTTTTATCCCGTGAAAGGGTAGTTGTTGTTTTAATTTTTATTAGTTAAGTGTGATAGTCTTAAAATTAACCAATGAGTATACTCGTTTTTAGTCCCGCCAGTGGGTTTAATTCACAGAGGTTTTCCTCGCTACAATTATTTACTGTTAATTCATGTCTCGAGTGCTTGCGCCGAGTATATTGGTTTAGTTTTTTGAGTCTTAATATTACAAAAAGTTTACAAGATAAACGATGTAGTTCGTAATATGTTTTAGTAAAGTTATAAGCAATAGTAGCATAGTTAATTTGTTAGTTAGTTTTGCCCTCAAGAGGGAGTAGTTATTGAGTTTTTTTTGAAGTAAAAAAGAATGTTTCTTGATTATTTCCTTTTGCTCTATAATTAAACCTGCCAATTATATTAGATTTTAAAATGTATATGCTATATTTGTTAGCGGTTTAAAAACTAAATTAGCTCGTTTTAATAGTATTAGCTAATAATTATAGTGTAAATATACAATAAATAAATTAAATTGCAAATAAAATTAGCAAAATATGTCGTTTTTTGGAAAAAACATAAAAAAAATAAGAAAAGTAAAGAATTTAAGTCAACAGGCTTTTGCAGACTTGTTTGAGCTTAAGCGAGCTACTTTAGGGGCTTACGAAGAGGGAAGGAGTGAGCCTAAAATAGAGACAATCATAAAAGTTGCTAATTATTTTAGTATTTATATTGATCAGCTGTTAACAAGGGAGTTGACTGTAAATGAATTATTGAAGTTTAAAGGAGGTATCACTACTAATATAAATGATCTTACTCAAGAAAAGTTTACTGAAATTCCGTGCATCACTGAAAGTAACATGGCGGACTATATATTGTATAGTGATAAAGCTACGTTTGTAAATCAAATGCCGAAATTACAGTTGCCTGTTAAAAATAACTTGGAATTACGTGGATTTACAATAGCAAATTTAGAAATGACCACCCATGATAAAGGATTATATCCTAATGATATCGTGGTAGGGCATTATTATCCAGTAAATAAAATAAAGGAACTATTAAACAGTACTCTTGTATTAGTGCTTGTTTCAGGAAAGTTAATCTTGCGTAGAATATATGTATTAAAGGATAAGGTTGTTTTAAGGGCGGATCATTCTAATATAGAAGATAAAGAGTTTTTGAAAAAGGATATTAAAGAAATTTGGAAAATAAAATATTCTTTCTTTAAAAGAATTCCCGAATTTAAAGATGACTTAGAGGATCAGTTGGCGTTACTTGCTAGTGAGTTAAATAAGATTAAAAAGCAATTGAAGTAGTATGGTGCTTTCTGATTTGAAAATAAAAATGAATTCACTTTTAACTACTGTTTTTGATAAAACAGAGGTAGAGTCATTTTTCTATTTGCTGATTGATTTTAGATTGAATTTGAATAAAATGGATTTTTTATTGAATCCAAATGTAGCGATTAGCGCAGAAGATGTAGCGTTTTTTGAGTCGGCTATTCAAAAATTAAAATCAGAAGAGCCAATTCAATACATACTTGGAGAAACAGAGTTTTACGGATTACAATTTAAAGTGAACGAAAACACTTTAATCCCACGTCCAGAAACCGAGGAATTGGTGGATTGGATAATTAAAGATTACGGTCATTATGAGGAGGAAGGACGAAGTAATCTGTCTGTTTTGGATATCGGTACCGGTTCAGGGTGTATACCGATTAGTTTAGCTAAAAATTTAAGTGGTGCAAAAGTGACTACAGTGGATGTTTCTGCTGCAGCAATAAGAGTGGCACAGCAAAATGCTTTTTTAAATGAGGTTGTTATTAATTTCATTCAAGCGGATATGTTGCGTCATACTGAACTTATTTCAGTTTTTCATAGCGATAAATTTGATGTAATCGTTTCTAATCCTCCATATGTACGTAATTTAGAGAAGCAAGAAATTAATAAAAATGTATTGGCTTATGAACCACATTTAGCATTGTTTGTGGAAGATAATGATGCGTTAATTTTTTATAAGAAGATAACTGAATACGCATTAAATCATTTGAAAAATGAAGGAGTGTTGTATTTTGAAATAAATCAGTACCTCGGGTTAGTAACAGTTGAATTGATTAAAGGTTTAGGTTTTAAAACTGTTGAGTTGCGAAAAGATATGTCCGGAAATGATAGAATGATTAAAGCGTACGGATTTTAAATAAGTAATCAGACGGTCAAACTTAGGCTTTACATAAAAAAAAGGCTAGTGAAAATTATTATGGTGTTAAGTCACTTCGAGTGAAATTATTTGGAATGCAATGGAAAACAATTTAGTATCGAGAAGCAGTAGTTCTCGATACAATTTTCACTTCTTTTCACTATGTAAAAATAACTCGAACTGACGATGAAAATATAAATTTATCAATGATAGCTTATGGAAGTTGTTTTGTGATGGACTTTGACAAGCTCAGTCTGACAAAGGAGGTGTAAATAATCGAATTCATTTTAGGAGTTTTGGAACTCTAAATCTTACAACGATTAAAGAGTTTTGATTCCTGTGGTCATTTCGACTATAGGAGAAATCACATAATTTAATAATGTTTATGTTAGAATAACAAACAAGCTTAAAATCTTTGTTATTTTTACCTTAAAGAATAAAATATAAACCAATGAAAAAACATATACCTAATTTAATAACCCTTTTGAATCTTTTTTGCGGGAGTATAGCGGTAATTTTTGCTGTAGAGGACAATTTATTTATGGCAGCAGTTTTTGTGATGCTAGGAATTGTGTTTGATTTTTTTGATGGTTTTGCTGCGAGAATACTTGATGTAAAAAGTGAACTAGGGTTACAATTGGATTCATTAGCAGATATGGTAACTAGTGGAGTAGTGCCTGGAATTGTGATGTACAAAATGTTTCAGATATCAGAAGGTCTTTTTTCTTTACCATCTTTAACGAATAGTTACTCAAACAGTTCTTTTAGAATGGAACAAGACGGAATTATGTATTTGCCATATTTTGGGTTATTAGTGATATTAGCATCATGTTATCGATTGGCAAAATTTAACATTGATACTCGTCAAACCGATTCGTTTATTGGTTTGCCAACTCCTGCAAATACATTGTTTATATTAAGTTTGCCGTTAGTTTTAATGACTAACGATGCCCAATGGGTGAATGAGTTGATTTTAAACAAATGGTTTTTAATTGGATTGACCTTGTTTAGTTGCTATATGTTAAATGCTG
Source organism: Flavobacteriaceae bacterium (assembly GCA_013214625.1). Lineage (GTDB taxonomy): Bacteria > Bacteroidota > Bacteroidia > Flavobacteriales > Flavobacteriaceae. The sequence continues at coordinate 9,815 of JABSPO010000058.1, forward strand.
AAATTCCGTTATTTTCACTTAAAATGAAAACTTATGGTTTTAAAGAAAATACTGTGAAGTATATCTTTTTAATATTAGCAATCGTGATGTTAGTGTTGTTACAGTTTGTGGCGATACCGTTAATCATTATCTTATATGTGTTACTTTCTGTATTCATGAATTTAAAGAAGTAATATGGCTTCAGGAAGATCTGAATTAATTCGTTTGCAGCGAAAATCATCTCCTAAACGAAAATTTATAAAAAAAAGAAAGTCTCCAAAGAAAAAATTTTCGTTTAATAAGCATATACTGTTTCCAATAGTATTAATCGCTTTTCTGTTTGGTGTATGGCATTATCGATACGCATTGTATTATGTAGCGTTTCAACGAATAGAAAAAAATGAGGCTATAAAAGTATCTTCTATAACTACTCAGTTGCGAATATTTGATGTGTTGCAACATCATCAGCAAAAAACATTTGGGATTGATGTGTCTCATTATCAAGGCAAAATAAATTGGGATGAGGTGACTAAGGTTCAGGATAGTTTTCCGATTTCATTCGTGTTTGTTCGTGCTACAGCGGGGAGTGTAAAACAAGATCGGAAATTTAAAACCAACTGGAAAAAATCAAAGCAAAATGGATTCATAAGAGGTGCGTATCATTATTATCGTCCTAATGAGAACTCAATTTTACAAGCGAATAATTTTATCAAGACTGTTAAGTTGCAAAAAGGCGATTTGCCTCCTGTGCTAGATATAGAAGATGTACCAAGAATACAGAGTATAGCAAATTTAAAAATAGGTTTGCGAAAATGGTTGAATAAAGTTGAGAAACATTATGGTGTTAAGCCAATAATTTATTCAGGAGAATCGTTTTATAATGACCATTTGTATAGTGATTTTTCAGACTATACCTGTTGGGTGGCCAACTATAATTTCTATGTGGAAAATATAGATAAGGATTGGAACTTCTGGCAATTTACTGATAAAGGAAGTGTACGTGGGATTAAGGAATTTGTAGATGTAAATATCTATAATGGTGATAAAGAACAACTCCTACAATTGGTTAAAAAATAGGAGTTGTTTTTTTAAATATTGTGATTGAATTATTTAAAATCTAATTTCTTTTTACGCAATTCAAAGTTTTGTCCTAGGTACACTTTACGGACCATTTCATCTTCAGCTAACTCTTCAGGTTTACCATGTTTTAAAATATCTCCTTCAAACATTAAATACGTTCTGTCGGTAATCGCTAAGGTTTCTTGTACGTTATGATCGGTAATTAAAATACCAATGTTTTTATCTTTTAATTGCGCTATGATTCGTTGGATATCTTCTACAGCAACTGGATCAACTCCTGCAAAAGGTTCGTCTAGTAATATGAAGTTAGGGCTGGTTGCTAGTGCGCGAGCGATTTCTGTTCTTCTTCGTTCTCCACCAGAAAGTAAATCTCCAAGACGGTTTCTACGTTCTTGCAAATTGAACTCTTCAATTAATTGTTCGGTACGTTCTAATCGTTCTTTTTTAGAAAGATCTGTTAATTCTAGTACACTCATGATGTTTTCTTGAACGGTTAGCTTTCTGAAAACAGAAGCCTCTTGTGCTAAGTATCCAATACCATGTTGTGCACGTTTGTACATCGGGAATTTTGTGATTTCAGTTTGATCTAAAAATATTTTTCCGCCAGTTGGTTTTATAAGTCCAACAATCATGTAAAATGATGTGGTTTTACCAGCTCCGTTCGGTCCAAGTAATCCAACTATTTCACCTTGTTTTACTTCAATAGAAATACCTTTAACAGCAAGTTTATTTTTGTAGGATTTTTTAATATTTTCAGCTCTTAAAATCATAATGTGTAATTATAGTATTGTAAAAGTAAGTGTTTAAGGCGTAATGTAGAATTCTTTAGTAAATCCTTAACTATATTAGTTGTTTAGTGTCAAGAGTCAATTACTTTTACATTATGTAAAAAGCCTTTTATATTGGCTTAGTCTTCTTGTAGTGCGTCCCAAAATTCATAAGCCCTGCGCAGATGCGGGATTACAATGGTTCCGCCAACTAGTGTAGATATACTCAATGCTTCAGCAACTTCTTTTCCGTTTAAACCAGCTTTATGGCAAGCTTCTAAGTGATATTTTACACAGTCGTCACATCTCAATACCATAGAAGCGGTTAGTCCTAATAACTCTTTAGTTCTAACATCTAAAGCACCTTCTTGAAAAGCTTTAGTATCCAAGTTGAATATTCTATGAAGAATTTTGTTGTCATCTTTTAAGATGCGCTTATTCATTTTTTCTCTATACTCGTCAAAGTCTTTTATTTTGTTATTCATGGTTTATGATGTTTGGAGTGCTTTTTCAGCTTGAGTTTTTAATACTCTTTTTGAAATAAAAATACTTACTTCGTATAAAATAAGTACTGGTATGGCAACAATAACTTGACTAGCGATGTCTGGTGGTGTAATAACTGCAGAAACAATCAATACAATTACTAAGGCAACTTTTCTGTTTTTCCTTAAAAATTCAGGGGTAACTAATCCGATTTTTGTTAGAAAATAAATAATTATCGGTAGCTCAAAAATCAATCCAGAGGCTAGGGTAGATGCTCTTATTAGGCTGATGTATGAGTCTAAATCAAAATCGTTATGTATTTCTTCTGAAACACTATAGTTTGCTAAGAAGTTAATTGATAGTGGGCAAATGATATAATAGCCAAATAGTACTCCTAAAAAGAATAAAAAAGAGGCTGAAAAAATAAAACCTCTAGAGGTTTTTCGTTCATTACGATGTAGTCCTGGGCTTATAAATTTCCAGAATTGATAAATTACATACGGAAAAGCAATAATGAATCCAAAAGTAATTGACACCCATATGTGAGCAGAAAATTGTCCTGCTAAAGTTCTACTTTGTATTTCAAAAGGCATTTCTGTAATACACAAGCTTTCATCCATACCTAAGGTTTTTGAAAGATTGCAAAGTCCTTTGTAGGTGACAAACTCTATTTTAGAAGGCCCGAAAAGTAGCGTGTCGAAAACTATTTTTTTACATAGAAATGCAATTGAAGCAAATAGTAAAATTGCTAAGGTAGCTTTTATCATGTGCCCTCTTAATTCTTCTAAATGATCAAGAAAAGACATTTCATTTGGGTTTTTCTTTGCCATTTTTATATAATCCCTTCTTTTATTAAGTCATGTATATGTACTACACCACTAAATTGATTGTTATCCTGAATAAGTACTTGAGAAATATTATTTTCTTCTAAAAGTTCTTTTGCCTCAACTGCCATGGCATCACTGGTAAGTGTTTTTGGTGAAGCTGACATAATATCACTAGCTTTTAGGGAGTTAATATCTGTAGTTTCAGCCAACATGCGCCTTAAGTCACCATCAGTAATAATACCAATAATTTTATTATTGTCATCAGTAACAGCTGTCACTCCTAAGCGTTTGTTCGAGATTTCTATAATTACATCTTTAATAGATGCGGTAGCTTTTACAACTGGTTTTTCATGTTTAGCAATGATATCACCTACCCTTAAGTATAAGCGCTTTCCTAAAGCACCTCCGGGGTGGTATTTTGCAAAGTCACTACTGGTGAAGTCTCTTAATTTCAATAAAGAAACTGCCAAAGCATCTCCCATTACTAACTGAGCAGTAGTGCTTGTAGTTGGTGCTAAATTATTAGGGCAAGCTTCTTTTTCGGCATATGCATGTAATACATAATCAGCTTCAGAGCCTAAAAAAGAAGTTCTGTTTGAAGTGATTGCTATTAATTTGTTTCCTCCGTTTTTAATTAAGGGAACCAACACTTTTATTTCAGGAGTATTTCCGCTTTTAGAAATACAAATAACGGTGTCGTTTTTCTGAACAGTTCCTAAATCGCCATGAATAGCATCTGCTGCATGCATGAAGATAGCTGGTGTTCCAGTTGAGTTTAATGTTGCTACAATTTTGGTGGCAATATTGGCGCTTTTTCCAATTCCAGAAATAATAACTCTACCATTAGAATTGTAGATATGATTTACGGCTTCTGCAAATTCATTGTCAATTAAACTTTCTAAGTTGGCAATTGCTTTTTGCTCAATAGAAATTGTTTCTTTTGCTATTCGAATGATTTTTTCTAAATTACTCACTTAAATAAAATTTAAAAATCAACAAAAACTGTTGTAGGTTACTTTTTTGCTGATTATGTTTGTACATTAAAACCTTAACGACGCATATTTTTTTATAAAAAAGTTGCTTTAGGTTTTAAATAAAATACTATCTTTAATATCCTCAAACGAAATTACTTTTTTTTTACCATATACATATAATGTAAGGTAAGAAAGTTGTCCTATTTAAGTGATATAATTTAAATAGCGTATAAAACATAAAATATTTAAATGGAATTTAATCAAGTTGATATTCACGCTTCGTTAAAAAAACACTTTGGATTTTCACAATTCAAAGGTTTACAAGAAGGTGTCGTTAAAAATGTATTAGAAGGAAAAGACACTTTTGTTATTATGGCAACTGGAGGTGGAAAATCGTTATGTTTTCAATTACCAGCATTAATGAGAGAAGGAACTGCAATAGTGGTATCTCCTTTAATCGCATTAATGAAAAATCAAGTTGATGCTATTAGAGGTATTTCTTCTGAAAGAGGAATTGCCCACGTGTTAAACTCTTCTTTGACAAAATCCGAAGTAAAACAGGTAAAAGAAGATATTACAAACGGTATAACAAAGTTATTATATGTTGCGCCAGAGTCATTAACTAAAGAAGAGAATATTGAATTTTTACGTTCAGTACCAATCTCATTTATGGCAGTTGATGAAGCACATTGTATTTCTGAATGGGGACACGACTTCAGGCCAGAATACAGAAACTTAAAAAGTATTATAAAAAAAATAGGGGATAATATTTCAATAGTAGCACTTACGGCTACTGCAACACCTAAGG
>JABSPO010000059.1 GCA_013214625.1 Flavobacteriaceae bacterium
ATACAAGTAATCTCCGGGTCACTAACTACCGCTAGAGAAACATTAAAAAACTGTAAAAGCAAGTTTTCAGACTTCAAATCAGATGTCATTTACGAAACACCTAATTACAAGGTTCAGGTTGGAGAGTTCAGAAATAAACTTGATGCCGACAGAGCTTTAGTAACAATTAGTGAAGAATATGGGGGTGCATTTGTTATCAAACCTAAGAATAGTAAACGTTAGACGTTAGACGTTAGACGTTAGACGTTAGACGTTAGACAAAAATAAAATCTCAGAAGCACTTTACTCCCTAAAGAGAAACAAAAAAGAGCAAATTGTAAAACTTTACAATTTGCTCTTTTTTGTTTCTCTGACACTCAATTAATATTGTCAGTTCGAGTGATTTTTATGTAGCCTAGTGGAATGAGTCCCGATAGCTATCGGGAGTATCGAGAACCACAAACTAACCTACCTTCTTCGTTTCTTGTTATATTTCTTTTTGTCTTTTGACTTCCCTTTAAAGCCACCTTTCTTTTCTTCTTCTTTAGGCAATACACTTACAAAACCTTTCTTTTTGGCCCCTGAATTTGAATGACCTTTTTTGAAAGAATCCTTTTTCACCTCATCAGCTTTAGGAAGCAAGCGTTCAATCAAATCAAATCGACCTACTTTTTTTAACGAATTGCGTATCCATTTATGGTTTTCTGGCTTATACCAAAAGAAAAAACGATGTTGATCCTCTTTCTCCTGTTTTGTCCTAGGAGTCTTCATTTTCTTTAAGGTGTACGGATGATATCCACTGTAATAAATTACCGTAGCAACCGTCATTGGTGTCGGTGTAAACCCTTGAACTTGCTCCAACTTGAACCCCATATCCTTAGTTTCGGCAGCTAAATTAGCCATGTCCTCCAACTCACTAGCTGGATGACTTGAGGTAAAATAAGGTATCAATTGTAAGTTTAATTTCTTCTTGACATTAATTTTATCAAAGAGCTTTTTAAACTGATGGAAATTTGAAAATGATGGCTTACGCATCAGTTTCAATACAGGGTCAGAAGTATGCTCTGGCGCAACTTTTAATCGCCCAGAAACGTGCTTCGTCAACACTTCTTCCGTATACTCCTCTAACTCCTTTGGATCGGCATTTTTATTAAATTCAGGCACCAACATATCGTAGCGTATTCCACTACCAATAAATGATTTCTTTACTTTCGGATGACTATCTACCGCCCTGTAAATATCTGTTAATGGCTTATGTGAAGTATCTAAATTACTACAGATGACAGGATTGATACATGATGGCGCAACGCACTTATCACAAATCGACTGTACCTTACCTTTCATTTTATACATGTTTGCCGACGGCCCACCTATATCAGAAAAGTACCCTTTGAAATCAGGCATATTAGCAACAGTATCTACCTCTTTCATGATAGACTCTTTACTCCTACTTGCTATAAACTTCCCTTGATGCGCAGAGATTGTACAAAAACTACATCCTCCAAAACACCCTCTATGAATGTTTATCGAAAACTTAATCATCTCGAAAGCAGAAATCGGCCCTCGTTTATTGTATTTCGGATGCGGTAATCGTGTATATGGCAAATCAAAAGAACTGTCAATTTCTTTCTCAGTCATGGTAGGATAGGGTGGATTGATCACCAATCTATTATTCCCTACTTCTTGGATTATTCTATTTCCGTAAGTTTTATTAGACTCCTGTTCTATTACCTTGAAATTAGATGCAAAAATCTTTTTATCAGACAAACACACCTCATGAGACGCAATAGTAACTGCTTCCCAATTCTTGTTTTTCTGTAATTCTTCTGATTTATCTTGTAAATACGCAGTTTGCTTGACTGTTTTTAATGATGAAAAAGGGACTCCTTTTTTCAATAAATCAATTACATCACGCAAAGGCTGCTCCCCCATTCCATACACCAATAAATCAGCATTTGAAGTGGTTAGAATATCTGGGGATAATTTATCACTCCAGTAATCATAATGTGTTACACGACGTAAGGATGCTTCAATACCACCAATAATAATTGGCGTATCTGGAAACTTTTCTTTTAATATTCTAGAATATACTGAGGTGGCATAATCAGGACGTAATCCTTTATCTCCTCCTGGAGTATAAGCATCTTTATCACGTTGTTTCTTAGAAGCGGTATAATTACTTACCATAGAATCCATCGTACCCGAAGTAACCGCAAAAAACATCTTTGGCTTCCCTAATTTAGTAAAGTCCTGTAAATTATCTGTTACAGAAGGCTGTGGGACAATAGCAATACGCAAACCACAATCTTCTATAATCCTACCAATTACAGCAGGCCCAAAAGATGGATGATCCACATACGCATCTCCACTAAATAATATTACATCCAGTTCTTCCCAACCACGGATCTTAACTTCCTTGTTAGTTGTTGGTAACCAGTCAGATAACCTTAATTCATTCGCCATTTTGCAAAAGTAAACTATTTATACGATATATAAATTTTAAATTTCACTTGTAAGACTTACATTTACTATTCGTCTATAACCTAACCAATAGATATTTACATGGCAAAAACATATTACGACCCGGCAGATTTAAGAAAATTTGGAAAAATAACAGAGTGGAACGAGGAACTTGGAAATAAGTTTTTTGACTATTACGGAAAGGTATTTGAGGAAGGTGCATTAAGCGCTCGTGAAAAATCATTAATCGCCTTAGCTGTTGCTCACACTGAACAATGCCCCTATTGTATTGATGCGTACACCCAAGATGGTTTACAACGTGGTATCACTAAAGAAGAAATGATGGAAGCATTACATGTTGGTGCAGCTATCAAAAGTGGGGCAACTTTAGTGCATGGAGTACAAATGATGAATAAAGTGAATAAATTAGAAATGTAAGCAACCAGTTGTTCTTATTTTAAAAAAACTAAATGATCAAATCCCTCCAGAAAAGAGAAAGCGACTTAGCGAATGCAAACAGACAATTGGAATTGTTATCTAATGGGATTTTTGCAAATGGTGAGTTGCCAACTTTCAAAGACAAAATAGCAGAAACCAACCAGTTTCCGCTAACTCCAAATAAATTAGAAATTTTACAAATAAACTTGGGATACATGTGTAACCAGGTTTGTGAACATTGTCATGTTGATGCCGGTCCTGACCGTAAAGAAATCATGACTAGAGAAACCATGATGCAATGTTTGGAAGTGATAAAAAAAACGGAAGCACATACTTTAGATTTAACTGGCGGAGCTCCAGAAATGAATCCGGAATTCAGATGGTTTGTTGAGGAAGCTTCAAAAGCTGGAATCAAAGATTTCATTGTACGCTCAAACTTAACTATTATTAGGGCTAACAAAAAGTATTATGATTTACCTGAGTTTTTCAAAAAGCACAATGTACATGTTGTTTCTTCTATGCCGCATTGGACCCGTGGAAAAACCGACAAACAACGAGGTGAAGGTGTTTTTGACAAATCCATTAAAGCTTTACAAGAACTAAACGCTGTAGGCTACGGAATGCCTGATAGTGATTTACGCTTGGATTTAGTATATAATCCGTCTGGCGCATTTCTCCCAGGAGATCAAGCATCAATGGAAAAGGAATTCAAAAAAGCGTTGAAAGAAGATTTCAATATTCAATTTCACAGCTTATTTGCCATTACAAACTTACCTATAAGTAGATTTTTAGACTATCTAATCGCTTCTGATAACTATGAAGATTATATGCATTCTCTTGTAGAGGCATACAATCCCGCAGCTGTATCCAGCGTAATGTGTACCAATACAATTTCTATAAGTTGGGACGGGTGGTTATACGATTGTGATTTTAATCAGATGCTCGAACTTAAAGTAGCTAGTAAAGTAAAACATATTAGCGACTATAATGAAGAGTTACTTCAAGACAGAAAGATCATTATTTCACAACATTGCTATGGATGTACTGCTGGTGCAGGAAGTAGTTGTCAAGGAACAGTAGCGTAAATTTAGTAGGCAAATATAAAACAACCGCAATAACCAGTGTATTCACAGCATAAAATATAAATTCAATCAGTATCAAAAAACTTATTTACATCTTCTGTTTAATTAGCAGCTTAAGTTTTGCACAAGAGACTTCTTTTGACAGAATGATTGATAGTACTTTACAAAAAACTGTACCATTCATAAGTTCAATTGATTTAAAAGAAAACTATACCGACTATATTATTCTTGACACAAGAGAGCTAGAGGAATACGAAACTAGTCATCTTGAAAATGCTATATACATAGGTTACAACACCTTTAAATATCGTAATTTAAGAAAGATCATATCTACTAAAAAACCAATAGTAGTGTATTGCACTATCGGATACCGAAGTGAAAAGATTGGAGAAAAACTACTGAAAAAAGGATATACAGTCTATAATTTATATGGAGGAATACTACAATGGAAAAACGACAACAATACTGTTCTTGATAATACCAATACAATAACGAACAAGGTTCACTGCTTTGATAGCACCTGGAGTAAATGGCTTGTCAATGGAGATAAAGTCTACGCTAAAAGAGTAAAATAGCCATAATATTTATGTGTTTATTTGTAAAAGTAGCAGGTCATTTCGATGGAGTAACGACTGAGAAATCGCATAGGAGTAATTATATTATTTGCAGATTAAGATATCTCCTATCATCAAAATGACAGTTAAAAAGCAATCAATAAAATAGTAATCAATGACCGAATCAAAAAACCTCATCCTTATATTTACACGCAACCCAGAATTGGGAAAATGCAAAACCCGTTTAGCTAAAACTATCGGTGATGAAAACGCATTAATCATTTATAAAATACTATTACAACACACAGAAAATGTGGTAGCACAAATAGATTGCGACAGAGCTGTGCACTATTCAGTAAAAGTTAGAGATCATGATATTTGGGACAATACCATTTATCAAAAATACCAACAACATGGAAATGATTTAGGGTTGCGAATGCAAAATGCTTTTGCAAACAGTTTTAAAGCTGGATATGAAAAAGTCCTTATTGTGGGGAGTGATTTATACGATTTGAAACCGAAACATATCCAAGAAGCGTTCGACAACTTAGACAACCATGATGTAACAATTGGCCCAGCCGAAGATGGTGGCTACTATTTACTCGGCATGAAGACACTTCACCCAAATATTTTCGAAAATAAAGATTGGGGTACAGAAACCGTAAGAGAAGAAACCCTAAAAGACTTACAAAAACGTAGCGTCTATCATTTAGAAAAATTAAATGACATTGATTTGTATGAAGATTTAAAAAAATACGACCAACTGCTTAAACGTATTAATTTTAAATCTAACTATAATGAAAACAAAACTACTTTTTAGCGTACTTTTTGCTATTTTTTTTGCTTCAAATTCTATGAGCGCACAATGTGTACGACAAGCGAGTGATTTCGGAAATAACACTACTCCTAACTATCAAGTTTCTGGAGACGTTACTGTCACATTAAACACAGGTGGACAAACAATATCCTTGGACACTGGAACTGATTTCATGACTGCCGCAGGACCTGATGTAAATGCATACTTAATAAAGTCAAACGGAATGACAAATGCACAAATTGCAGGAACTCCTTTAGTTAGCTTAGAAAACATTCACTTTGGATTAATCAGTAGTAACATAGTTTCACCCAATGGAGCTAAATCATTCACTGTTGCAATTCCAAGCGGAACGAATATTGAGGAATACGACACTATATTTTTTTATTGCTTTCAATTTAATCACTTTTGGGATTTAGGAAAATTCACTCCATTTACCCCAGCAAATTGCACAGTACTTGGAATTGAAGACGAGGTGTTCGAAAAGCAAGTAACAATGTACCCTAATCCTGTAAAAGACAACCTATACGTAAATACTGATTTCCCAGAGGTCATCAACATTAAAATTTACACTATATTAGGTGAAATTTTACTTGAAGAAAAAATAACAAATACCACTATTATAAATACTCAAAAATTTAAACACGGTATTTATTTAGTCGAACTGACTTCTGGAAATAAAAAAATTACAAAACAACTTATTAAGAATTAGCATTGAAAAAACAACACTTACAAGAAACTATTGATTTCTTAAAATCACTAGGAATTCACAGTCCTGAAATAGGAATTGTTCTCGGAACAGGTTTAGGGAAAATAGTAAATGACATACATATTGAACATGAAATAGCATATGCTGATATTCCATATTTCCCAAAAGCAACCGTGGAGTTTCATTCTGGAAAACTTATATACGGAACCTTAGAAGGAAAGAAAGTATTAGTCATGGCCGGTAGGTTTCATTTATATGAAGGGTACAACCTATGGGAAGTCACCTACGGAATACGCACTATGCATGGTTTAGGAATTCAAAAATTACTAGTTTCTAATGCCGCTGGAGCTATCAATTTAAAATACAAGAAAGGTGACTTAATGCTACTTGATGACCATATCAATCTCCAAGGAAGTTCTCCACTTGCATTTGCCAACATAGGTGAATTTGGAACTCAGTTTACAGATATGCTTGCTCCATATTCTAAAAAAATCAATACAAAACTGAAAGCTATTGCAGCTGATAACAACATAACCCTCCATGAAGGAGTGTATGCTAGTGTTGTAGGACCACAATTGGAAACAAGAGCTGAATACAGAATGCTAAAAATTTTAGGAGCGGATGCCGTAGGAATGAGTACTGTACCTGAAATTATTGTTGCTAATCATTTAAGTATAGAAACTATTGCAGTTTCTGTATTGACAGACGAATGTGATCCGGACAATTTACATCCCGTTAATATTGAAGAAATTATCGCTATAGCTGGAAAAGCCGAACCTAAAATGATTACTTTATTTAAAGAATTAATTAAACAATTGTAATGAATTTAAATAGACAAATTGCCACTTTATCCTTAAGACTAATACTAGGTTTCATTTTCTTTTTTCAAGGATTTGGAAAAGTATTCAACTTTGGATTAGAGGCCGTTTATCAAAATTTCTTTGCTCCAACCTATAAAGATCTATTACCAGAATTTTTAACTTTAGCCACCGCTTACTACACATCATACATTGAATTGATTGGTGGTTTTTTATTAATCATTGGATTAAAAAGAGATTATGCTCTGTACGCACTATCCTCTGTATTAATAATCGTTACTTTCGGTCATGGCTTAGCGGAACCTATTTGGGATTTATCGCACGTACTATTCAGAACAATTTTACTTATTAGTCTTTTATTACTTCCTAAAGAATGGGATGTTTTTACAATTGACTATTTAATCATTAAAAAGAAAAACAACTAGCGTCATTCCGAATGAAGTGAAGGAATCTTTCAAAAGATTGTCACGAAATTTCATTTCTCGCAATGATAGTTAAACAAAGTCTAATCGCTAAAAGCGAAGCGACCTAATCACTAAAACCTATTACATGAGTTACTTAGACACTACACACGACGTATATAAAGAAGCTGCATTAACTCCTGATGTAGGGTTATGTTGTACAACAAATCCTATTTGGGAATTACCGGGTTTAAAAATTCCTAAAATAATGCAAGAGATGAATTACGGTTGTGGCTCTACAGTACACGCACGTGACTTATCTAACAACCCGAAAATGCTTTATGTTGGCGTTGGCGGAGGAATGGAGTTGTTACAGTTTTCGTACTTCAATCGTCAAAAAGGAGGTGTTATTGGCGTTGATGTTGTTGATGAAATGTTAGAAGCTTCTCGTAAAAACTTCAAAGTTGCTGAAGAACAAAACGATTGGTTTAAAAGTGAATTTGTAGACCTTGTAAAGGGAGACGCATTAAACTTAAATGTTCCAGATAATTCAATAGATGTTGCTGCACAAAACTGTCTATTCAATATTTTCAAAGCTGAAGATTTAAAAAAGGCTATCGAGGAAATGTATCGTGTATTAAAACCACATGGTAAATTAGTGATGAGTGACCCTACATGTGAACAACCAATGAATGACACTTTGCGTAATGACGAACGTTTACGTGCCTTTTGTTTTAGTGGAAGTTTGCCTATTGCAGAATATGTAAAAGCTTTAACCGATGCTGGTTTTGGAACTATTGAAATTAGAGCTCGTAAGCCTTACCGTATTTTAGATCCGAAAAACTACCCAACTGATGAATTAATATATATTGAATCAATAGAGGTTGCTGCAATTAAAGATCCAATGCCAGAAGATGGACCATGCATTTTTACAGGTAAAGCAGCTATTTACTATGGAACTGAAGATTATTTTGATGATAAACTCGGTCATATTTTATTAAAAAACCAACCTTTAGCAATCTGCGATAAAACTGCCGCAGCACTACAAGCATTAAACAGAGATGATATTTACTTCTCAGAATCTACTTTCCACTATGATGGTGGTGGATGTTGTTAATCCTCCAATGGACATAACTTTTTCTAAAAAGCTCCTTATCTTTTACTTTAAAAGATAAGGAGCTTTTTTATATCTTTAATTGTAATCAACACATTACAAGTACGACTACAAAATTTAGAATACCAGAAAAGGTTTTCTGAAATTTATAATATCTTACTTCATTAACTATGATATATATTCTTTTATTTTGCGCTGCTTGTTTTCTAGCCTATAGTAATGGCGCCAATGATAATTTTAAAGGAGTTGCTACTCTTTTTGGTAGCGGAACTACCAATTACAAAAAAGCAATCGGATGGGCTACTATAACAACTGCACTAGGATCTATCTCCGCTATTTTTTTAGCTGAAGAATTAGTGAAAAATTTCTCTGGAAAAGGACTAGTTCCAAATGAACTATTATTACTACCCACATTTGCTATCGCAATTGCAATAGGTGCTGCAATCACAGTTTTTACAGCTACAAAAATAGGAATGCCTATTTCAACAACTCATAGTTTAGTTGGCGCTTTATTTGGCAGTGGAGTTATGGCTGTTGGAAGTGCTTTTAATTTTGAAAAATTAGCCCACGTATTTTTGATGCCATTAGTTGTAAGTCCGTTAATGGCTGCTGTACTTAGTTTCATTGCTTACCTCTTATTCAAAGGATTAAGAAAGAAGCTAAAAATCAATAAGGAAACCTATACTGAAATATACCTAACTGAAAATCGTAATCACAACCGAATGGAAATGAATGCTACTCTTATTTTAAAAGATAATACTACCATTCAACAAACGATCACAAACAATAACGCTGAAGTGTATATTGGAAGACTATTTGGTTTCTCTGCACAAAAAACATTAGACACCTTACACTATATCAGTGCTGGTATCGTCAGTTTTGCTAGAGGATTAAATGACACTCCAAAAATTGTGGGGCTACTATTAATTATCAACTCTTTAGATATTAAATGGAGTATGCTTGCTGTTACCATTACAATGGCAATAGGTGGGTTATTAAATGCCAAAAAAGTAGGAATCACAATGAGTCAAAAAATAACTCCAATGAATTCAGGGCAAGGATTTACCGCAAACTTAATTACCGGACTACTTGTTACTACTGCCAGTATACATGGTATGCCGGTATCTACCACACATGTTTCTATCGGGGCAATATTCGGAATTGGAACTGTTACCAAAAAAGCCGATTATAAAATGATTGGAAAAATAGTGTTGTCATGGGCCTTAACCTTGCCAATAGCTGCACTAATAAGTGCATTGGTTTATTTTTTACTAACACAATTTATATAGTATGAATTTATATACAAAAACAGTTTGTTGTCTTTTAATACTATCACTCATCATTTCATGTAGTAGTACTCAAAAAACAATTTCCGAAGAGTCTGATTCGAAAGAAATAGAACAAGACTCTATTATTAAAACTGAAGAAATTGTTAAAAACATACCTCCACCGCCAAAAGCACCAGAGGTAATTGAAGATAATTATGAGACCAAAGTTTGTGATGGCTACCATGGAAACAATCCAGTAGAGCAATTCAATCATACTGTTTTCGATCAATTATTAAAAAATAACATCTCAGAGAATGGAGATACAAATTATAAAGGCTTTATAAAAAACAAGTCCGTATTCAAAATCTACTTAAGCAATTTATCAGAAAACCTACCCAAAGAAAACTGGTCAAAAGAAGACAAACTAGCATATTGGATGAACACCTATAATGCTTTTACCATCAAATTAATCATAGACAACTACCCTACTAAAAGTATTAAAGACATTAAAAACGCATGGGATAGTCGTTTTTTTAAATTAGGTGAAAAGTGGCATAATTTAAATGACATTGAACATAAAATATTGCGTAAAATGAATGACCCTAGAATTCATTTCGGAATCAATTGCGCTTCCTTTTCTTGTCCTCCATTATTAAATAGGGCGTTTACTGCTGCAACCGTTAATAATGATTTAGACTATTTAGCACATCAATTTATAAATGATCAAAAAAGAAATGTCATTTCTGAAAACAGCATCCAAATCTCAAAGATCTTTCAATGGTTTTCAAAAGATTTTAAAACTGAAGGCTCATTAATTGATTACCTCAACAAATATTCAGACATTCCCATTAAAAGTAACGCGAAAAAAAGTTTTAAAAAATACGACTGGAACCTAAACGAAGTCTCTAAATAATGCACTTGAGTTCGCGGGTATTTATACATTCTGTATCACAAAAACAATTCAGAATAACGAATAGTATTTTTGTAACTTGGTAGACTTTATGCATTACATTTCCATCATAATTCCAACCCTAAACGAAGCAGTAAACATAAAACGTTTATTGCTTCATCTAGTACATAATAGTGCTACTAAGAACATTGCAGAAATTATTATTGTGGATTGCGGGAGTGATGATGGAACACAAGAGATCGTAAAAACATTCATCACTTCGAGTGATTTAGAACAAAGAGAGGAATTGTATCGAGAAGTAAACGATATGGTTCTCGATACAAAATTCTCTACCGAGAATTTCACTCGAACTGACGTTAGACTTTATATTTCAGAACGTGGTAGAGCCAAACAAATGAACCTAGGAGCACAAAAAGCCGTTGGAAATATTCTATATTTCTTACATGCCGACTCTTTTCCTCCTGAAAACTATGATCGATTTATACTAACGGAAGTTAAAAAAGGAAATCTAGCAGGTTGTTTTAAAATGAAATTTGATTGTAATCATTGGTGGTTACAATTAGCTGGATGGCTCACTCAATTTAAATGGCGCGCTTGTAGAGGAGGAGATCAGAGTCAGTTTATTACTAAAGAGCTATTCAACGAACTTGGTAGCTTCAATGAACAGTTC
The DNA here is from genome assembly GCA_013214625.1 of Flavobacteriaceae bacterium. Classification (GTDB taxonomy): domain Bacteria; phylum Bacteroidota; class Bacteroidia; order Flavobacteriales; family Flavobacteriaceae. The sequence continues at coordinate 11,218 of JABSPO010000059.1, forward strand.
ACTATTTATGAAGACAATGATTTAATTAATAAATTATATGCCAAGAAACAATTTACAGTCATTCAAGAATGGATTACTACCTCAGCACGACGCTATCAAACCAATGGTGTTTGGAAATTGCAATATCATTTTTGGACTATCTATGTGAAAAAATGGTTTGGCGCTTCAGCAGATGATTTACACACCTATTATTTAAAACATATTAAAGAGTAGTACTCAAATATGATTTCTATTTTTATTCAATATCCTTGATGCAAGCACACAATACATAAATCAGCATACATTATTTTTATTTTGATCTATACCTAAGAGAATTAAACCCACTGGTGGGGGTGAAATAAAACTTAAAGCTCTTCCATAATAAGTATCCGCTAATGACAATGATTACTACAGCCCAAAGCCAATAAACACCAAAAGTATTCATCGCTATAGCCTGTGTGTCTGATATTTGTATTCCTCCATTTCTTTCGAATTGTTTTGTAAATAAGTAGTCTAATTGAAGATACGTACTTAATACTGACTGTAACCCTAAAAACAAAATTGTAATCACCTCTAATTTTCTACTTTTAATCAAGGTAATCCCTATTAATACCGCTATATAACCACTCAACACAGCTACTCCCCAGAAAGACCTCACCCATAGTAATAAGGATAGAATCATTAGTGCAATTAATGCTCTAAGTACTATCATTGAACTTTTATGATGTTTAGCAGATGCTATAAGTATCCCTCCTGTAACAACAGGCCCTAATAAACCTCCGGCTGCAGTACATGCTTGAGCAATACTATGAGGAAGGTAACTTCCTCCCATGTTTAAATATGCAACTCCTCCTCCATTTTCATATATTTCCAAATACTCAAAAGTTCCACCTACTATTAAAGCTGTTAAACCATGCCCCATTTCATGGAACCATGTACCTAATAATATAAAGGGATATTGCACCCAACCCAAATACGGAAGTTGCCATATTGCAATTACTACAATTGCAATGATGATAATGGTATAATCAAACTGTTTTTTCAATATCTATAATTTATGTTTTTAAACAAAGTACTTCATTAGAAAAGGAAATTCCTTCCCATCCTTTTTTCATAAAACTACGAATATTTTGATGATCCTCCCCTTTAGGATTTCCCAACACATGACTTCTGTAATAATCACCAAAACAATTTAGCGTTTCTTCTTTGTTTAATTTCTGAAGTTTTGCAAACGAAAATATTTTACACGACCCCGAATTTTGTCCTGCTTCATTTTTAATATTTCCATTAACAAAAGATGTTGGACTAAAAGTATAATACGCTTCAATAACATCCATTGTATTTTGGAAAGTTATTTCGCTTGGAGCCATTTTTATTTTTTGTGCAAATGCTGTAATTGTCATTTTAAGATCTCAATTAATTGTGCTGGATATATTCATCAAAGGTAAAAATATCTTTAATTATTTTTCTTATAAAACGCCCTAATTGTTTCTTCTGCAGGTTTGTTTTGAGGAGTAAATCTGGGGTCATCAACCCCTCCTGACTCTTCATAATGTATAAACCATTTCCATATAAAACCACCTGCAAACCAGTTTTCATGCCAAAGCTCATCAAATAACACTTGGGTTGCAATTACTTGTCCTTCAAGATTAACAGATGTTTTACTATAATCCACCTCCCAAGGTTTTGCCGCTGCATAATCAACACTTCTATAACCAAACTCGGTAAACAATATTTTTTTTCCTAATGAATCCGAATGCTTTTTCATCAATTTTTTATGCTTTTGCCATTTTTTCTTTAAAACTGATACTTTGGGTGTTTTAGCTTCTGATAATGGAAAATAACCATCAATTCCTATATAGTCTAGCTCCCACCAAAAAGACGTTTTCGGGTATTCATCCCAATTCGCTGCATAAGTTAATTTCCCTTTATAAATAGTTTTTACTTTCTGAATTAAAGTGAGCCAGTATTGAGGCCTGTTTTTCACAAAAAGCTCTAATTCTGTTCCTATACAATATATAGCCACATTATTATCTTGTGCAACTTTTGCATAAGTCAGGATAAAGTCGGCATATGTTTTTTCTAAAGTCAACCAATCTGCATCATTTGTCATTTTAATTTTCCCTGTAAACTCCCCTTTCATTACCCAAATTTGAGGTTTTAGCATTGTTTTAATATTACTTTTATGTAATGCTGTAATGTATTGTGTAACACCATCTACCCGCTCACCAAACCATTGTCGGTCACTATTAAAATTTATATTAGGAGATTGAAGATTTTTCGAGAAACCAAAAGGCATTACTGCTGCATAATTTGCGTTCAAACTAACAACTGGAGTGATATTTTTAGCAATCACTTTTTCCCCAGAAGCGACAAAAGAAATTCCATTAATCTTTTCCGCTTTTTGACTAGTCATTGAACACGATAAAAAAACACTTGCTAAAAAACTAACAACAACTTTTTGCACAACCTTACACATAGCCTTCTATTTAAAGTAATTCTAAATTCATTTATAAAAATAAGTTTTTACCTTTAATATCGACTCACTTAAAATCAATATCTTTAGATTAATCTTTAAGGCATCAATATTTTTAAAATACTTTCACTTGCTAAAAACCTCGTGAAGTCAAACCCACTAGTGGAATCAATTCATTTTCTATGGAAGAACATATTGTAATTATAGGTAATGGTATTTCAGGAATAACCTGTGCCCGTCACATTAGGAAAAGTAGTAATAAACGTATTACAGTTATTTCTGGTGAAACGGAGCATTTCTTTTCTCGTACTGCATTGATGTATGTATATATGGGACATATGAAATTTGAGCACACCCAACCCTATGAAAAATGGTTTTGGGAAAAAAATCGAATTGATTTAGTTCGTAAATACGTTGCCAGTATAAATACAGTGACTAACGAAATTGTTTTTGACGACAATACTACATTATCTTACAACAAATTAGTCATTGCAACAGGGGCAAAACCTAACAAATTTGGATGGCCTGGGCAGGATTTAGATGGTGTTACAGGAATGTACCACAAGCAAGACCTGGAAAGGGTTGAACAATATGCTCCGAACAATACAACATGTAAACGTGCCGTAATTGTTGGTGGAGGACTGATAGGAATTGAATTAGCAGAAATGTTACACAGCAGAAATATTCCTACTACATTTTTAGTTAGAGAAAATAGTTTTTGGAATGTTGTTTTACCAAAAGAAGAGTCAGCAATGATAAATCGTGAAATCACCGATAATCATATTGACTTGCGTTTAGGAGTGAATTTAAAATCCATAAATGCTGATGAAAATGGCCAAGTAAAATCCATTACAATAGCAGAAACTGGGGAAGAAATTGAATGTAATCTTGTAGGACTAACTGCTGGTGTATCCCCAAATATCGATTTTATAAAAGATTCCGAAATTGAAACTGGTAGAGGTGTAAAAGTAAATCAATACTTAGAAACTAATATCTCAAACATTTACGCCATTGGCGATTGTGCAGAACAACACGAAGCCATTGATCAACGCAGACCGATTGAAGCAGTTTGGTATACAGGGAGAATGATGGGTGAAACGGTAGCACAAACCTTATGTGGTAATCGCATCATGTATAAACCTGGACATTGGTTTAACTCCGCTAAATTTTTTGACATCGAATACCAGACTTACGGATGGGTTTGGGCACAACCAAAAGATCATGAAGCACGTTTCTATTGGGAACATGATGATGGGAAAAAATGTATTCATATTAATTATGATAAAAACACACATGAATTTCTTGGAATAAATACACTAGGAATACGCATGCGACATGAGTTTTTTGATAAAATACTCACTCATAAAAAATCCGTAGAATACGTTTTGGAATATTTAGCTGATGCCAATTTTGATCCTGAATTTTACAAACTATATGAAAAAGATATTGTAGCAAAATTCAATCAAGAAAACGGAGCTAATATTCAATTAAAAAAGAAAAGCTGGAAACGTATTTTCAGTCATTAACTGTCATGACAAAATAAATTATGAAAAATATTCAAAATACAGGACTTGGCATATTCTTAATAGGATTAATGCTTTTTATATCACTTATCTTTTTAGGGAAATATGAACTTACCCCTACATTATTTGATCAAATAATCAAAGACAAAGGAATTAAAAGTGAGTTGTTTATTGATGAAATGAATACTAATGTTGTTGGAAAAGAATTCTCCGATCCGTTTAGTTTTTCTTCAGCAATAAGAAATGCATTAAACAATGCAAACACTTCACATATAAAGAATAAAGAATACGGAAAAAAAATATGGAGTAAACCTCATGTTTTGAGTTATGACATCGCTAAAAAATCGGGTACTGGACTTATTAAAGAAAATAAAGGGCTGTTTTGGTGGTTGACCTTTGGGCTAGGTATTATAGGAGCATTGCTTTTTATTATCCCTAATGTAATTACACTTGGACCAAAAGGAATAAAAAACAATGGTGTATTTTTAAATGCAGCAACAAACAGAGGCTGGATAGGT
>JABSPO010000006.1 GCA_013214625.1 Flavobacteriaceae bacterium
TATCGGGCATATCTTAGGAGAACCTGATTTTAACACTCCAGATTTCATCAAAGAAGCCGCTATACAAGCTGTAAACGAAAACTACAACAACTACACACCTGTTAATGGATATCAAGATTTAAGAGAAGCGATTTGCAGAAAATTTAAAAGAGACAACAAGCTAATTTATACTCCGGAGCAAATTGTAGTTTCAACTGGAGCAAAGCAATCTATCGCAAATATTGCAATGGTATTACTAAACCCTGGCGATGAAGTGTTACTTCCTGCGCCATATTGGGTGAGCTATTCTGCAATTGCAATTTTAGCTGAAGCAACATACAAAGAAATACCATCTTCAATTGATACTGATTTTAAAATTTCACCAGAACAATTAGAAGCTGCAATTACACCAAAAACAAAATTAATATTCTTTAATTCACCTAATAACCCAAGTGGATCAAAATATACAGAGAAAGAATATTTAGCATTAGCTGAAGTTTTAAAAAAACACCCTAATATCTTCATCCTTTCTGATGAAATTTACGAACACATCAATTACGAAGGTGAAAACTTTAGTTTTGCTAGAATTCCAGAATTATACGATCGTACTATTACCGTAAACGGTGTTGCAAAAGCTTTCGCCATGACTGGATGGAGAGTTGGCTACATCGGAGCTCCTGAATGGATTGCTAAAGCATGTACTAAAATGCAAGGACAAATCACCTCTGGAACTAATTGTATTGCTCAAAGAGCTACAATAGCCGCTCTTGATGCGCCAGTAAGCAAAATACAATACATGGTTGATGAATTTAAGTCAAGACGCGATATTGTTATTGGTTTACTAAACGAAATTGAAGGCGTTAAGACTAATACTCCAAAAGGAGCATTCTATCTTTTTCCTGATGTATCAGCTTTTTTCGGAAGAACTTTAAACGGGACTAAAATCAACAATGCTTCTGACTTTTCTTTGTATTTATTAGAAGAAGCTCATGTAGCCACTGTTACTGGCGACGCATTTGGAGCTCCAAATTGCATTAGAATATCATACGCTGCTAGTGAGGAACAATTAAGAGAAGCAATGAAACGTATTAAAAAAGCGTTAAGCAATTAAGATTAAAAGAATAAAGACTACACTTAAATAAGTTGAAAATATTTTTAACTTTAAAAAAAACTATTTCCTCTCCTTCTGGGAGAGGATTAAGGTGAGCTATACACTCACATTCTCCTTATACTAACCTTATCCACAAGGAAAGGAGCCAAATAACACAATACCTAAAATGGCATATAACATCGTTTTAATTGAACCAGAAATACATACAAACACCGGAAATATTGGTCGTTTAAGTTTAGCTTCTGGATCAAACCTACACTTAGTAAAACCATTTGGATTTGAAATAAGCGACAGCAGATTAAAACGCGCAGGCTTAGACTACTGGAAACACATTAACCTATTCACTTACGAAAGTATTGATGAGTTTCTAGAAACACACAAAGACAAAGAAATGGCTTTTTTATCAAGTCATGGGAACCAAGAATACTGGGATATTGACTTTAAAGACGAGCTGTTTTTAGTTTTTGGAAAAGAATCAAAAGGACTCCCTGAACATATTACCGATAAATTCTCTGACAAGCTATATAACATTCCTTTATTTAGTGATAAAGTAAGAAGCATCAACTTGGCAAATGCCGTAGGTATTGTAGTTTATGAAGGGATTAGGAGTTTGAAGCAGTAAAATATAATTGCTATAATAACTAACTTAAACAGGAAACAAAGACTACTTTATTTATTACTCATCCTCCTTTTAAAGCTTATAAATATTTCCTAAAAAGAATTATATATTCACAACACGAAGAACAAACTATCTATTTGAGGTATTATTTATTCAGTAGTGCCAAAATAACTCTATTTTTTATTGATTTTAAATGTGCGATAATGAATCTGATAGCTGGTGTGATATTAATTTTTCTATAAGACACTTCAAATGATACTAAGGTAGTTATATATTTACTCACTCAAAGCAGCAATACACTCTTCCCTTATTTCCCAAAACGCTTCAAATGTGTACTCGGAGTTACTTTCTTTCAACCATTCTTTCAAATAGGTTTGATGGTAATCTACTTTGAAACTTCCAATTTGCTCTGGTTGAATTTCTATCAGTTTTAATATATCATCTTTAAAATTTTCATAATTAGAAGTAGCGTTTGTCACATCTATATAATCATTATCGATTTGTAATACACAGTGTGCCTCTGGAATATAGGGGACTTGATGTTTTTCTAACACTTGAGTTAACATAGGAGTATTACTCCCGTTCATTTTAAACATACACAAATAGAGTTTCACATTGCTTAACCCTTGTTCTAAAGCCACTTTTTTTAACAGCCCATGTTTGGTACTACATGTCCCTTTAAGTTCTTGCAATACTAAATTTGGGTTTGCTCTATCAATTGTTCTTCCATACGGTAAGTTTTTCACAAACTGAATAGCTTCTAAAAAAGTAAAGACCTCTAATTCAAGAAGTCTTTTACTTAATATTCCTTTATGTTGAAATTTACTTTTTAACATAAACAGTATCTAATTTCATTTCCTTCTGCAACCATATAGCTAACTTATCATTTCTGATTTTACTCAAACTATCAGTTACCTCTGATTTCCATTGTACTCTAGCAACTGGTAAAGTATCAATTTTTCTAAAGTTAGATTTCAATTCTTTTGAAAAACCAAGGGATTTCAAATTTGAGAAATTGATTTTAGCATCTTTAGAAACTGTTAAAAAATCTAATGATTTTTGTTTAGTTTGTGTTGCTACTTGTTCTTCTAGTACAATTATTTTATTCTGCAATTCTGTAATTTCATCTCTTTGCCTTCGTACTTCAATTCTTTTTTCTTCTAACAAATCTTTTACCAATTCAAAATTTCCTGTGTTACTACTTTTTATCTTTAGGTTTACTCCAACTAAATTCGGGTATCCTTTTAAGTCATTTAGTAAATCCGATTTTATAGCAGGTGTAATTTCATTATAGAAACTTAAATGTATAATTTTCGTTTTAAAATCATAATCATCATCCTCTAGTAATTGTAGTGCGTCATTAGATTTTATTTCGTTTTTAATGTACCTTTTAGCAGCTACATTAAAATTTGTTTCTTTCCAAACATTATAAAACGTAAAAGACGCTGGCACTATAGCCAAAAGTGCTACAACTGTTACTGTCCACTTAATTCTATTACGCTTTTTTTCATTAGCATATTTTACTAAAGGAAATCCCAATATTTTAGCCACAACAAATGTTGCCAAGGCAATAAATATAGTGTTAATGGTAAATAAGTATAAAGCTCCTATATAAAATTCAGGATCACCTATAGCCAAACCATACCCTACTGCACACAGCGGGGGCATCAAGGCTGTTGCAATGGCAACTCCGAAAATAACAGTTGCTATTGTCCCTTTTTTAGATCGCGCAACTATCAAAGCCAATCCTCCAAAAATAGCAATCAACACATCTAAAATAGTTGGCGCTGTTCGCGCTTCCAATTCTGGTGTTAATTCAGTTAATGGTGATACCGAAAAATATAACCAAGCTGTAAATACACTTAGCCCTACCATTACACCTAAATTTACTAAAGAACGTTTTAAGGTCTCCAAATCATAAATAGCTAAGGATAATCCTATTCCTAAAATAGGCCCCATTAATGGCGATATTAACATCGCACCTATAACAACTGCTGTAGAACTTACATTTAATCCTATAGAAGCAATAAATACTGCGAAAATTAATATCCATGCAGTATGTCCTTTAAAAGCGATATCTTTTTTAATATCATCAATGGTTTGATCCTTATCTGTCTCCCCACGAATATCTAGCAGTTCTGATAAAAATGTAGTCACACTTTTCAGTAGTCCTTTTGCATCTTTTTTTACATCCGTTGCTAATGCTTTTTCTTCTTCTGGAGTTAGTTTAGTTTCTTCAGCCATATTGGTTTATTGATTGACAGTATTAAAATACGAAAAAGCGTATTATTTATTCTGCTTTAATTATCTCTATGTCCTAACTATTCAGCTTAATAAACTTAAATAGCCGACAAAAAGCCCATCTCCCAAAAAGAAAGAGAACCTTTTAGGTAAGATCTTTATTTATTTCTTTTACTTTAGTTACAATTTGCTTGATATCTTGTTCTTTGGATTTTGGATAAATCATTAATACATCTTCCTTATCAACAATAATATAATCGTTCAATCCGTCAACTACAACTAATTTTTTTGTAGCAGTCCGAATCATATTCCCAGAGGCATCTTCTGCTAATACTTGTGCATTCACCACAGCGTTATCATTTTCATCACGGTCCAATTCATCATATAAACTTCCCCATGTACCTAAGTCATTCCAATCAAAAGTAGCTTGAGATACAAATACATTTTTAGCAGATTCCATAATAGCGTAATCAACCGAAATATTTTCAGCCTTTCCATAATTACCTTTTATAAAGTCATCTTCAAACTCAGTATTATATACTGAAATTCCTTTTTCAAATAGCTTATATAAATTCGGTTGAAATTTTTGAAAAGCATTCACTACACTTCTTGCACTCCACATAAAAATACCTGCATTCCAGAGGAAATTCCCTTGAGCAATGAATTCTTTAGCAGTAGCATAATCAGGTTTTTCCCTAAACTGACTCACTTCTTTTATATCCTCTTGAGTAGTTTTATCAAACTCAATATATCCATAACCCGTATTCGGAAACGTAGGTGTAATACCTAAAGTCATTAGTGCATCATTTTTTGAACAGTATTCAAAAGCTAGTTGCACATTATTGGTAAACGCTTGTTCATCCTCAATCCAATGATCACTCGGCGCAACAATCATCACTGCATCTGGGTTTTCTTTTTGAATTTTCAGTGATGCATATAAAATACAAGGTGCTGTATTACGCATAGTAGGCTCTAGCACAACTTGCCGCTGTGTTACTTCAGGTAATTGCTCCAGAACCAAATCGTTATATTTTTCATTTGTCAAAATGAAAATATTTTCTTTTGGAATTAAATTACTCAATCTAGAAAATGTTTTTTGAATAAGCGTATCTCCAGTTCCTAACATATCATGAAACTGTTTTGGAAACTCTGAAGTACTTACTGGCCAAAAACGTGATCCTACACCACCTGCCATTAATATTGCGTAATAATTTTTATTCATAGACAGTTCTTTGTCTTTCCCTTGTAAAAGGGAAACTTAAATTTTTATTTTTATTCTTTAATTTGCTTATAGCAATTCTATCTCTGCATTAGGCTGAAACAGGTACACTCTACCGGAACTCAACTCCATACATTCATAACGCTTAATACGTCTGTTTCCTTTCTTAAATACTTTTCCGTTATGAATACGAAATGTACTTCCTAAAGGTATTTCAAAAATATAATTTTTATCTGTTTTCTCATCAAATTGTTTTAATAATACCGATAATTTAGCATCAGTATCACTACTTGCTCTCGGATTTTTAAAATGATTTGCGATATCCGGCAACAATTGACTTGGAAAAACGGATGGATTTATAAACGGTAACATTAGTTGTTGAAACGTATGCTTCCACTCTATCCCATGAGGCTTAATACTTCTACCATACTTTTCAATAGCTAACAAATGAGCTATTTCATGAACCAATGTCATTAAAAAACGATACTTGTTCAAATTTGCATTTACCGTTATTTGATGTTTTCCTTCAGATGTACGTCTGTAATCACCATGTTTGGTAACTCGTTCACTTACTATTTTCAAGCTAACATTATTGTTTTTGATTAACTCAAAAACAATTAAAACAGAACGTTCAGGTAAATATTTTAATAAGACCTCTTCCATAACTTATGGCGTACTACTTGACACTTCTAACACTTTTCCGTTATAGTACTTGTTCCCAGTAAGTGAGAAATCATAAATATAATTCGCCATCTCAATAGCCTTGAGAGGCGCTTCATAACCAGGAAATGCTTCTTCAAGCATTTCTGTTTGTACCGCTCCCAAAGCTAGTACGTTAAACGCAATTTGCTGTTCTTTATATTCTTCTGCTAAAACTTCCGACAATGTAATAACCGCTCCTTTACTAGAACTATACGCCGCTAAACCGGGGAACTTCATTGAACCTTGAATTCCTCCCATAGAGCTAACAGTAACTACATGACTTCCAGAAGTCATAAAAGGTAATACCGTTTTAGTCAGCTCAGCTACTCCAAAAACATTTACCTCATATACTTTTAACCAATCTTGTTTTGATATTTCCTGAAAAGCTTTGTTAATCAATAGTCCAGCATTATTAATAAGTACATCTACTTTATCACCCCAGTTGCCTGAAACAAAATCTGACACTTTTTTATAATCAGTATCAACAGATAAATCGAACGACAATGCCGTAACATTTTTCAAGTTTAAATCAGAAATAGGGTTGCTATTTCTTGATAAACTTAATACTTGATGACCAGCCTCAGCAAACAATTTCACTAATTCAAATCCTATTCCTCTACTGGTTCCTGTAATTATTATATTTTTAGTCATTTAATCTAATTTCATTTGGGGCAGAATTCACAACTTTCTCTATTGCTGGCAAATAAGCATTTACAAAACTTGCCATATGATTAAAATCTAATTTGTCAATTTCATCATCTACATGGTGGTAGTAATCAAAATTCGTAAAATCAAACGTACAGAACGTTTGTGCAGGAATATTAAATTCCGTGTAAAACGGATAGTTATCTGATCTTGAAAACAACTGATATTGTTTTGCTTGTGGTAAATACCCTACTAAATTAGCACTTGCATATGCATTCATTTTCTCTGCAAGATTTGATTTGTGATACCCAGTTACATAAGCCGTATAGTCTTTCCCTACTAAAGGAACACCAATCATTTCAAAATTAAGCATAGCATACACATTTCTACCCGCTTCTTTCATTTGCTTTGCTAAATGTTTTGACCCTAACAGACCTTTTTCTTCGGCTGCAAATAAAACAAATACAATACTACGTTTATTATTTTTTACCTTTGCAAAATATTTAGCCATTTGCATTACAGCTGCAGTTCCCGCTGCATTATCATTTGCTCCATTAGCAATAACATCATCTCCAACTTTTTTTCCTTTTCCTATATGATCGTAATGCGCTCCTATAACTACGTATTCATCACGTAAAACAGGATCAGTTCCTTCTAGTAACCCAATAACGTTAAACGCTTCCTTTCCATTTACATCAAATACATCCCTATACCTACAGTAATACGGTCCAATACCGTTTTCTTTTAAATAACCAGCTATATAAGTAGCCGCTTTATCAATTCCTTCACTACCTGTATCACGCCCTGCTAAAGCATCGGAAGCTAAATAGGATACAATAGTTTTCATATCATTTGGATAGACCTCACTAGCTTTTTTACCATTTGTTTGAAGATGATCACCAATAACTACTTCTACTTCAGCCCCATTATTCTCATCAACTTCTGACTGACTCACAACCTTAATAGGCTTCTCTACCACATCATCAGTTGCTTTAGTTGCCCCACAAGCGATAAGACTCATTACTATTCCTAATCCTATTATTTTTTTTAACATTGGTGATTTATTTTTTCTAAAGATAAAAAAAATCCCGCTTCAAAATTGAAACGGGATATATAATATTTAAAATGAGACTCCCATTGTCATGGGAATGACAATTATACTAACATCGTCACAGGATTTTCAATAAACCCTTTTAATGTTTGTAAAAATTGAGCTCCGGTAGCGCCATCAACAGTTCTGTGATCACAAGCTAAAGTCAACTTCATCGTATTCCCAACAACCAATTGACCATCTTTTACAACTGGTTTCTCAACTATTGCTCCTACTGAAAGTATCGCTGAATTAGGTGCATTGATAATTGAAGTAAAACTTTCAATTCCAAACATTCCTAAGTTAGAAATAGTAAACGTACTACCATCCATTTCTTGAGGAGTCAATTTCTTTTGTCTCGCTCTAACTGCATAGTCTTTTACTTCAGCTCCAATTTGAGGCAATGATTTTTCGTTAGTAAACTCTACTACAGGAACTACCAAACCATCTTCAACAGCTATAGCAACTCCTACATGCACATGATGATTTAATTGAATATGATCATCAAACCATTGAGAATTCACTTGTGGATGTTGTTTTAATGCTAAAGCTGATGCTTTAACAATAATATCATTGTAAGATATTTTAACTTCTGGAAGTGAATTGAATTGCTTTCTAAAGGCAATTGCATTTTCCATATCAAACTCAACATTCAAGTAATAATGAGGTGCAGTAAACTTAGACTCACCTAATCTACGCGCAATTACTTTACGCATTTGAGAATTGGTAACATCTTCTGTTTTCTCTTCTCCAGAAGGAACGAAAACACCTAAATTAACACCACTTGAAGCGGGCTGATAATTTTCAATATCTTTCTTAATTATTCGTCCATTTTCTCCTGAACCAGAAACTCTATTCAAAGCTATCCCTTTGTCTTTAGCCATTTTTTTAGCTAAAGGCGATGCGAATATCCTTTCTCCGCTAGTTGAAGTTTTCTTTTCAACCACCTTAGATTCTGTTTTTGTTACAACTACAGGTTTTGACGTCTTTGCTTTAGCTACTTCTTTTTTAGGAGCATCTTCCGCTTTTGCGTAATTAGCTGCAATATTAGCCACATCAGTTCCCTTAGGACCTATGATAGCTAAAATACTATCAACAAGAGCAGCTTCACCTTCCTGAAGACCAACATACAATAATGTCCCTTCATTAAAAGATTCAAACTCCATTGTAGCTTTATCAGTTTCAATTTCAGCAAGAATATCTCCTTCATTAACGGTATCTCCAACATTCTTTAACCATGTTGCCACAGTTCCTTCCGTCATTGTATCACTTAAACGAGGCATAGTTACCACTATAACTCCTTCGGGCATCTCGACTACACTAGAACTCTCGACTGCGCTCGAAGTGACATTAGTTTCTTCTTCTTTAACCTCAGTAATTCCTCCTGAAATTAATGCAGAAATATCTTCTCCTTCTTCTCCAATAATTGCTAATAACGAATCAACTGGAGCAGCTTCTCCTTCTTGAATTCCTACGTACAATAAAACTCCCTCATTAAAAGATTCGAACTCCATTGTAGCTTTGTCAGTTTCAATTTCAGCAAGAATATCTCCTTCTTCAACTGTATCACCAACATTTTTCAACCAAGTTGCCACCACTCCTTCTGTCATGGTATCACTTAAACGGGGCATGTTAATTACTATTGCCATGTCTTATAATTTATGAGGTATAAACGGATAATCTTTTTGTTCGTAAACCATGTCATACATTTGCTGTACTTCCGGATAAGCAGACTCTTCAGCGAATTTCTCACACTCATTAACTAAAGCTTTAACACGTTTATTAATTTCTTCTATCTGATTTTCAGTAGCGTATTTTTCCTCTAAAATAATAGCCTTAACAGTTGTTATAGGATCTATTTTTTTATACTCTGCTACTTCATCCTTTGTTCTATAATGTTGCGCATCAGACATAGAGTGACCTCTATAACGATATGTTTTCATTTCTAAAAATGTAGGTCCATTTCCAGCTCTTGCATGCTCCATAGCAATATCCACTTCTTTTGCTACAGCAACAGGATCCATACCATCTACTGGACGGCAAGGCATTTCATATCCTAATCCTAATTTCCATATTTCAGTATGGTTTGCCGTACGTGCTACTGAAGTCCCCATTGCATATCCATTGTTTTCAACAATAAACACTACTGGAAGTTTCCACAACATAGCCATATTAAATGTTTCATGCAACGACCCTTGACGAGCAGCTCCATCGCCAAAATAACACAAAGAAACAGCTCCTGTATTATGGTATTTATCTCCAAAAGCCATACCAGCTCCTAAAGGAATTTGCCCTCCAACGATACCATGACCTCCGTAAAACCCTTTCTCTTTTGAAAAGATATGCATAGAACCACCCATACCTTTAGAAGTTCCAGTTACTTTACCATACAATTCAGCCATAATTGCTTTAGGATCTACTCCCATACCAATTGGCTGAACATGATTACGATAAGCTGTAATCATTTTATCTTTCGATAAATCCATAGCGTGTAATGATCCCGCTAAAACAGCTTCTTGACCATTATACAAATGTAAGAAACCTCTTACTTTTTGCTGAATATATACAGCTGCTAATTTATCTTCAAACTTTCTCCAAAACAGCATGTCTTCATACCATTTTAAATACGTTGCTTTAGTTATTTTTTTCATCTCTTCTAAATTTGAAGTTATGGGTTAATTCAAAATCGGTTAACAAAAATAGTCTTTCAAAATGAATCGAGAAACTCTTTGCTAAAAAAAAACAACTATTTATTGATTTCAAATAGTTGTTTTTCTTAACTCTTACATTTTAATCACAAAACAGTATTACAAATGTGATTTTTTAAACATTAGCGGCAATAAGTCCGACAAGGAGTCTGATTTCATAATAGCTCCTTCCTCACCCATGAAATATATTTCTATCTCATCACTTTGCCTAGTTTCATACTCAGCTATTGACTGTCTACATGCTCCACATGGAGGTATCGGATCTATAACTTTATGGTTTTGAGAAGTCGCAGTAATTGCCATTGTTTTGATCTTAGCCTGAGGATACAATGCTCCTGCCTGAAAAATAGCCACACGCTCAGCACATAAACCTGACGGATAAGCCGCGTTTTCTTGATTTGAACCAATCACTACTTTTCCATTATCCAACAATAAAGCAGCACCAACATTAAACTTAGAATATGGCGAATACGCATTATTTCGTGCAGAAACTGCAGATTCCATAAGACTAAAAACAGCTGAAGGGAGTTCCGACAGCTGTTCGTATATTTTAAATGTTGTGCTTATAGTAAGCTCTTTCATTTGTTTTCAATTAATTATCTCCGTTTCCTCCTAAATTAAACGATAAAGAAAAACGCAATGTGTTTTCTAACGGGCTTGGTATTTTTGACGCAGATAACAAATAAGACACATCAATATTCACTACACTGTATTTAAACCCAACTCCTAAAGCAAAGAATTTCCTTGCTCCTTTAGTTTCATGCTCATTAAAATATCCTAATCTAAATGCAAAAGCATCTTGATATGTATACTCCGCTCCTACTGAATATGTAAACTCATTTAATTCCTCACTAAACCCTCCTGGAGCATCACCAAAAGACTGAAACATCCCTGAAGTAAAGTTTACATTAGGATCTTTTCCTTCTACTACCACATTAGTCTCTACTACTGTATCATTTGCATCTAAAACCCCATCCCCATTATTATCAATAAACTCTGTTCCATAAATTGGTGGCGTAGGCACTAATAGTTTTGCTGCCTCAACAGTAACTCCTATTTTGTTTGCTCCATCTAAAATAAAATCAAACCCTCCACCTAAGCGCAAGGTTGTTGGCAAGAAACTCTCAGCCCCATCCTCTTCATATTTGATTTTTGGCCCAATATTTTGCAATGAAAAACCTCCACGCCATTTACCATTAAAACTACTATACGCCTTTTCTTTTGATTCGTAATATCCTCCAATATCTACTGCAAAAGAACTAGCGGGACCCGAATCAGTTGCTCCGGTAATACCTGACGCATCTAATTTCAAATCTGATCGAATATATTTCAAACCAACTCCCATTGAAAATTGATCATTCAACTTTAACGAATACGCCACATCAACTGCTAGTTCATTTGGTTTTTGAATTATACCAACATCAGTTGCATTTTCTCTAAATTCGATTTCTCCTAAACTAAAATACCTGAAACTTGCTGACACCGCACTTCTGTCATCTAATTTATTATAATATGTTAACCCTCCTAAAAAAATATCATTTACCAACTCTCTTAAATACGGTGTGTATGTAAATGAAAAACCCTGTTCTGATTTCCCAAAAGCATATTTAGCAACATTCCATTGTTGTGAAAATGCATCCGGAGAAGTTGCTACTCCTTGATCAGCCATACCTGCAGCTCTCGCATCAGCCGCTATAGACATAAAAGCAGTACCTGTAGTGATTACTCTTGTGTCGTTTTTATTAGGCGTAATTATTGTTGTTTGTGCGCTCACAGTAACACAAGACACCAACACCCCTATTGTTGCAATATATTTTTTCATTAAATTGATTTTACTCATAATTTTAGCAAATATAATTTTTATTTATAGTATGACAAGTTTTTCATACTTAACCACTTTTTTATTAGTACTAACAGACTTTACTGTAAGTTTATATACATAAACCCCTTTACCTATTCTGTCACCGAAATCATCCTTTCCATCCCAAGGAAGCCCTCTAAATAACGAAGTGTTTCCTCCTTTATTGCCTGAAGAAGAATTTCCTCGCAAAGTTTTCACTAATTTACCTGAAACAGTATATATTTGAACCATTACTTCCAATTCGGAACTACTATTATGTTTGAACCAAAACTCAGTATAACTCACAAACGGATTAGGGTAATTCAATACTCTATTAATTACTAGCTCATCATATTCATTAACTACTACAAATTCTATCTCAGTTGTCATAGAGTTGTTATATACATCCCATGCTTTTAATGTTAATGTATGCAAGCCAGGTTCTAAATCTTTATATTGATATTTTACATTTCCTTTAGTAAAATCATCAATTTCAGTTTCATAATAATCATTTAAAACTAAAGGATTAGCTTCGTCACCATCCATAATCGCAGTAATATCATGCCCTATTCCACTTGCAGTATTAATTCCATTTTCATCACCAAGTTTCAACAGTAAAAAAGGAGATTGACCTGTCACTCCACCTGAAACAAAACTTTCATCATCCATAAAAGCTTCTATTGTCGGTGGTAAATTATCGGCAGGTGCATTTTCGTTAATACCACCGATTTTTACCCCAGCATCCACTCCGGTTTGATTTTCTAATTGCCCATTTCTTTTTGCATAAAAACTAACTTTACCATTACCTACAGGAATAGAAATATCGCGCGGGACAACAAACTCAAATCTAAACTTCCCATTAGTTATTGAAGCCTGCCCTCTAAAGACTATTTCTCCTAAGGTTTCATAATTCAACTTCAATACACCAAAAACACCAGTATATAGATTCAAACCAATAGTTCCATCATTAGCTAAAGTAACTCTGTTTTGTTTTTTGTCGTAAATAGTAGTAGAAAGTTTTCCATTATAATCAGAAATTAATTGCCCACCTTCATCAATAACCTCTCCTGACAATACTACTCGCCCTAGCGCCTCTAAAACCGGAACCGCAGGATCACTAACAGCAACATCATTTATATGTGTTAACTTTATATTTGGTTTAGGTATCGCTAATTTCAACGCAGGATCTCCTACATTAAATACCACTCTTTTTAATTGATTATTAATATCATTTTTAGCTAAACGCAAAGCTTCAGCAGTTGACACATAACCAGTATTATTATAATCAAAAAGATATTTGGCCAATTGCCTATTTACTGCGATCCCTAAACCAACGCTTATTTCTCTTGTAGTTGCTATTAATGAAATAGCACCTCCGTTAGGATTCCAATATGTAAACTCACCCCCTGTTTGCCTTAAAGGATTATCAAACCTAGTAAATTCGCAGGTTACTGTTACAAATAAATTATACCTGAATATGTTATTTAAATTTAGAGCATCATTTTTCTGAAACAAGCGTTCATACGCCAACCCATCTTCTCCTCCATGCCCAAAATAGTTCACAACCAAACTACCTAATTGAATATTATTCAAAAGTGATTCGGTTGCTTGAGGATACAGTTCTCCACCTGCAGAAGATTCTTGGGTAAAGGCATCTGAATGCAGCTTCACCATATTCACAAAAGGCCTTTGCCCTACAATTTCATCAGCTAAAGCATCTAACTCGTATTCTAACTTATGCTCATAAACCTCATCAACATCATCAGAAAGAATTGTCATTCTATTTCTCCAGCTCCCATAGGACTCTAGTTGGTAATACTGCTCAACCTTAGTTACCATTTCCGTAGCCTGCTGCAAATCACCAGCTACAATCCTTCCTACAGCAATATCCAACCTATCCGAAGTCCCCATAGCGCCTTCATCATCATCCATCATTCCAAAATAATCGTCTGACATGTACCCTGAAACCAAACTAAAACTTTGCAACGCATGAAACGTAGGTACTAAATTAGTGTTATTCAGAATTCTATCTTTCATATCAAATGAAGCATCACCGAATAAGCATAAATACTTTAGCTTATCAGTTACTCCATTTTGATACACGTACCTCACAAAATTCCTGACTGCACCTATGTCCTGATTCCCTGTGTTAAATTCCGAATAAATATCCTCTAAGGTAATCACTCGAGTACGTAAGCCTAAATTAGAAGCATTTATATTAGCTAAACGAGTTGCTTGCGCTTTTAACAATATAGGAGTAACTACTATATAATCAACATCTTCATGCTCGCCGTTAGCTCCTTGAAAAATAGTTCCTTTAATATTTATATTATTTACTACCGTAGACGACTCTTTTTGCGGGGTGTAAAAATCTGAGTTAACAATAGCCACATACTCTCTTAAACTCCCCAATGATGTTTTAAATCTAAATACAGAGGCATTTGAATTAAGTTTTGACCTTACATTATAAATATCCGTTACATCCCAAACTTCAGACACAGAGGAAGCGTTATTTAAAACATACTCTCCAACACCCGAAGTTGTTGCAGCCTGCTTATTTCTAAACGAAAACTGCTGTCCTAATGACCTTAAGTAAGATGTTGCTTCAACAGACACATAATCTAAATAAGCATTTGAACTTGGATTTGATCCATTATCATATCTCAAGTCGACAACTATATTTTGACTAGAACTAATAAAATCCGAATAAGACCTTCCTGACGCTAAAGCTGTAGGCAAAATTACACCAAAAGACAGTGTAGAAATAGGGGTCGAAGAACCATTTAATGAAATAGTCATGTTTGTAAGCGAAGTCGAAGTCGCTGCAACCTTAACGTTTAAGCGAACTTGCTGCGACATATCAATGCGTGGGAAATCAAACGCAAATGATTGACTTGAATTTACATCAAAACTATCACCAAACCATCTTCTTCCTAACTGTACTAAATTATTTTTATCAACTTCATAATATTGATATTCATCAAAGGTATTAAATACACTATCAACAGACGCTGAAGGCTCAACCAAGCTTTGAATCCTTTTCCCTACAGACGTACTCACATTAATATAATAATATGTTTTATTTATATACGGACTAATATGACTATCATTTTCTGCATCCCATCCTAACGAGCTAACAGCATAGAAAAGCATGTAATCTTGATCATTAAAAACTCCATCACCCTCCCCAATAAACTTTACAGCATTCTCAGTAACATCAAATTCATTTATATCAGAATTTGATAACGGAATTGCCTTTCCTCCATTACCAAAAAGACGAATGTTTTTAGGATTTACACCATTTACATCAACACCTAAACTAGTCAGAAAATCTTTATCCAGCATATAAACTCCAGTTTTCTCTACATAGAACCTATACCACAATCCGTTTGCTAATTCCGAATTAGTTATCGATGGAGGAGGAGCAAAAAACGAAGCCTTATTGCTTTGACCAAAATCAAACGCTATAGACACTACTTTTTTGTACTGTCCATTAATTTTAATAATAGGATTAAATTCTACATAACCACCTATAATTCCTCTAGCATTTGTCCTTTTAACTATAAAATCAACCTCATCTTTTACCAAACTTAAATTATACCCTTTAAGTTGTTCCGAAGTTATATTTTCATAAGCCACAGATTTAATTGTTGCTGTAGACTCTGATACTACGTGTTTCACATTTGCAGCAAACAACAACGTTTGTTCATCAACATCATATATATAGTTCTCTGATTGAAAACCATGAATACGTATCGACTTTCCTACTGAAAAACGAATATCTTTACTATTTTCCCATTTTAAAACAAATTCGTTTTCTTGAGAAAAAGCAACTATAGAAAAACAAAATATTAGGCCAAAAAGCAGTGTCTCTTTTATATTCATAATGCTAAAACGTATCATTTTCAATTTTAGTGTAATTTCCTTTTTTTCAAAAGTAAACAATATATTTGTCTTATCTATCGTTAAAACAAGACAGAGCTTTTTAATAAAGCCAAAACTATTTTTTACAAAAGTATTGCATTATAATGTATATTTATTATATTGCGGACTTGAACTATCTCTGAATTTAAGTTATGTATATGAGAAAACATTTTGCCCTAAAATTTTTAGTTATCCTTACTGTACTTGCAACAACAAGTTGTGGTAAAGGAAAAAAAGGAGGATCAAGAGCTACTGGATGGAAAATCAATTCCAAGGAAGGTGGTTTTCAATACAACACAAAATACCAAGAACAGGAAACTGCACCTGGGGTTGTGTTTATTGAAGGAGGTACATTCACTAAAGGTCAAGTAAATGATGACCCAATGCATGACTGGAATAACTCTCCAAACCAACAACATGTTCAATCATTCTACATGGATGAAACAGAAGTTACGAACATTATGTACATGGAATACTTAGACTGGACTAAAAAAGTATATCCGCCAGAAAACGAAAACTTTACACAAATATATAACGGAGTTGTTCCGGATACTTTAGTTTGGAGAAACAGACTTGGTTACAACGAAGTTATGACTAACAACTATTTGCGACACCCTGCTTACCAAGACTACCCAGTAGTTGGAGTTAGCTGGATTCAAGCAAATCAATTTTGTGTTTGGAGAACAGACCGTATCAATGAAGACGCGTTAGAAAGACACGGATTCTTAAAAGAAGATGCTAAAATAACTGACGTAACTGCAGATTCAAACTTTAGCACTCACACATACATCATCTCTCCTACCTCTACCTACGGTGGAAATGAAGAGATATTAAACGGAGGTAAAAAGAAAAGTAAAAACCCACAGACAAATGCAGATGGTGAAGAAATTAACATCTATGCAACAAGATCTACTGGTATTCTACAACCCGGATACAGACTGCCAACTGAAGCTGAATGGGAATTTGCTGCTTTAGGAATGTCTGAATTAAGAAGCTACAACGTACACAGGGGTAGAAAGAAATACCCTTGGAGCGGTCAATACACACGATCAGGAAAAAGAGCAACTAGAGGTGATCATAATGCCAACTTCAAACAAGGAGATGGAGATTACGGTGGAATCGCTGGCTGGTCCGATGATGGTGCTGACATCACTGCGCAAGTAATGTCATACAACCCTAATGACTATGGTCTATACGACATGGCAGGTAACGTTGCTGAATGGGTTGCTGATGTATACAGACCAATTGTTGACGACGAAATGAGTGATTTCAACTACTATAGAGGTAATGTATTCACTAAAAATAAAATTGGAGAAGACGGAAAAGTAGTAATTATCACTGCTGATTCAATTGGATATGACACTTTAGCTACAGGAAAAGTTATTGCAACTACATTACCTGGACAAATTGCACAAGTACCAGTTGACGACAACGAAACATACTTAAGAACCAACTTCAATAAATCTGATAACATCAACTATAGAGATGGTGACAAAGCTTCAAGTAGATACTTCTCTGATGGCGGTGATGATGAAGGCGGAGAAGACACTATCAAAGGTGACGAGTCAAGAAAAATGTACAACTCACCTAAACATTCTGTAACTGTTGATTCTTCAGGTGTAATGACCAAAGAATATGATGGATCTTCAAAAAGAACATCTCTTGTTAATGACGAAGTAAGAGTTTACAAAGGTGGATCATGGAAAGATAGAGAATACTGGTTAGACCCTGCACAAAGAAGATTTTACCCAGAAGCTATGGCTACTGACTACATCGGATTCAGATGTGCTATGTCAAGAGTAGGTTCTAAATCTAAAGGAAAAGGAAACAGAAAATCTCCTAGATAATCTGAAAGAATTTAATACATAACAAAAAAAGCTCTAATTTTCATTAGAGCTTTTTTTATGAAAAATTTAAAGCAATGAACATTACCGATATCTATACTATTTTCAAAAAATCTAGCGGCATAAACACCGACACTAGAACCATACTGAAAAACAATTTATTTTTTTCTTTAAGCGGAGAGAATTTCAACGGTAACAAGTTCGCA
This sequence comes from Flavobacteriaceae bacterium, assembly GCA_013214625.1. Lineage (GTDB taxonomy): Bacteria > Bacteroidota > Bacteroidia > Flavobacteriales > Flavobacteriaceae. The sequence continues at coordinate 18,129 of JABSPO010000006.1, forward strand.
AAACAAGCACTTGAAAAAGGCGCAACGTACGCAATAATAGACGACAAAGATTACATACAAGAAAATACTATTCTTGTAAAAGACACCCTTAAAACACTTCAGGAATTAGCAAAACACCATAGAAATCACCTCAACATACCCGTAATAGCGCTAACCGGAAGTAACGGAAAAACAACCACAAAAGAACTGATTAACTGTGTGCTTTCAAAGAAATACAAAACCTCAGCAACGAAAGGTAATCTAAACAACCATATCGGGGTTCCACTAACTTTACTAGCAATGGATTCAACTACCGAAATTGGGATCGTAGAAATGGGCGCTAATAATTTTAACGAAATAAAACTATTAGCCGATATAACAAGCCCTGACTTTGGTTATATCACAAATTTCGGAAAAGCACACCTAGAAGGGTTTGGAAATTTAGATGGCGTTATAAAAGCTAAAAGCGAACTCTACCAACACCTAAGAGACCACAACAAAACTGTATTCATAAACCAGGACAACAGCAAACAAATTGAGAAATCAAAAAACATAAATAAAGTTACCTTTTCAGAGAGCAACAACACAGACACCAATATTTCTTTCTTACGCGCAAATCCTAATGTTACCATCAGCTACAAAGAAAAAGAAATTAACAGTAATCTAATTGGAAGCTACAACTTCACCAACATTGCTGCCGCCATATCGATAGGCGAGTATTTTAAAGTCAATACTTATGACATTATAAGCGCGATTGAAACATACACCCCTAACAACAATCGATCACAAATAATTCACAAGAACAATAACAAAATAATACTTGACGCATACAATGCAAACCCAACAAGTATGAAAGCCGCACTGGAAAGCTTTGATGCTATTCAAGCAGAAAATAAAGCGGTTTTTATTGGCGACATGTTTGAACTTGGAGAAACTACTAAAGAAGAACATCAAGATATTGTAGATTACATAGAAACCTTAAATATAAAACATAGCTACATAATCGGAGAGCACTTTAAAGAAACCGCACACAACCACAAAACAAAGTCTTTTATCGATTTTCACTCCCTTTCCGACAGCTACAATGATAAGTTGAGTAATTACACCATCTTAATAAAAGGATCAAGAGGAATGGCTCTAGAGCGTATTTTAGAATTGCTATAAAACCAAAGCAATAAAGCATAAAAAAAGCATTACATAACTGTAACGCTTTTTTTGTGGGTCATGAGGGATTACATACCCCTACAAAACCACTAATGCAAATAGAAAAACCCCAAGCTATCGCTTGATAATATTTTTTTAGTTTTAGCAAAAACACAAAACAAACTTTCTGTTTTTACTAAAACTAAAAAAATCTATTCGTTAAGACGAATAGATTTTTTCTACTTGATGTGGGTCATGAGGGATTCGAACCCCCGACCCCCTCGGTGTAAACGAGGTGCTCTGAACCAACTGAGCTAATTGCCCTACATTTAAATAATAACTTAATTAAAAGTTAAGTGGGCAATAAGGGATTCGAACCCCTGACCCCCTCGGTGTAAACGAGGTGCTCTGAACCAACTGAGCTAATTGCCCTAGTAACTGATTACGGGTGCAAATATAACATCTATTTTTAAGTAAGCAAGTGTTTTATCAATGTATTTTTAAAGAATTTCTGCCACCACAAAAGTACTTCCACCAACATATATTACATCATTAGGAAATGAGTGGTTTTTTGAAGCACTAAAGGCTTCATTAACAGAATTATACTTTACTCCTGACAAGCCAGCATCAATTGCTTCTTTATACAAAACATCTACAGACATAGCCCTAAAAATATCAGGTGAACAGAAATAATAATGAGCATCCTTAGGTAACAATGGTAATATTGTAGTTAAATCCTTATCAGAAACCACCCCAAACACTATTCTTAACTCTTCACAAGGTTCATTTAACAACTGACGCATAGTCAACTCAAGCCCTTCTTTATTATGTGCTGTATCACAGATAACCTTTGGACCCTCTTGTAATATTTGCCACCTTCCTAATAAACCCGTATTTTTAACTACATTTTTTAATCCTGACTTGATAGCTGCATCGCTAACATTAAAACCTTTTAGCTGATTTATGACCTCTACAATTCCTTTGCTATTTTTTTGCTGATACTCACCCAATAAATCCGTTTCATAAATATCTAAACCTCCTTGATCTGCAAAAAACAATTGTGCATTTACTGATTTTGCCTTCTTTACAAATACCTCTTCAAGCTCAACTTGTGTTTCACTTATTACCACAGGAGTTTCCTGTTTAATTATTCCTGCTTTCTCAAATGCAATACTCTTTAAATCATTGCCTAAAAAAGAAGTGTGATCAATCCCTATATTTGTAATTAACGATACTTCTGGATTGATAATATTTGTGGCATCTAACCGACCTCCTAAACCAACTTCGACAATAGCTATGTCAACTTTTTCATTCGCAAAAAAATCAAACGCCATACCTACAGTCATTTCAAAAAATGACAATGAATTGTCTACAAAAAAAGATCGATGATTCACTACAAAATCAACAACATTACTTTCAGAAATCATTTTACCATTAATCTTTATACGCTCTCTAAAGTCTTTTAGATGTGGTGAAGTGTATAAACCAACTTTATACCCAGCCTCCTGCAATACAGAGGCTAACATATGACTTGAAGACCCCTTCCCATTTGTTCCTCCTACATGAATGCTTTTAAATTTTTCATGCGGATTACCCAGATGCTCAGCCAACTTAATAATATTAGATAAATCTGCTTTATACGCAGACTTCCCTATTTTCTGATATGCTGGCAACTGGTTAAACAACCACTCTAATATTTCCTTGTAATTCATATTATCAAATTATTACATAAAAAAAACTACGTAAACACAAATTCAATGAAATCATTTGTGTTTACGTAGCTATAATCCATTTAAATAAGTTTATCGCAAACTAAAATTATAAACAATTTTGCCTATTTGTTTTTCGGGAGCATTTGCCTCTGCTTGCCATTTTGTGTTTAACGCTGCTTCTTTTGCCCTGTTTAACAAACAAGGATTTGTAGTAGTGCTTCCCTTAGCCCCTGGAGTAGCCGACACAACCTTTCCTGAACGATCAACTTTTATAGAGACCACAACTCTACCTTCTTTACTACACGTGTAAACTGGAGTAGGTCGGCGTAATACCAACCTCCCTTCTAAACCATAATTACCACCTGAATCGCCATCAAGAATAGCATTATACTCAATTAAATCATCGTTTCCTTTGTTACTTGTGTTTTTCACCGTAGAACAACTAAAAAGGAATATACAGATTAAAAATAAAAAAAATCTCATTCTATCGTAAACTATAATTATATGTAATTTTCCCGATTTGCTTCTCCGGTGCATTTGCAGCTGCCTGCCATTTCGTCTTTAACGCAGCTTCTTTTGCCCGATTCAATAAACAAGGGTCAGTAGTAGTACTTCCTTTTGTTCCTGGAGTAGCATCAATAACCTTACCAGATCGATCTACTTTTATAGACACCACAACTGTTCCTTCCTTTCCACAGGAATAAACAGGCTGAACTCTACGCAATACTAATCTACCAATCAAGTTATAATTTCCCCCAGACCCATTTCCTGGGTTTGTATAATAATCTGGTGCATTAGGGTCCCCATTCTCGTTTCCTTTATCTCCAAGCTCCTCATCATCACCCTCACTCCCAGAAGCAGTTCCATCTGCAGGTGGACCATTCAATACACTTGATAACGCATCTTCAGTTGACTGATCAGGTTTTGGTGGCGCTGGTTCTTCTTTAGGAGTTTCTTTAGGCTCTTCTTTCGGAACCTCCTTTGGTTCTTCCTTCGGCTCCTCTTTTGGCACTTCTTCCACAGGTGTAATAACAGGAACCTCTTCTACCGTTTCTTCAGTCATAACTTCCTCTACCACTTCTTCCACTGGTGTCTCAATAACCTCCTCTACCGGCTCAACCACAGGTTCTTCAATAGGCTCCAGGAACCACCTCTTCAACAGGCTGTGTTTTTGTTTCTTCAAGTGGCTGATCATCTCCTTTTCCAAAATCAGTAGTACCGAAATTCACTTCCATCCCATACTCTTCAGGAGGATCTTGATACGTGAATGCTGAATGAAAAAACATCCACAAAAACAGAATAAACACAGTCAGAAATGTCAAGATCGCTGCCCGTTTTTCATTTTCATCTTTAAATAGTTTTTTCATAATTCAATATTTTTTACTTGGACCGAACTGCCAAAGTAGATTTGATCTTATTTCTATTGGCAATATCCATCACAAACACAAAATCTTTCATTTGTACTGTTTCTTCTGCTCGCAACAATATACTTGGCTTTTCATATCCTTTTAATTGCTCTAAAATATAAGACTCTAAATTTTGTTTTGATACTTTTTTACGATCTACATAGTACTCTAAATTTTTAGTCACACTAACTGCCAAGCTTTTTGACTGCGTTGTTTTCCCTCCTGATTTAGGCAACAGTAAATCAATTGCATTTGCAGACACCAATGTAGATGCTATCATAAAAAACACCAATAACAGAAATACAATATCTGTCATGGAAGACATATTAAACTCCGGAGTAACTTTATTTCTACCTCTAATATTCATTCTTTCTAATTTAAAGATTAAACAATTGAATGATTAAATGATTCTTTGAATTCTTGAATCTTTCAATCTTTAAATTAATTATGCTGGTTCGTTTAATAAATCGAAGAACTCTAATGAATTTGCTTCCATTTTATAAATAATCTTATCCGTTTTTACAACCAAATGGTTATATGCCATATAGGCTACAATACCTACAACCAACCCTGCAACAGTAGTTGTCATTGCTGTATACAATCCACCAGCTAACGTTTTAATATCAATATTACCTCCTGAATTTGCTATTTCGAATATTGATATAATCATTCCAATAACCGTACCAAGAAACCCAATCATTGGTGCTACACCTGATATTGTAGCCAGTACACTTACATTTTTCTCTAACTTATATATTTCTAGTCTACCTGCATTTTCTATTGCTGTATGAATGTCCTCTAATGGCTTACCTATTCTTGAAATTCCTTTTGCGATTAATGCTGATACTGGAGACTTATCCTGAACGCACAATAAATTTGCTGCCTCAATATTTCCGCTTGTTACATGATCTTTTATTTGATCCATGAAGTTATCATCTACTTTTGCTCCTTGCTTAATTGCCAACAAACGCTCAAAATAAATATATAACGCCACTATTAATAAAACGACCAATAATCCGATAATTATTTGCCCCCCAAGACCTCCTTCATTTATCAAATTAATAATGGATAGTGTTTTTTGCTCTACTACTTCACCTTCTAGGTTTTCAGCAACTTCTTGAATTGTTAGCGACATATTTGTTTGATTTGTTAAGATTAATATTATGTAAACGAAAATACAACTCCTAAATTGTTTCTCTATTACATTTCTTTTAAAAAATATTGACTTTAAATATCTAATCCCATTTGCTGTTTGAATTCACCCACTAAAACCTCCTCTTTTTGGATTGTATTTCAATATAAAAACAAAGCGCAACTAAGGCTATGCTCAATTTTCATTTTTCACTCAGAACATAAACCTATATGTTTTTTTTCGAGAAAACTCAAACAGCAAATGGCACAACATTTTACTCTCAACACCTCCTTAATGTAATGTAAAAAAAAAGAGCCACTCAAATGAGCAGCTCTTTTTACTTATAAATTTATGTTCCTTTTATGACAACACCAACTTAACCATTATATACCCAACACCTCCTAATACAATTGTATAAGGAAACGCCATTTTAACCATTTTACCGTATGATAAATTAATTAATGGCGCTAATGATGATGTTAACAAAAACAAAAATGCTGCCTGACCATTTGGCGTAGCGACACTTGGTAAATTTGTACCAGTATTAATTGCTATTGCTAATTTCTCAAATTGCTCTCTAGAAATATCTCCATTTAAAAACAATTGCTGTACATCTCCAATATAAACTGTTGCCACAAATACATTATCACTAATGGCGGACAATACTCCGTTTGCTACATAAAACAATCCTGGCTGAGAAGCCGGATCTTGACTTAATGCCCAAGCAATAATAGGACTAAATAAATGCTGATCATGAATCATAGCTACAACTACAAAAAAGACAACTAGTAATCCTGTAAACGGCAATGCCTCTTCAAAAGAATGCCCTAAAGCATGCTCTTCAATAATCCCCATGAATGCTGTTTGCACAATAATCAATGCCAAACCTATCATTCCTACTGGAGCTAAATGCAATGCTAAACCTGTGATTAATAAAATTGCTGAAACTCCTTGCACCCACAAACCATATTTCTCTCTATCCGAACGTTTTTTATCTTCTTCGTCCGTATAACTAATGATGATCTCTTCTGCTATTTTAGGTAATTTTGCTCCAAAACCAAATGTACCAGTCAACTCTAATACTACAGTAGTTAGCATTCCACAAATCAACACAGGAATAGTTATAGGCGCCATTTGTAAAAAGAACTCTACAAAATCCCATCCTAATCGTTCACCTATCAATAAATTTTGTGGTTCACCTACTAAAGTACATACTCCACCTAAAGCGGTACCTACAATACCATGCATTATTAAACTACGCAAGAAACTTCTGAATTGCTCTAGAGTATCCCCACTTAATTGAGTTCTATCCAATACCCCATCATGATCATGATCGATTGAACTTGAATGTATTTTATGATACACTCCATAAAACCCAACTGCAACACTAATCAACACCGCAGTAACTGTTAACGCATCTAAAAAGGCAGATAAGATTGCAGATAAAAACACAAACAATAATGACAAAATAACTTTTGACTTTACCTTAGTGAAAATTTTACTAAAAATAAACATCAATAAAGGTTTCATAAAGTAGATTCCAGCCACCATAAAAACTAAAAGCAATACTACTTCTAAGTTTTGAGCTACTTCATTATACGCATTTTTAGCACTTGTTAGTCCTAACACTACAATTTGGATAGCCAACAAACCTCCTGATTGTAATGGATAACACTTTAATGCCATTGCAAGCGTAAAAATAAACTCCCCAATAAACAACCAAGATAGCGCACTATGTGCAGCATGTGCATCCATAACCATTGGCAATCCGAAATACAACACTACATTCATTACTAAGAATGTTATCATTGTCATCTTATACCATTTTGGGCTACTTCCTAAAAAATACTTAAACATAATTTTGGTTTTTAATTTCCCACCATTGGGTTTAACTCTCCAATCCCGATAGCTATCGGGACTCCGAACTAAATTATTATTTTCGCCTCTCTTCGCGTACCTACAACGAGAAACTTAATTTATTTACACCAATTGCTTTAATGCAATTTCGAATGCTGTTTTACAAATTTCCGTTTTACTACTATTATTACCATGCGTTTTTGTTAACGCATTTTTAATAATGTTTGAGGTATCATCAAAAATTGATTTATCTAACATTGGTTGCTCAATTCTTGACTCCATTAAATACGCAAAAACTCTTGCGATACCACAGTTAGATATAAAATCAGGCAATAAACTTAAATGCTGATCGGTATACTCCATGATTGGTCCGAAGAAAATTTCTTTATCAGCAAAAGGAACATTTGCTCCTGGAGAAATTACTTCCAATCCTGTATTAATCATTTTTTGAACTTGATCCTGAGAAACTAATCTAGACGCTGCTGCTGGAACAAAAATTTCTGCTGGCAAGCTCCATATTTTTTCGTTGATTTCATCAAAAGAAATCATTTTATCAGAAACTAATTTATTTCCATCTTTATTTAAAAATAAGGTCCTCATTTCCTCCATCGAAAACCCTTCTTCCTTAATCAAACCACCATCTTTATCGATAATACCGACAACTTTGGCTCCTAGTTGAGTTAAATAATATGCTGCTGCAGAACCTACATTACCAAAGCCTTGAACAATAGCTCTTTTTCCTGTAATAGATCCTCCGTAAATATTATAATAATGTTTTACTGCTTCAGCTACACCGTAACCAGTTAACATATCGGCTACTGTATACTTACGTGATAAATCCGGAGAAAAAGTATCATCTTCAATAACCTTAATAACTCCTTGACGTAGCTGACCAATTCTATTAATTTTTTCTGCTTCGGTTGGTTTAAAATGCCCATTGAAAATTCCTTCTTGTGGATGCCAAACACCACAGTTTTCAGTAATTGGAATTACATCCTTATCAGCATCAACATTTAAATCTCCTCCAGTACCGTAATAGTGTTTTAATAAGGGTGTAACTGCTTTATACCAACGTTCCAACACTCCTCTTTTTCGAGGATCATTAGGGTCAAAGTTAATTCCTGATTTCGCTCCACCAATTGCTGGCCCAGAAACAGTAAACTTCACTTCCATGGTTTTTGCCAAAGACAACACCTCATTCATATTTAATCCTTTACGCATACGTGTACCACCACCGGCAGCACCACCACGTAATGAGTTAATTACCGTCCATCCTTCAGCATCTGTAACTTGATCCTTCCAATGGAATACTATTTCTGGTTCTTTTTCTTCGTATTTTTTTAATAAATCTTTCATCTTATTTTGCTATAACGTTTAATGTAAAATTGAAATGTCAAATCACTTTGTTTGACTTGTCTGAAGTAATAATTTTATATCTATCCCCAAGGGGAGTTAAAGCTGTTCCATTTATGAAGTTTTTAAAATAAAAGCCAAATATAATAAACTAATATGACTTCTTAAACAAGAAATATGTTTCCTGAAGAATGATTCTTTTCTGCACCAGTAACCGAAGCCAACACATTAACCTCTTCTCTGAGTTTTAACACCCCTAAGAAACCAAAAATTAAAGCCTCTTTATACTCTACTAAACCTGAAGCAGGAATAATTACTTCAGATGCAGTATTCTCCATAATTTTTTTCATTAAAAATAAATTATAAACTCCACCTCCTGTAAATAAAACTACCGATTTATCTTTTGTTAACACACTTCCTACTTGAATTGCCACATGTTCAACAAAAGTTCGCAATACATCTTTTACAGATAATTCATAAGCATCAATTAATGGATATATTATTGATTTAACCCACTCCAAACCTAGTGATTTTGGAGGAAGTTGATTATAAAAATTTAAGCTATTTAGTTCTTCCAAAAGTGATTGATTCACTTCTCCTATTGAAGCTAGTTGCCCCTTGTCATCATATGAAACCCCAGTTTTATGTACATAATAATTTAATACTATGTTTACTGGGCAAATATCATACGCTATCCGTTCATCATTTACCTGCGTAGAGATATTAGAAAAACCACCTAAGTTTACACAATAGTCATATTCAGAAAACAATAACTGATCGCCAATAGGAACTAACGGAGCCCCTTGACCACCTAACTGCACATCTTGCACTCGGAAATCACAGACTACATTTTGATTTATTAGCTGAGATAACGCTGCCAAATTCCCTATCTGTAAAGTGAGTTTATGTTCTGGTTGATGTAAAATTGTATGCCCGTGTGAACAAACCGCATCAATATTTTTTAATTGATTTTTTTCTATAAAAGTGTTTATTACTTTAGCTAGTAGTTTCGTATACGATTTATTTAAATCATTTAACTGCTCTTTCGAATAACCAACCCCATCTCTAAGTGTAGTCTCCCAAGCTATATCATATGCAATTGTTTCAGCGGTGATAATTTTATATGACCATTTATTATCATGTTTAAAATGAACATATGCCAAATCAATCCCGTCTAAAGATGTCCCGGACATTACTCCTACTACAAAGTACTCGTGTTTTTCCATAGTCATCACGCCTATTATTATATAAACATACAAATATAAAAATTATACAACCAGACCCATAGTAATGAATTCATTAAAATTAGAATTTAATAATTCGCAATAAAACCGTATATTTGGACTTTCTTTTTAAAAAATTCACAACAAAACACATATAATGGACTTTAATCTTACAGAAGAGCACATAATGATTCGTGATGCCGCAAGAGACTTTGCTCAAACTGAATTATTACCAGGAGTTATCGAAAGAGATAACAAACAAGAATTCCCACAAGAGTTGGTTAAAAAAATGGGAGATTTAGGTTTCTTGGGAATTATGGTAGATCCAAAATATGGAGGAAGTGGAATGGACGCTATTTCTTATGTGTTAATCATGGAAGAATTATCAAAAATTGACGCTTCTGCCTCTGTTATGGTTTCTGTAAACAATTCATTAGTATGTTACGGATTAGAAGCATATGGTAATGAAGTTCAAAAAGAAAAATACTTAACAAAACTAGCTACAGGTGAGTACTTAGGTGCATTTTGTTTATCGGAACCAGAAGCTGGGTCTGATGCAACATCACAAAGTACAACTGCAATAGATAAAGGAGATCATTACCTTATAAACGGAACAAAAAACTGGATTACAAGTGGTGGGCGTGCTGATGTATTTTTAGTTATCGCACAAACTGACCGTGAAAAAGGACATAGAGGAATCAATGCTTTTATCCTAGAAAAAGGAATGGAAGGGTTTCATGTTGGGCCTAAAGAAGACAAGTTAGGAATTAGAGGTTCTGATACACATACCTTACAATTTAACGATGTAAAAGTTCCTAAAGAGAATAGAATTGGCGAAGACGGATTTGGCTTTAAATTTGCCATGAAAACTTTAGCTGGAGGACGTATCGGTATTGCTGCTCAAGCTTTAGGTATTGCTGCTGGAGCGTATGAATTAGCATTAAAATATTCTAAACAACGTAAAGCCTTTGGAACTGAAATTTGTAATCACCAAGCTATTGCCTTTAAATTAGCAGATATGCACACAGAAATTGAAGCTGCTCGTATGTTAGTTATGAAAGCTGCCTGGGACAAAGACCAAGGAAATAACTTTGATATGAGCAGTGCAATGGCGAAGCTTTATGCTTCACAAGTCGCTATGACTCATACTGTTGAAGCAGTACAAATACACGGCGGGAACGGTTTTGTAAAAGAATACCACGTGGAGCGCTTAATGCGTGATGCAAAAATCACTCAGATATATGAAGGAACTTCTGAAATTCAGAAAATTGTAATTTCAAGAGGAATTATAAAAGGATAGTTCTAATTAAAGACAAAAGAACCAAGGTGTAAGACTTTTGTTTCGTGTCGTATTAATTTGCTCTTATAAATATTAATAAAAAAGACCGCTGATTGGCGGTCTTTTTTTAATATTTATAAGATATTCTTCTTTACTGAAAAATCAAACTCCCTGTATACAGCACCTCAACATCTACTATTGGAGGCTGATTTACTGAAATCAAATCACCTGTACTTACTAATTTCCCTTTTAATTCGTTTTGAGGGTTCACAATAATATTGTTTGTTCCTCTATGAAACACGGTTACTTCATTAGCTATTAAACTTGCTCCGTTAAACACTCCATCGCCAGCATAAAAGTATACCTCTAGGTTTTCGGCTACTCCACTAAGTACAAAAGAAGTTAAATTATTTCCCACCACTTTTACATTTTGAGAATTCAACAGCAAGTTCATTTCTCCAACAGCAATTATCGAAGGATCACTATAGTCTTCCGACGAAATCTTTATTGACGGGTAGCTTAATATTCCATCTGAACTTATCTGAAATTGGGTTGAACTAATTATTTCCGTAATATTTGGTGACGTTACATATACTTTAGTAACATTATAATCACGTACATAATTACAGGTATTATTATCTGTTAAAACTAATTGATTGCCATTAACAACTGCAGACACATCGTTTAATAAATTACCCCCTGTTTCTAATACTACTTTTTGTACAGCTCCTTCTTTTAAAATTAGCTCAACATCTCTATTTACTTTAATTTTAGTAAAATTAGCAACAGTAATTTCTTGGCTAATAATTGCTCCTGTTTTCTGAAAACAATCATTTGCATTCTCTTTATCACATGACAGCAATAAAACTCCTATAAAAATAATCAATATCTTTTTCACCTTCATTCTAAATTATAATCTAATTCCTATCCCAAATTCCAATGCCTCAGCAGCCGCAGCATGAGCCTTTAGTGTTACTGATGCGAATATTTTATCTCCGAAATAACGCTTGACTCCTATTCGTTCATAAATACGCGTTTCAAACTCATATGGATAGTATACATAATATCCAAATTGAGTAATCAGCGATACTTTATTGATAAATAATTCATGTCCAATAAAAACACCTATTCTCTTATAATCTGTACCAGGATCTACTTCCTTTTCTGGATAAGCTATTGAATTAAACTCTATTTCTTCTTTTAAAAAATTAGAGAAAAATGCGTCAGCACCTATTTGAATCGCACTAACATTACCTACTCGCTTATCGACATAAAAAGACGCTATGTAAAATGGATATTGTTTTGTCCCAATAACATCCCCTTGATTAATCCCGCCTCTAAAAACAATGTTATACCGAATTGGCTCTCTTACACGCAAAGAATCTTTTTCTCGCTTGATATATTCCTTTTTGGTTTCATTTCCTAAACTATACGTAACACCAATATTTGCAGAAATTGTATTTATACTGGTGTTTGGCGCTTTTATATTCGCATTAGAATAATGCGTAAGCGTTACACCTGTTTGAATTCCGAAACGTGATTTAAACAAGCGTTCCTTTTTATAATTCAACATCAAATAGGTACTACTCAATAGTCTGGAACCAAAAGCTACATTTCTGTTATTAGAATATCTATCGTAAGGGTTTGTTACATAGGTAATTCCTTGCCCTGCCCTAAACATAATATTTCGTTTTAAAAAATAAAAATTAAAATGCCCATACAACGAATAGTTCTCTCCCAAGTTTTCATTTTTAAAATCTTGATACAGAAATGACGCCCCCACATCTGGGTAATTAAATCGTTGCTCCCATTTTTGTTTTCCAAAAGTTTTTCTATTCCAACTTACTAGCACCCCTTCTGGGTGACCTGTGATTAAATGTAAAATATTTGAGTTGTGATTCGCAATAACTCCATACATGTAATTTACGTCAATGGCAGCAACCTGAGTATCATTTTCTTCTTGAGAAAAAGAAAGCAAACTAAAACATAATAATAAAAGTGTACCTATATTTATTTTCATCCCGTCTGTGGGTTTAATTAAGGGCATTGATTTATATGAGCGCAAATATAACCAATTAAACCTATCAATAATTCGTGACACCAATAAGCAAATTACTCACTAACAAACAGATATAAAAAATTGTCTTTTCAAAATTGTAATTTTACCTCTTTTTTATCAATATTTTATGTATTTTCGCGCACTGATTTAGAAGAGCTCATTTGTAAACTTTAGTTCTTCTTTTAGAGTTAAAAATATTATTAATTGGATTTTTAATCCGAGTTTCACCCCAAATAGTGAAATAAAAAAACAAAAATAGCTATGAACGCAGCGCTAAAAAGAACATTTGATGTTTTAATAGAAATTCCAAAAGGAAGTAGAAATAAATACGAATACGATTTTGAATTAGGAAAAATACGTTTTGACAGAATGTTATTTTCTTCTATGATGTATCCTGCTGATTACGGATTCATTCCTGAAACATTAGCATTAGATGGTGATCCATTAGATGTGTTGGTATTAGGAAATGAACCAACATTCCCTATGTGTGTTATGGAAGTTAAGCCTATTGGTGTTTTCCATATGGCAGATGAAAAGGGACCAGATGAAAAAATTATTTGCGTACCAGTTTCTGATCCAATTTGGAATCACTTGAATGATTTATCTGACTTAAATCCACATTTAGTAAAAGAAATCACTCACTTTTTTCAAGTGTATAAAGATCTTGAAAAGAAAAAAGTTGATGTTGGTGGATGGGGCGATGCTCAAGAAGCGTATGACATTTTAGACAAATGTATTGAGCGTTACGAATCAAGCGAACACAAAACAAACGGAAACTTTACAATCTAGTATTTTTCGATACAATATAAAAAGGCAATATTCATTTGAGTATCGCCTTTTTTTTATATCTCATTGATTTTTAATACTTTTAGAAGAACTAACACTTTCTAATCTTTTAAAAACTATACTAACATATGGAATCAATGATGATTTACATGCCAATTGCTGCAGCAGCTATTGGTTTAATTTACATGTTTATAAAAAAAGCATGGGTACTAAAACAAGATGCTGGAGATGGTAAAATGAAAGAAATTTCTGACCACATCCACGAAGGTGCCTTGGCTTTCTTAAATGCCGAATACAAACTACTTGCTATTTTTGTTTTAATTGTAAGTATATTACTCGCTATAGTATCTTTTCTAGTACCAACCACTCATTGGCTTATTGTAATTGCTTTTATTTTAGGGGCAATATTTTCAGCATTAGCCGGAAATATGGGAATGAAAATAGCTACTAAAACGAACGTAAGAACCACACAAGCAGCACGCACCAGTTTACCAAACGCCTTGAAAATATCTTTTGGAGGCGGAACGGTAATGGGATTAGGAGTTGCTGGATTAGCAGTACTTGGGTTAACAGCATTCTTCATTTTCTTCTTTCACTTTTTTATGGATAGCACATGGACATCAGTTGATGACATGACTATTGTTTTAGAAACCCTTGCTGGATTTTCTTTAGGAGCTGAATCTATTGCATTATTTGCTCGTGTTGGAGGTGGTATTTATACCAAAGCAGCCGATGTTGGCGCAGATTTAGTTGGTAAAATTGAAGCTGGGATCCCTGAGGACGACCCTAGAAACCCAGCAACTATTGCTGATAACGTAGGTGACAATGTAGGTGATGTAGCTGGAATGGGGGCAGATTTATTCGGATCATATGTAGCCACAGTACTGGCAGCAATGGTGCTGGGTAATTATATTATTAGAGATATGGGAGGAAGTATTTCTGATGCCTTTGGAGGTATTGGCCCAATACTATTACCCATGTCAATCGCTGGAGCTGGAGTTATCATTTCATTACTAGGAACCATGTTAGTAAAAATAAATAGTAATGATGCAAAGGAGCCACAAGTAATGAGGGCCTTAAATATAGGGAACTGGGTTTCAATTGTTCTAGTAGCCGTATTATGTTATGTATTAGTAAAATGGATGCTACCCGAAACAATGCAAATGAATTTCTTCGGAGAAGGATTGCAAGATGTTTCATCAATGCGAGTATTTTATGCCACATTAGTTGGTTTGTTTGTTGGAGGTGCTATTTCATCAATTACAGAATATTATACGGGATTGGGTAAAAAACCTATTTTAAAAATTGTTGAAAAATCAAGTACTGGAGCTGGAACGAATATAATTGCTGGATTAGCTACTGGAATGATCTCTACTTTTCCATCTGTACTTTTATTCGCTGCAGCAATATGGACTTCATATGCTTTAGCTGGGTTTTACGGGGTTGCATTAGCGGCTTCAGCAATGATGGCAACTACGGCAATGCAATTGGCTATTGATGCTTTTGGACCAATAGCGGATAACGCTGGTGGTATTGCCGAAATGAGCAAACAAGACCCCATTGTAAGAGAACGTACTGATATTTTAGACGCTGTAGGAAATACAACTGCCGCTACTGGAAAAGGGTTCGCTATTGCCTCTGCAGCATTAACTTCCTTAGCCTTATTTGCAGCCTTTGTAACTTTTACAGGAATTGACGGTATAAATATTTTTAAAGCACCTGTTTTGGCTATGCTCTTTATTGGAGGTATGGTACCTGTAGTTTTTTCCGCTTTAGCAATGAATGCTGTAGGGAAAGCTGCTATGGAAATGGTACATGAAGTTAGACGACAGTTTAGAGAAATCCCTGGAATCATGGACGGAACTGGAAAACCAGAATACGATAAATGTGTTGCAATATCAACCAAGGCTTCCTTGAGAGAAATGGTATTACCAGGGTTATTAACCATCGGGTTTCCATTATTAATAGCCTTTGTCCCGCTTTTATTTGGAATGCACAAAATGGCTGTAGCAGAAATGCTAGGAGGGTATATGGCTGGCGTTACTGTAAGTGGAGTACTTTGGGCAATATTTCAGAATAATGCTGGAGGCGCATGGGACAACGCTAAAAAATCCTTTGAAGCTGGTGTTGAAATAAACGGAGAAATGACTTACAAGGGGTCAGATGCTCATAAAGCAGCTGTTACAGGTGACACTGTCGGCGATCCTTTTAAAGATACTTCTGGCCCATCAATGAATATCTTAATTAAACTTACTTGTTTAATTGGTTTGGTCATTGCCCCTATTCTTGGGGGACACTCAGCTACCGCTACCGTAACTAGTGAGATTAAAATAGAGTTTACCGAAAATGGCAGTCACGATTCTTCTGCTACAATTATAACTACCACTACTGAAAATGGGGTTTCTAAAACACATAAAGAATCTATCATTGGTGATTCGGAAACTATTAAAAAGAGAATATCCGAAATTAAAAATGAATAACAAATTCAATTTACAGTAATAAAAAAGCCAACTTAATAAGCTGGCTTTTTTATTATTATCTGTTTTTTGACACTAAAATAATCCATTTATTTCAGCATCAATTTTATGTATGATCCTTCCTAAATCCTCTGGTTCATCAACAAAGTTTAAATTATCAACATCAATCACCAACAACCTTCCTTTATAACCGTGTACCCAAGCCTCATAGCGTTCATTTAATCTACTTAAATACTCAATACTTATCGTATTTTCATACTCTCTCCCTCGTTTATGAATTTGTCCTACTAAATTTGGAATAGAACTTCTAAGGTAAATTAACAAATCAGGTCCTTGAACTAAGGACTCCATTAAATCAAATAACGATTTGTAATTCTCAAAATCCCTATTAGTCATTAAACCCATAGAGTGTAAGTTAGGTGCAAAAATATGAGCATCCTCATAAATGGTTCTATCTTGGATAGTGTCCTGTCCGCTTTCTCTAATTTGCAATACTTGCCTAAATCTTGAATTTAAAAAATATACTTGTAGGTTAAATGACCAACGTTCCATTTTGTTATAAAAATCATCCAAATACGGATTGTCTACAACATCTTCAAACTGAGGCTCCCAATTATAATGTTTTGCTAACAACTTTGTTAGTGTAGTTTTTCCTGCCCCTATATTTCCTGCAATTGCTACGTGCATAAGTTTATATATTAGTCTCTGTTCAAGTTAATTTTAAAAGAATGTAATTCGTTTCCGCTGTAAATATACAAGGTTTCATTTGTTACAGAAAAATCTTTAATAAATAATTTTGGAAGTGCTATTAATTTAGGGGTTTCATCGGCTACAGCTAATGAATACAACTGAGCGTCTTTCTTTAAAATAAAATATTCTTTATAGTAAATAAACGCATCGTACCCTTCTAAGGAATAACTATTCAACTGATTTCCGTATATATTATATTGTAACAGCTTCGTTTTAGTCAATACCCAACAAAAATTATAATTGCTATAAAAACCTACAATAACCTCTTGAATTGATTGGCTTGATGCTTCAACGATATCTTGTTTTGGATTATATACTTGCAATTGTTGTGTATCAGAATTAAAAATCCATAACCGTTTATTACTTGCTGTAGAAACATGTGAAATTGTACTAAAGTTGTTAGATTGATTAAAATCAATTTTACTAATTTCACCTAGTCTTCTATCCAACTGTATTACTATATTGAAGTTTTTATAAAACAATGTAGACCCTAACGAGTTTAATATGTCTACCGAATTAAGCGAACCGTATAAATTGTTTTGATACGTATGATTCTCTAATTTTGTTTGCTTAAATAACACATTATTTTTTACATAAAACAACTCGTCAAACATATTTACCCCTACAAAAACATCTGCCTTTAAAGGAATATTTTCAATCAATTTCGCTTCTATTCCTTCTTGTGCTTGGACAAGGTAAAAAGAACTAAAGAATACTATGTAAATTAATCGTTTCATTATAGCAGGAAAAATACAACATTTTAAGAAATTTATTAACTTTGATGGAGAAAATGAAAAACGATGGAGGAATACCTTTTTTGATAATTATAGAAGTAATTAAAACTAATATGAAAAAAATATTTGTCATCACAATTATAGTTTCTTGCTCGAGGACTATAGATTACTCATTACAAATTGAAAATGACCTAGGGATTAAAATAGAGAACTTTACAATCCTTGAAGATATAACTAGTTCTGCTATAGGTGATTTCTATGAAACTTTTGATTTAAAAATTGACTCTACTGAGTTTCAAGAAGTATTGAAGCAAATAAATACACTTCGATTAGTTGACAAAAAATGGAAAGAAGCTCCTTTTGGCTATAGTTATGAATTACATTATCCTGAACGGGATGAAATAAAACTTTATCAAATAAATAAGTATAGAAATACAATAGACTATCAATTTATAGAAGAATAACCCCGCTCCCGCCAGTTTGTAATTGGTGG
>JABSPO010000060.1 GCA_013214625.1 Flavobacteriaceae bacterium
TCTTTAATCATACAATTGAGAAAAACAATGAGTTCATAGCTAATATATATTCAATTAAATTATCTGAACCCTCGTTAAACGGAACTATTTTTACGAGTGGACCATCTGGCTACTCTGCAATAAATAAAAAGAAATATACTCCGTTCCCTTATCGGGTGCAAGATGTTAGTATTTGGAAAAAGGACACTTTAGTAGCTACGCCATTTGGGGTTTTTAAAAAATTGAATGATAGTATAATAGCATTATCTAAAGAATCAGAATTGTTAGGATATAGATCGGATGATATAGATGTTAGTAAGAATGGAGATTACTTTTTTATTGCTACTCATGGTGCTGGTGTAGTTGTTTATGGAAAGGGAACTTATAATATATCCATAAAAGATGGTTTAACAAGTAATATAATTAATGAAATACATGTCGAAAATGATTCTACCATTTGGGCTTGTACTAATAAAGGCTTAAATAGAATTGTGTTTAATGATAAAGGATTTAGTGTAACTAATATTGATAAAGACAGTGGTTTATTGAGTAATGGAGTAGAGGATGTAGAAATTATAAATGAGATACTGTGGGTTGGTACTAAAGATGGTTTGTGTTATATGCCCAAACAACTACTCGATAACAAAAAATCAGACAACATTTATTTTAAACTGAAAGAAATAAGCGCTAATGATGTTGTGTATGGGAATGATGATAGTCCCAAATTAAATTATAAAGAAAATAAAATTACTTTTTTAGTAGAAGGAATTTCGTTTGCTGAAAATAATAATTTACACTATCAATTCAGACTAAAAGAGACTGGGAGTACATGGAGCACAACAAAAAACAGAAGTATTAGTTTTCCTAATCTTTCACACGGTAAATACACTTTTCAGGTTAACCCTTGTATTGGAAGTAAATGTTACACAGAAAAGCAATTAGAATATACATTTACAATACTGCCCCCATTTTGGAAAACTGGGTGGTTTTACATAGGATGTTTTTTAGCTTTAGGAGGGATTGTGTATGCTTTTTTTAAAATACGTGTGCTAACCTATAATAAGGATGTAACCAGAGAATTTATACGATTACTTATAAAGAGATTAAAGCGAGATGAAAAATATTTAGAGATTAGAATGAATGGGGAGCGAATAAAAATTTCTACCAACGAAATACTGTATATAAAATCTTCAGGTAATTATTTAGATATTATCTATTCAGATAAAACATATACTATTCGGTGTAAAATAGGCGATTTTATTACAACTACACCTGATGCTTTAGAATACTTACGCCTACATCGTTCGTATATTATACGGATCGATCAAGTTACCGGAAAGTCTAAAAATTCAGTAACTATAAATGAGCATATTATTCCAGTGGGAGAAACTTATTTAAAACAATTGGATAAAATTCAGTTCTAATCGCAGGCCGATAGCCAAAGGGAATACCAGTTATTCTCTATTTTAATCTATAGAATTCCCTTGAGGCTGTGCCTCGGGGTAGTTTATTTTATACTATTCCAAATCAAAAAAGGTTTTTCTTATAATTGATTTTTTTAAAACCTCATTTCTAAACGCAGCGCAGTGGAGTGAGAAATCGAATTAGGCTATAGTTTACTGTGAAAAATAATATAGCTGAGTATCTTGTGTGATTTTTCCTAAAATCGAAATGACTAAATTTATTTTTCAAAAGTTCTCCCCTTTAAATAAAGTTAACTTCTATACAAAGGTTGTCTGTATTTATCAGATATAATGATTAACCATTTTTGATCTTTACCATGCAATCTGGAGTTAATAGCTCATTTTTAAATTTTAATTTCTACAAAAAACAACCTCACTCTTCAGACCGATATTTTTTCATCACTTTTTTACATAGGTTTCGTCACAAAGCTACTGTTTACATAGTTTAGTTATAATTGATTAAATATTTTTGATTTAGTATTAAATAGTGAACTCTTAAAGATAACAGACATTCACTTTAACTTTTAAATTAACCAAGTCCCCTTTTTCAAGGGGGATACAAAACTAATTTCTTATGAAAAAAACACTACTTATTTTAATTGCCTTATGTACAGCAACAATTGGGTATTCGCAAACATTTACAGCTCTTGATAATAATAACAATACTTTAGAGTATAATATAACTTCAGCTAATACTGTTGAAGTAAAGGATTATATATCTGGTGGTTCTGACATTGATATACCAGCAACGGTTGACAATACCGTTAGTAGTGTTACCACAACTTATAATGTTACAGGTATTGGTAATCATGCTTTTAATCAAAATGGACTTACGAGTGTTGTAATTCCTACGAGTGTTACTAGTATTGGAGCTTCTGCTTTTTATCTTAATACTAATCTAGCTAGTGCACCTCTGCATAACGGTATTATAAGTATTGGAGTTAATGCTTTTCATAATTGTGCTTTAACTAGTGTTGTTATACCAACTAGTATGACTACTATAGAACAAGGTACATTTTCATATAATAATATTACAAGTCTTACTATTCTTAATAATATAACGAGTATTGGTAATTGGCCTTTTAGAGACAATGATATAACAACTCTTAGTATTCCTAATTCTGTTACGAATATTGGTACTAATGCATTTGCGTACAATAATATTTCTAGTCTTAGTATTTCTAATAGTATATCTAGTATAGCAAACGGAACTTTTGACGGTAATAATTTAACTAGTATTACTATTCCTAATAATGTTACAAGTATTGGTAACAATGCTTTTAAAGGTAACCAATTAACAGATATAACTATAGCAAGTAGTGTTACAACTATTGGAGATGGCGCTTTTATTAATAATCCTTTAACTTGTATTGTTTCAGAGGCTACAACACCACCTACAGTAACAACAGGTCCTTTAGATTCTTTCGGAAACCGTAGTAATATCGACCTATCTATACCAACAGGAACAGCAGCAGCATATGCAACGGCTACTTGGACGGATTTTAAAAGTGTTGCAGAAGGACTTTCTGGCACTTTTGTAGTAGGTAATATAACCTATCAAATCAATGCCAACCCAAACAATGAAGTAACTGTTACTGATTATAATACAGCAGGTGGTACTGTTGTTAATATACCTGCTACTGTTACTAGCGGTTGTACTGATTTTAGTGTGACTCATATTAATGATTTCGCTTTTGAAAATAAAAACTTAACTTCTCTTTTACTTCCAGATAGTATTATTGATATAGGTCAGGGTGCCTTTTTAATAAATAATTTACTCACTGTTACAATTCCTGACAATGTTATAACTATTAATGATGGCGCTTTTGCAAATAACAACTTGATGAATGTGGTAATTGGGAGTAGTGTTACTACTATAGGTGAATATGCATTTCGATTCAATAACTTGGCAAGTTTAACTATTCCAGATAATGTAATAAGCATTGAAGCACTTGCTTTTAACTCAAATTCATTAACTAACTTACAATTAGGAAATGGTCTTGAGGTTATAGGTAATGAGGCTTTTAGGTTTAATAACGCATTACAATCTGTAGTTATACCTGCAAGCGTTACTAATATAGGAGATAGTGCTTTCCTTATTGCTGCTTTAACAGATGTAACTTCATTGGCTACAACAGCACCTACAATAACTACTGGCACTAATGATACTTTTGGTACTCGCAGTACTATTCATTTACATATACCAGGAGGTACTATGGGCGCATACGTTACCGATTCTGGTGCTTTATGGACTGGTTTTAATCCTGTTACTCTAGATGCATTAGGAGTTTTTGATTTTGAGTTAGCAAATGACATCACAATACTTATCACTACAGATGCTATAAACATAACGCATTCCAATAGCATTAGATTAGAAAACTATACTATTTATAGTATTTCAGGAGCAAAAGTGACTACTGGCACAGAAAGTAATATAGATACAAACTATTTATCAAGCGGAATCTATATTTTAAAACTGGATTTTGATAAAGGAACAGTAATTAAAAAATTTGTAGCTAATTAGTCTGCTCAAGCTAAAAAAGGCAACTTTTTCTTAAGCCTAAAATGGAATTATATATTTAATTAAAATAAATAAGAACTTAATTTAAACAACCAATAACATGAAAATAATGAAAATCCTTTTACATATTACTTTTATAACAACAACCCTATTATTTATAAGTTGTGGTAACGACGATGATGCAGTAATTGTAGCGAATAATGTAATAAGCGTTCAAGATTTAGCAGTAGCCATTGATGAAAACCCTACAGTAGGGCAAGTAGTTGGAACAGTACAAACTACTCAAACTGTTGGCGGAGGGGCCTTAGTATACAGTATAACAACACAAACACCAACAGGAGCTTTAAATATTAACGCAAGTACAGGAGAACTAACTGTTGCCGATGCTACGTTATTTGATTATGAAACTAACCAAACAATTACTGCAACCATTTCTTTAATTGGAGTTACAAATACTGCAATGGTTACTATTAATTTGAATAATCTTCCAGATTTATTAGTAAACTATACCGAAACAATTAGACCAGATGCTTCTGATGGAAAGGATGCATTTATTTATGAATATAATGCAGACCAAAATTTAGCAACTCATCCAGATTTTATGGCAGGAATGTATAATTCTCAAGAAACCAGAAATTTAATTCGTTTCGATTTTTCTCAAATATCAGCAAGCGCAACTGTACAAAGTGTAGAACTATCTTTATATTCTTATAACTCAACAGCAAACGGTACTCATTCAGGTATAAATACTTCACTTTTACAACGTGTAACCAGTAGTTGGGAAGAAGATACAGTTACATGGAATAGTCAACCAACAACTACTGTTGACGATGAAGTTGTATTAGTGAATTCTACAATGAATGTTCAAAATTATTTAGATATTGATGTGACCAATATGACTAGTTATATGATCGCTAATCCATCAAATAACTATGGTTTTATGTTAAGACTAGAAGATGAAACAAATACTTCAACAAGAAGAATGTTATTTGCCTCTAGTGATAATGCAGATTCTGATTTACACCCTAAAGTTGTTATAGAATATTCTGTTTATGAATAAAAACACATTACTTCTTGTTTAAAACTAATATTAAATGGAAAAAACAATCACAATTAAAAGAGAGTACAACTCATTAGATATGCTACAAAACTTTTTGAAAAGTACCTCACCTTTTTAGTGCTCTAAAGAATATGATATTTGGGAGCATAGTAGTCTGCTCAAGCTAAAAAAACCGCTTTTTCTTAAGGCTTAAAAAGGAATTATATAATTTTTAAAATAAAAAAGAACTTAATTTAAACAACCAATAACATGAAAAAATTAAAAACAATTTTAAACATAGTTTTTATAGTAACAACCCTACTATTTATAAGTTGTGGTAACGACGATGATGCAGTAATTGTAGCGAATAACGAAATAAGCGTTCAAGATTTAGCAGTAGCCATTGATGAAAACCCTACAGTAGGGCAAGTTATTGGCACTGTAGTAACTACGCAAACTATTGGCGGAGGTAGCTTAGTATACAGTATAACAACACAAACATCAACAGGAGCTTTAAATATAGATGCAAGTACTGGAGAGTTAACGGTTGCTGACGCTACGTTATTCGACTTTGAAACAACCCCAGTACTAACAGCAACTGTTTCTGTTGATGGAGCTGCAAATAATGCAACTGTAACCATTAATATAAATAACTTAAGTGAGGTAAATGTTCAAGATTTCACTACAGTAATTGATGAAAATCCAACCAATGGCGATGCTGTTGGAACTGTCCAAGCTACTGGAGACGGGACATTAACTTATAGTATAACAACCCAAACGCCAGCAGGAGCTCTTGGTATAGATGCAAACACAGGAGAGCTTACTGTTACTGATGCTACTTTATTCGATTTTGAAACTAATCCTACAATTACAGCAGATATTTTAGTTGATAATTCTGGAACTACAGAAACTATAACTGCTACAATTAACCTTAACAATGTAAATGAATTAAGTATTCAAGATTTTACAACAGCTATAGATGAAAATCCAACAAATGGAGATTCTCTAGGTACGGTTCAAGCTAATGGTGACGGGACTTTAAGTTATAGTATAATCTCTCAAACACCTACAGGTGCTTTAAGCATAAACGCAAGTACAGGAGAATTAACCGTTACTGATGCTACTTTATTCGATTTTGAAACAAACCCAACTATTACAGCTAATATTTCAGTTGATAATTCGGTAAGCACAGAAACGTCTGTTATAACGATCAATCTAAATGATTTAACTGAACCAGCTGCTATTGGAGACTTTAGAGATGGAGGTGTGGTTTTTTGGATAGACCCTACAGATAATACACATGGTATGGTATGTGCTGTAAGTAATCAATTTATTTCAGGAGTATGGGGATGTGATAGCATAAGTGTAGGAACTGATTCAGTTATAGGAAGTGGAGCTACCAATACAGTAGCAATTGAAGCGGCCTGTACAACAGTTGGAACTGTTGTGGATCAAATTGCTAACTTGAGTCTTAATGGTTATGATGATTGGTTTTTACCTAGTGAAGATGAATTATATGCTATGTATTTAAACATAGGTATTGTTAACACTGAAATTGCAGCAAATGGAGGACAAATAACATATCAATTTCATTGGAGTTCTACTGAAATTAATACCAGTTCTGCTAGGTTTGTTAACCTTACTACAGGAGTTCTAGCTGGAGGTGGTAAAGATGGTAATTCATATTTTGCAAGAGCTGTAAGAGCTTTTTAAATTAAAACTAAACAGAGGCAAACCATTTTTACACCCTAAAGGTGGTTTGTTTACTAATCAAATAACAAAACATACCAATGGAAAAAACAATCACAATTAAAAGAGAGTACAACTCATTAGATACGCTACAAAATTTTTTGAAAAGCACCTCATCTTTTGAGTGCTCTAAAGAATATGATATTTGGGAGCATAGAACAGATACTAACGGACAAATGGAGCAATGTATTGTGCTTAAAAAAAGTTCAATGCATGGTATGAAAGTCTTTTTTCAAAATGAAAACACTTTAAAAATGACTTACATTATACCAAACAAAATAATGAATGCCTATTTTGGAAAGAGTGTTAGAGCACGTAAAGATATAATTCAAATTGTAACAGGTATTATTAAGCAAGCTGTACTTGCTCCTGGACAGAAAAAAGCATTTGAAGAAATGGAACAGGTATTTCATAAAGTTTCTGCGTAATATACCCTCATTGAGGGATTTAGCAAAATAAGTTTAATACCGTAACAAAAGGGAATGAATAAAACAATAGATAGAGAACACTATTGTTTTTACATAATTCATATTTAGCGTTAAAAAAATCAAATAGTTAAAGTTTATTTATATGAAAAATACATTTATTATAGCACTACTACTGTTAAGCCAGTTTTCTTTTTCACAAGAAGAAGATTGGATTAAAACAGAAGGAGAAATTACAGAAATTACATTTCATAGAGGTAAAAAGGTAAGGGAATCAGCAATTGTTAAGTTTAATTTAGAAGATGGCACTGAACAATTTGGTGGTGTAGATCTTTTTAGGATCCCTTTTATAGGAAGTATGAAGTCGGTTGGTGATTCTATTGCTATTAATTATAATAGAAACAATCCATATGTTTTAGAAACAGTTATAGGGAAACTTTTTTCTCAATACGGAATGTATGTATTAATAGTTTTAGGTATTATTTTTTCTATAAAACCATTTCTTAAAAGAAAGAAAAATCAATTATAAACTATTACTATACTACATGACAAAATGATCGAAAGAAGCTACTCCTTATATATATTATTACTAGCAAGCTTGCTTATAAATAGTAACAATTTATTTGCACAATCTGTTGAAGATTTTGAGTCTGAATTTGGTACTTCTGCTACATTTACTGATGTATCTCAAACATTTACCGTTTCAAGTATGACCGGAGAAGGCTATAATATATTTTCCAACGGTACTGTTGATAATGGTTCTACTGATACTGGCAATGGATATGGTTGGAATGGTACAGCTACTGATAATAAATTTTTGGACAATTCTGGTCCTAATAATGATGATAATGTAGATGGAAGTAGCTTTACCATTAAAACAGGAGGTTCGGAAATTGGGGTAACTTCTTTATATCTTTTTTGTGCTACCAGAGGGCTTGCTACACATGCTGGTGATTTAACAATAGTTGGAAAAAAATCAGGAGTTACGCAATATACAATTACATTAACCTCTGGGTGGTCAGGTTGGTCAAATGTTACAACGTTTACACCAAATAACGGATTTTCATTTATCGATTTTGCTACTGAAGGCAGTTCAGATTTCACACAAATTAAAATCGATGAATTAGTTTTTACAAGCACTAATAATTTAGATTATATGGCACTAGATGCTTTTTCATGGGCTCCTGGGAACACTTTATCTATAAACCATTTTGAAGCAGCATTAAATAACATTAAAATTTACCCAAACCCAACAACTGATTTTATTATAATATCTGGTTTGAATAAAAAGGTTGCTTATACTATATACAACATTTTAGGGGAAATAATTTTAGAAGGAACGGTTACTAATAATGATAAAATTAGCTCACAAGCTTTGGTTAGTGGTGTATACTTTTTAAAGCTTAATACAGGAAACTCAGTTAAATTTATTAAACAATAAAAGGCTAAAGTTCAAATTTAAAATATGGTATCAAACAAGAAATTATGAGAAATACTAACTAAATAAAAAGAACTATCAAAATACTACTTTCATTTACCATATTGGACAGTTGGGCAATATAAACGTAATAGGTAAAAAAGTATTGATGTTTAAAAAATAAGGAGCAGTAATTTCGATTCCATATTAAAATCAAAGTACTGCTGTTGCTAACAAAGCATTTTCTCGAGATGTTCTAAAAAAATAATGATTGAAAAAACTCGTTAACTATTAACTAATTAAACCAATATTATGAAACATATTCTTTTTATATCACTAATAGTAATATTATTAGCCTCTTGTAATGATGATTCAGGTTCATTACCTCTACCAATCCAGAATAATGTTACAAGTAATTTTTATGCACTTACAGTTGGAAATACTTGGGAGTACAAATATTATCAACGAAATTCAAATGGAAATTTTATTGATACTGGAGTTGTAGATGCTGTAGAAATAACAAATACAGTTAACTTAAACAATAATATTTATTATGAATTCAAAACCATTACTTCTGGAAATGATAACCCAAGTTCAAATTATAACCATTCCTTAAACGAAACTGGAGAAAAAACAGAACTGTTAAGGGATTCATTAGGTTATTTAATTAATGAAGTGGGTAGTATTAAGTACACCCATAGTGATTATAACGAACGTTTAACCGATACTGAATCATTTGGAACATATCATTTTATGTTAGTTGAAGACCCCGTAGATGTTACTACGCAAGCAGGGAGTTTTTATTGCTTAGATGCTCATACTTATGTTAAAGACACAAATGGAAATTTATTACCATCTTTAGACCACACTAACTATTCTGATGGATTTGGATTAATTTTTAGTACAATGTCATATGTTTCTTATTCCGAGCACTTCATTGAAAAAAGATTGAATACTTATAATATTCAGTAATTAACACAAAATCATCTATATAAAATAAGGAGGATGGTTTTAGAAAGAAAAATAAGAAACCAGTCTGATTGGAAATAATATTGCTAAAAGCAAAAGACCAGCTTTAGGATAAGAGTTTAGTGTTTATCTTTCTTTAAAATGATATTATGTATAGTTGAAGTTTAAATAAATGAGAAATTCTGTATAGCACAGAGTTGGTAGTAATTAAAATCAACACTCAATAAAAACGGGATGAGTTATACAAAGTTGAATAAAGATATTGAAAAGTATTACAAAACGAACAACAAATCTTTTGAATATAATGCTTTAACAACAAGTAATGAAGAGCAACAAAAAAAATTAAAAGAATATAACCGAGTTCGAGATATTATTGTTGAAAAGTGGAAAGTTAAAAAAAAATATAAAGAACTAATTTCCTGTGCTCACGGACGTTGGTTTCCATATGATGAATTTACAAAACCATTAGCAGAATATTTCATAAAAAACAACAACTTAATATGTCTAAAGGTATTGTATGAAAAAGAGATAAGGTTTAAAATTGAGGATACTTTAAAATGTGTGAATAATGTAAAAGATGATTATCCAAAGACAACCACGGAAGAAATGATTTCTTACAACCTAGAAGAATACCAAAAAACAAAATCATATCACCCTATTGGAGAATTATCTAGCTGGAGATCAAAATCATTATTATTACTAAACCGTTATATCTGCCTTTTAAAACTCACTAATGATTACAATTATATTAAAATGATTGAAGATCTAAATGAAAAGACACAGAAATTGACCGTTAAGAAGTCTGATTTGAAACATATCAGACAAAAATTAGAATAACTACTAGCCAGCAAAAATATAAAAATAAAAGGGGTATAAACCAAGACTAAATCTGGTGTAGAACAATGAATTCTGAAAATATAAAACGTCGTGTTTTTGTAAATAAAATATGAATTCCGTATAGCATGGAGTTGGCAACAATTAAATAAAAATGAAATAAAAAAATAAATGAAATTAGCTTCAATTGACAATAAGACTAGAGACGGACAATTAGTTGTTGTAAATAAAGAATTAACAATAGCAGTAAAAGTACCTGAAATTGCAGAAACTATGCAATCTGCAATAGATAATTGGAAAGATACCGAAAGTAAATTACAAAGTGTTTATAAAGATTTAAACTCGAATAAACTGCCTAATACATTTGATTTTTCTGTTATAAGAGTTTTAGCACCAATTCCGAGAGCTTATCATTGGGCAGACGGAAGTGCCTATGTTACTCACGTAGAACTTGTCCGTAAAGCTAGAAATGTAGAATTGCCCGAATCTTTTTGGACTGATCCATTAATGTATATGGGAGCTTCTGATGCTTTTATTGGAGCAAATGACGATATCGAAATCGAAAATGAAGATTGGGGTATTGATTTTGAGTCTGAAATAGCTATTATTACAGATGATGTTCCTGCTGGAATTAATTCAAAAGATGCTTTAAATCACATCAAATTAATAACAATTATTAACGATGTTTCTTTAAGAAATTTAATCCCAAATGAATTATCCAAACAATTTGGATTTTATCAATCTAAACCTTGGACAACATTTGCTCCAGTAGTGGTTACACCAGACGAATTAAATGATAGTTGGAAAGACGGAAAACTACATTTACCATTAAATTCAACCTTAAACGGAAAACTTATAGGTTCCCCAAATGCTGGAGTTGACATGATATTTAACTTTGGACAATTAATAGCACACGCGTCTAAAACTCGTTTATTAATGGCAGGAACAGTTATAGGCTCAGGAACAGTTGCAAACCAAGGAAGTCCAAATGGCTCAAGTTGTTTAGCTGAAGTTAGATGTTTGGAAATACTAAAAGACGGCAAAGCTTCTACTCCATTTATGAGCTTTGGAGACAGAATTGAAGTGGAAATGGAAGACAAAGAAGGTAAATCGATTTTTGGAAAAATAAATCAAGTAGTAAAAGAATATAAAAAATAACTGTTGCCAAAAATGGCTATAATTAATATGGTTTTAGTGCATAATCCAAAATTCAGTACTTTTAATTTCTGTACCAACCATGACCGAAACATTAGCTAACATAAAGCCTAAGTGATTTAAAAAAAAAGGCAGTAAATTAATTATTGCATTGAGAGTTATTTCTTTTTCAGTGTGTTCAATAAATGAAAAAGATAGAATTGGAATAAGGGGATATGTAAAAGATGAAATAACAAAACCATTTGCAGAATATTTCATAAAAAACAACGACTTAATATGTCTAAAGGTATTGTGTGAAAAGGAGATAAGGTTTAAAATTGAGGACACTTTAAAATGTGTAAAAAATGTAAAAGAAGATTATTTAAAGACAACCACGGAAGAAATGATTTCTTACAACCTAGAAGATTACCAAAAAACAAAATCATATCACCTTATTGGAAAATTATCTAGCTGGAGTGAAAAAATATTATTATTACTAAACCGTTATATCGGCCTTTTAAAACTCACTAATGATTACAATTATATTAAAATGATTGAAGATCTAAATAAAAAGACACAGAAATTGACCGTTAAGAAGTCTGATTTGAAACATATCAGACAAAAATTAGAATAACTACTAGCCAGCAAAAATATAAAAATAAAAGGGTTATAAACCAAGACTAAATAGCAAACATGATGTAAAAACCTAAACTATGCATCAATATTAACGCTAGGTTTATTGAGCTGTTAAGTTGAAAATATTTAAATAAAAAAACAAACAACTATTATGAATATTTTAAAACAGATTCTAGCCTACTTAGTTTGGATAGTAGTGTCATTACTACTGGGTATTGGCTATATGTGGATTCTCTTAGGAACAGTAGGTGAAACATCATCAACTGGATTTTTGCATCTGCTTAACTTGATGTCTAACTTAGTATTGGTTTATGTAGGGTTAATAGGTGGAAGTGTTATTGCATTGTTATTTATTCTTATTAATATTTTTTACCTGAAAAAGAAACTAAAAAGTAACATGAAATCAACAATTATTCGATTTTTTATTCTTCTCGTAATTGCTATTGTTGTAGGAGTAACTCATTATATATTAGAAAAAATTGTTGATGTTATTTAGAAAAAAGACAATTGAATCCAATCAATAAAAGATGAACAAATTACTTTTAATACTATTCATATCATTTTCAAATTTTATTTATGCTCAAGACTGTGAATACCTTGGTATAGATAAAGAATTTGAAAATGGAGATATAGCGTACTTGTTTGGAGACAATGTAAGACTAAGAAAAGCACCATCTTTTGAAGCGGAAGCATTAGCTATATTAAAAATTGGAAACTGTTTAGAGGTTCTTGAAAAAAGCAACGTAAAAACAACCTTTAAAGGCATTGAATCTCCTTGGTACAAAGTAAAATATAAAAACGAAGTTGGCTATATCCTTGGCGGATTAATTTCTTTGACTAGAGTAAAAAACAACAATTTAAGTTGTTTTATTGGTCTTGAAAAAATGGATAATAAATTATACATTTTAACTAGAGTGCTTTCTGATGCTAAAACAACTTATTTTGAAAATAGGTCTGCCTTTTTGGGAGATAATAATGGATTTTGTTTAAAATTATTTGATAATAAAGGACTACAAGAAATTAGCAATATTATTTACATCAATTATATTCCTGAATCGGGTGGTGCAAATTCTGGTGGTTATTACCTTTTTTTCGACACTAAAAAACTACATAAAGTAATTGAGTTAACATCAGGAAACGATATTGGAATTTGGGAATCGGAGCAGTTATATTTTCCTAATGACTCTTTAGGTGTTAAAGGCAAAATTATTTACATAATAGAAGAAGGAGAATTTTCGGATAGTGAAACAGAAGAAAGCGAACCTGATTGGGAAAAATCATCAAAAATAAAACTAAAGCTGAAATGGGTTGATAATAAGTTAACACCAAACCCAAAAACGTTTGAAAACAATCAAGATGGCAATTGGTAATAAAAACAAACATGGTTTTCTGCCAAACCAAAAATTGACATTTATAGCTAAAAAAATGAATTACAGATGTACCATATTACTTATTTTCGCAATCGGATTAAACTCTTGCAACCATAAAGAGAAATCAAATTCGGTAGTAAATAAACAGAAAGGCAGTAAAATTATTGATAAAAATTCAATAACTGAAATAGAAATGGCATTTAGAGATACAATCGCAATTGATTATCTTAAAAACAAAATGCTTCTTAATATTCTTAAACTATTACCCGAAACTACAATGGATAGTTGGAGGTGGCCTAAAAAAGACAGAATAAAAACAGTTGAATCAATCAAAAGAAATAATTATTTAATTGATTCAACTGAAATGTATAACAACATAAAGTATATAAAACCAAATACATTAGGAATTCAAGTTGTGGATGGATTTTGGACATTATCTATCTATGAATTTAACGAGAACCACAGTTTTATAGTAACAAATAACATTGTTGGAGATAGAAACAATATTCAAACATTTAATTTCATAAACAATAAAATAACTCCATTAAAGATGATAAACTGGTTTGGTGGATTTGAATATAAATTACTTATAAATAACACAACAGATTGTATTGAATTATTAGAAAAGAATCAGGTGTCTTACAACTACAACTTTAGCGATAAGGATATCGTTGAAATATCTGGAGCATTAAATAAAGAGGAGTCAGAGAATTGTTTCAAAGGAAACACCATAAAATACAAACTGAATAAAAAGGATAGAACATTTGATATTGTTGATGTTTATTGGAAAAGCGATGAGAATTTAAGTTTCAAAGATGTTATTAATAACACTAAAACTAAAACAGCACCATTAACAGAGGCTACAAATTTTGATAGTTTTATAGAAGAAGGTGATTATAATAAGGTAGAAGAACAGACCTTAAAATTAATAGAAATTTATCCTGATTTTTATAAAGAAGGATATAACTATAAGGCTATTGCTTCTTATAAAGTTAATAACTCAAGTGATTTTTATACCGTTGTAATAACCATTCTTAAAGGTGATAATGAAATGGAATCTGTACTTATTAATTACGACTTAAATGGAGGAATAATTGATTTTAAAGTCATCTCTTATGATGAAATAGCTGAAAGCGTTGAAAGTAAATATTCCAGAATAAAAAATAATATAATTACAATAATTGATGAGTTGTCTCTTGAAGAAATTGTTGTAGACACAACAAAATTTCATATTAATAAAAACGGAGAAATTAATCAAATTAAAACAAAGTTCAGTAGTAATTTAAAACCTGAAAAACTAATTTTATTAAATCATATATATACTGACACCATTGAGTTTTCAACCTATAATGATGATGGCGATTATTCTCTTTTATTTGGAAAGAAAAACGGGATTGATATTTCGCTAATTTATAATTGGGAATGGAATAACAACGAAAAATACAATTTTAAATATGGGGATATCATAAAAGTTAAATGGAAAATGGATAGTATTTGGCTTGCTGGAGATGGAGAAACTTTAGTTTTTAGAGAAACAGGATTTGATGCTGAGAGAGTTATATCCAACAATAAACGAGTTAAATTTTTATGGAGAGCAGATAAGTTTGACGAAGAATTAAACCAAAATTTTAATTCAATATTTATTAATGAACCATTTAGTAATTCCATAAGTAACCACGAAAAAGCAGCATTAGGTTATGTGGCTACTTTTATAGGGAATGAATGTTGGTGGGATGGAAAAGTGAATGAAAATAGGAGTAATTTAAAATGTAAAATTTTGACAGTATTAAATTTGGGATACCAATGTTCTGATGAACACTTAGGCTTTTTGCGAAGCTGGTTCTCGAAAGATTCAGTTTCACTAAAAAAATTAAAAGTTTGCCGTACTATGCCATATACCGCAACTATACAAACAACATTTGATGAAATTACAGTATTTACAGATACAGAGAATAAAACAATTTCAGTAAACTATAGGGCTCATGGAGTAAATAGTAGAGAATCTAGAAAATGGAGTTGGACTCAAACAGATAGCTTTAAATATGATTTGGAAAATATAACCTTGGTAAATTCAGAAAAGACTGAACTCACAAACGAAAGTTTCGAATAAAATTTCTTATGACAGCAATGGTAAAAAAATACAAGGGAACTTTTACAGACGCTTTTGGAACAACCGAAATTGTAGTTGTAAATGATTTTGACATTTTATCTGTAGAAGTTGATGGTATCAGGTTTGAAGGAGAAGAATTTGATGATTTTCAGATTATTGACAAAGAAAAACACACAATAGCACAACTACAAAGATTCACCTTTATTGAGGATACAATTTGCGACTATAAAATCACGGTTTTTATACCTCAAGTTATTCTTAACAAGCAAAACGACAGTAAAGTTATAACCGATTTGATAGTTGAATATAAAGTAGGAAAACCAACCATTAATAAAAGAATAGAATCCCGAAAAATTAAACTTCTCTTAAATTTAGGGAATGAAAAATTTGAGGGAACGAGTGAAGTCTATATTGATGATGCCTTCGATAAAATAATTAATCAATTTAAAGGCAAATACGCCTTTAAAAATTGTTATGGCTGCTTATATAGCGATTATAGTCCGTACGGACAACAAGGCTTTGGAGGTCTGTTTTGCTTTGTGCAACAAAAAGAAAAATATTTAAAAGTAAAAATCCCTCCTGATAGTTATAAGTACGACTATATAAGCGAATTTAACAACGGTTTTGATGTGGTACAAGAAATATATTGTTGCGACAAATACAAAATTAGAAAATCTGGAGTCGGTTACAGAGGGTAAAACCAAAAGGATATAACCGAATAACTCATAACCAACCTATAAATGAAACTAAAACACACAAAAATTCAATATATGTTAATAGTATTTACTTTCATCTCTTGTGTTCAAAACAAAAAAGAAAAGAAAGAGATTATTGTTAAGGTACAAGATGCAGTTGATGTTGTAATTGATTCGCCTAAAAAAGTTGACGATGTAAGGTTTGATAAAATCATTAGTGAAATTAAAACTAAAGCAACACCATTAATTGATTCTACAAATTTTGACAATTTCAAGGAAATCGATATCTATAACAAGCAGGAGGTTGAGGCACTTAAATTAGAAAAATTGTATCCTAATTTTTATAAAGAAGGGTACAATTATAAAGCAACTGCTTCTTACAAAATTGAATTTTCAAAAGATTTCCATTCTATAGTTTTAACCATATTAAAAGGAGAACACGAAATGGAATCTGTACTCATCAACTATGATTTAAATGGAAATATAATTGATTCTAAAGTCATCTCTTACGATGAAATAGCTGAGGGATTGTTTAAAATAGAAACTAAAATTGAAAAAAATAAAATAACTATAAATTATACAGAATGGACAGACGAAAAGCACCAATTAACAGATATTTATGAAGTTAAAGCCAATGGGGAATTAACATTCATTTCAGAAGAAGAAAGAATGATTAATAATGTCATCAAACAACTAGGGTTACATAAACAAAAAATTAAAGCAGACTTACTTACTTATGTAATATTTGGAGATTCAAAAGAGAGTATTATCGTTATTCCAGAAATAGTTGATGAAGGCGAACACTATTTTGAACTCAACAGTCATATACTAATTGTAGACCGTACCACAGGTGATATTAAACATCGTTATTTTGAAAGTTATAAAACAAATAATTGGGTTTCTGATGCATTAGTACTTTCAAAAATAAAAATAGATACTGCCCCTTATATCGTTTCTGAAAATAGTAGAGCATTTGGCGTAAGCGTATTTTTTTATGGGAGTTCTCAAGCAAATCCATATAGCAATGAAACCATCTCTTTGTTTGTAAGATCTGGGAATTCATTAAAAAAAGTATTGCATAATTATGATGTGATGAATTCTAGAGGAGAATGGGACACCGCCTGTGCAGGAGAATTTACAGATGTTAATAACACCTTCATTATGTCTCAAGAAAAAACAAATGGCTATTTTGATATTTTGGTCAAAAGCAAGATTACCGAAAGCAAAGCTTATATAGACGAGAATGGTGATTGCGATTCTAAAGATAAAATTACCGCAGAAACAACAGTATTAAAATTTAATGGTAAAACATATAAAAACAACAACGATACATTTTCAGCTTTTGAAGCTTATTTGAATGATCCTGACCCAAAAGGTGTGAATATAAGGAAAGAACCCAACGGAAAAATAATTCTAAATCTTAATAAGCAAGATGAGTATTTTATTCTGAAAATAAGCGAATCCAAAAACGGATGGTTCAAGGTCGTTCATGTAAGAGGTGCTGAAATTGGCCTTATAAAAATCCCAGGAGAAATAGGGTGGATTAATAATTCTTGTATTCTTGAGGCAGGAACAAGACGAGATATAACTTTGATTGACAAACCTCAAAATGGAAGTATAGTTGGTACAATTGGTATAGAGAATCAAGTTACTATAAAAGACAAATACTCTAATTGGATAAAAATTGAATACAAAGAATTAACAGGATGGATTGAATCAAAATGGTTATGCGGAAATCCATTTACAACTTGTCCATAAATTAAAAAAAAACATATGAAATTAAGTAACTCATTTAGCGGAGCATTAAGAACATTCACTTACTTTATAGCAAGCGGAACACATTACCAATTAAAAGGAGTTAATTACCTAAAACTATTTGGAGAAGAACCAAGTGCTATAGAACAGACCTTTGCCATATTTGCTAACGTAATTGAGTTGGATGACAAAGGAAACGTGCTAAATGCAAAGTATGCTGAAAAAAGAGCGGTAGATTACATACGTTCTTATTGTGAACCTGAATTTAATGTTGCCCCCCCTTATGAAGATTGGGAGATAGAGTTGTATTAAGTCATTAAATTAGATACCCTAAAATGATTACAAAACTTAACATGTTTACTACAAAACCCATTGTAATAACTATACTGTTTTACATATGCAGTACGTTATGTCACGCACAAAAAATGAAAAACTATTTAAATAAAGAGCTTATTGCTAAAGTAGGTGCTATTTATGAAGAAACTCCATATGATAACCCCTGTACTGGTAGTGAAATATTTTTGGTTTTTATTTTTAATAAAAAGGATGTTAAAGTATATGAAAAACTAATATCTACTTGTGGCAAAGAATCTGTTAACGGAATAGGAACCTATAATTGGACGTTGTTATGTAATAAAAAAATTAAAATAGACTTTATTCCAGAACAAACAAAAGGTACCTATGCAGAGCATTTATTTTTGGAATTACGAGACAAACAACTTGTAGGACGCATAACACATTTGAACGGAAAGGTTCTTGAATATATTTTTAATGAGAAAATGAAGTGACTTGGAGAAAAGATAAAAACACTTAAATAACTGTTGGTATGAAGTTTAATCTGAAAAGGTAGTGGCTAAAGAAGTCTATGTTTGGGGAAAAGGAACAGAATTTTAAAAAACTAATCATTAACTTTTGAAGAGTAGGAACGAGTGATTTTTCGAAATGAAATGAAGAAAAAAAATATAAAAATGAAATACTACAGCATCTTATTTATCTTATTTGTTTTTAGCAGCTGCAATGTATCAACACTTTCAAATTCAGACGCTACAAACCTAGCAAAAATGAAAGTAAATATTACTATTCAAGATGGTACTAAAAAGAATAGCTTAGACTATATAGAAGTAAAATTGTCGGATGGTAAAAAACAAATCATCAATAAAAATATAAAAATTATATTAAACAATAAGCCATTAGAATTATTTGTAAGGCAAGGAAATTATTACGATAAATACCCATGGTATGGAACGGATGATTTATTACGAAATGAATCATATTATTTTGAAATAGTTTTACCTGATAGTACTAAGTATCCACTAGCATTTATCAAACCTTTAAAAAGAAGGGATAATGCTAAATTTAACATTCCAAAAAAGAATTCAAAAAATAAAGATCTTAAGCTTGAGTGGGAAAATATTAATTCATTAACTAATGTAGAAATATGGAAAATAGTACATCTAAAAGCGAAACCCAATATGCATTCTGGCGGTAGGTATGCAGAAACGACAATTCACCACACTATAAACACAGAGAGTGGAAAATACACAGTCCCTAAATTATTTTTTGAAGACTCATTGACAATTACTGATTATTTAATAATCAGACTTAGTAGCAAGGAGAGCGGACTAATAAATCCCGAATTAATATTAAATAGTAAAATTTCATATACTTATCTCGTAGAGAAAACAATAGATTTAGAGGAGTAACTAATGTTAACACGGTGTAAAAATATAGTTAATAAACACTAAATTGAAAGGT
This sequence comes from Flavobacteriaceae bacterium, assembly GCA_013214625.1. Classification (GTDB taxonomy): domain Bacteria; phylum Bacteroidota; class Bacteroidia; order Flavobacteriales; family Flavobacteriaceae. Next base: position 19,852 of record JABSPO010000060.1, read on the forward strand.
TTGTGCTAATTGACAAAGACCGCTGTAATATGATAAATTAAGCCTCAGAGATAAAAACAACCTAATTAATCCCGTAACAACTCATATAAACGAAGTTAATGAATGTAAAGGAAGTTATAGAAATAGATTTTATTTATTTTTTTAAGACAGGTAATTTTGATTGTTTAATACTAGGGCAAACTAAGGAATGGGTTTTAAATAACTTTCCTAATCCTGATGGCAAATATAATCCTGAGACAAATAAAGTCTTTAGTATTTGGACTTATGGAAACATAGAACTTCATTTTGAAAAAGAAGTCTTATTTCTTATATATTCTGATAGTTTAGATAATTTAAATGGAGGAGACTTCCTAAAACAAAACAAATGGATTTTTGATGACATTAGTAAATTAAACTAGTAATACGATTTA
>JABSPO010000061.1 GCA_013214625.1 Flavobacteriaceae bacterium
CAAGATGTTACTACTGTTGAAGAAAAAAAAGGCAGTGTTTTTTTAGATACAGGATCGCCTCATCATGTACAATTCGAAAAACATATAGCTGATTTTGATATTAAAACTATTGGAAGAAATATTAGGAATGAAGTTTATGGGGCTGAAGGAAGTAATGTTAATTTTGTAAAAAAAATTAATGATACAATGTATAGGTTACGTACTTATGAGCGTGGTGTAGAGGATGAAACCTTGGCTTGTGGTACCGGAGCAACTGCTGTAGCAATTGCGATGAATTACCTAAGAGAAACAAGTGCAAGTGATATAAAAATAAATGTAGAAGGAGGGGAGTTGCAAGTTTCTTTTGATGTTAAAGATGGTCGTTATACCAATGTATTTTTAACAGGGAAAGCAGTTCAGGTATTTAAAGGAGAAATCGCATGCTAACATTAAAAGGAGAACGGATATATTTAAGGGCGTTAGAGCCTGAAGACTTAGAGTTGATATATGCTATTGAGAATGACGAGTCTGTTTGGGAGGTAAGTCAAACACAAACTCCATATTCACGTTTTTTAATAAAACAGTATTTAGAAAACTGTCATAAGGATATTTATGAGCTAAAGCAATTGCGTTTAGTGATTGTCACTAATGATGAAGAAGCGGTTGGTTTTGTTGATTTATTCGACTTTGATCCTAAAAATGATAAAGTAGGTTTGGGAGTATTGGTGTTAGATCATGCTCGTGGAAAAAAATATGGACGTGAAGCGCTAGAGTTGCTTATTGCCTATACGTTTAAAAATTTATATGTACATCAAATTTACGCTAATGTATTAGAAGATAATCTAGCAAGTATCAAGCTGTTTGAAAGCATTGGATTTGTAAGGGCAGGTATAAAGAAAGATTGGATTTTAGAAGGAAATCATTATAAAAACGAATATTTATTTCAATTAATTAAAGATGTACATTAAAAAATTATTAGTAGTAATAGCCTTGTCGGGATTGGTTGGTTGTGCGTTTTTTGCATACTATGTGTATAATGCTATTTTTATACCAAATACCGCTTTCGAAAACGAAAAAGCAACACTATTTATAGCATCTGATGCCTCTTTTAATGAAGTGTTAGAAGATATAACTCCTTTATTAAAAGATGTAGAGACGTTTGTTGCGGTAGCGAACAAGAAGAAGTATTCAGTAAATGTCAAACCTGGGAAATATGAAATTATAAAAGGGATGAATAATAACGATATTATTAACTCTTTACGAGTGAATAATATTCCGGTGCGTGTATCCTTTAATAATCAAGAATCATTAGAGAGTTTAGCGAGCAGAATTTCAACTCAAATTGAAGCTGATAGCATTTCGTTATTACATGCTTTTAAAGAAAATAATTTCCTTACAACAAGCAAGTTTACAAATAATACCGCTTTAGGGATGTATGTGGCTAATAGTTATGAGTTTTTCTGGAATACATCTGCCGATGAGTTTAGGGGCAGGATGTTGAAAGAGTATAATAGGTTTTGGTCATCAAATAGGTTGGCAAAAGCTAAAAAAATTGGATTAACTCAAAATGAGGTGATTTCTTTAGCAGCAATAGTTCAAAAAGAAACAGTAAAAATAGATGAAAGGCCAAGAGTTGCTGGCGTGTATATGAACAGAGTAAAAAAAGGTATGTTATTACAAGCAGACCCAACTGTAGTGTATGCGGTAAAAAAAGCTACTGGTGTTCAGTTGAGACGTGTTTTATATGAACATTTAAAAATAAATTCAAAATACAATACATATTTATATGCAGGAGTTCCACCGGGACCTATCACTATGCCTGATGTTTCGGCTATAGATGCAGTATTAAATTATGAAAATCACCAATATTTTTATTTCGTAGCAAATATTAAAAAGATGGGCTATCATCAGTTTGCTAAAACCTTAGCGCAGCACAATAGGAATGCAGTTGCGTACCGAAAATGGGTATCAAAAAGACACTAACTCTCTGATTTCCTTTATTTTAATAAAAATTAACTTTATCTTTGTAGTTCCAAATTTAATGATATCTTTGCCGACTGAAATTTTAAGCATTTCATTAATTCGTGTAAAAGCGATGAAAGTAAGTCTTAAGAAATCTATTATATGATAAAGAAATTTATGAAAGTTTTGTTTATCTCTGGAGCAATTTTTACAATCGCTACAGGATTTACATCAAAGAAAGAGTTGAAAGCATCAAATGTAATTAACTCTGAAGTGAGAGAAGGTTTAGGATTGTATTATACAGTTTTAAGCAAAAATGAAGTTGAGGAAGAAGTAAAGGAAGAGTTTTCTTTGTTTTTAGGAAAGTCATTTATTGGCTTTAAAGAGGCTGTTGGTTTTAAAGAGTCTCAAGGAAGGTATTCAGTTATTAATACATTTGGATACATGGGGAAATACCAATTTGGTAAAGGCACCTTAAAATTAATAGGGGTTTATAATACACGTAGTTTTATAAAAGACCCTAACATCCAGGAAAAAGCTTTTGAAGCGAATCTTTCTAGGAACAAATGGGTGTTAAGAAGAGATATCAAACGTTTTGTAGGTAGGACTATAGGCGGTGTTAAAATTACCGAGTCAGGTATTTTAGCAGCTGCGCATTTAGGAGGGCCAGGGAATGTGAAAAAGTACCTTAGAAGTTACGGAGCAAATGTTTTTTCTGATGCTTATGGAAGTTCAGTACGTTATTATATGAAAAAATTTGCAGGATTTGATACTTCTTCAGTTGAAGAAAACAAAAAAGCAAAAGTTGTTTTAGGATAAGTTTAAGGTTTTAAAACGAATGAATAAAAAAAGGAGTGCATTTAAATGCGCTCCTTTTTTTTGTGGTCTATAAGTTTGTTTATTTCTGAATCACAAAAATTGTTGGTCTTTTATGTAGGTCAACTGGGTTTTTGCTCCAGTATTGAGCTGTTTTAGTAATGATTAATTCAGAAGGTAATGTAATATCACATGCGACACAAATTTCAGTGTTAGGATGCAGTGTACTACTTAAGTCCTCTAGCATTTTATTGTTTCTATATGGTGTTTCAATGAAAATTTGAGATTGATTATAGTCATGAGAAAGTTTTTCTAAGCGTTTAATAGTTGCTTTTCGTTCTCCTTTATCAATAGGCAAGTAGCCATTAAAAGTAAAATTTTGCCCATTAAAACCTGATCCCATCATAGCAAGAAGTATTGAAGATGGTCCAACTAAGGGTCTTACTTGAATGTTTTTATCATGAGCAATTTTAACTATATCAGCACCTGGGTCGGCAATCGCTGGGCAACCAGCTTCTGAAAGTAACCCTACAATTTTTCCTTCCATGCAAGAATTTAGAAAAGATGGAATGTCTGCTGGATCAGTAAATTTATTTAGTGGATGTAGTATTAAATCAGTTTGTGATTTTTTAGGACAGACTCTTTTAATAAATCGTCTTGCTGTTTTTTCGTTTTCAACAATAAATTCATTTGTCATTTCTAATACTTTTTTCACAGAAATAGGAAGTACTTCTAATGGTTCAGTGTCTCCAAGTGTGGTGGGTATTAAATATAGTTTCCCAGTAAGCTTCATTGTTGTTTGTGTTATATGTTATTTGCAATATGTGTGCAGGCTTCATTTAGCATTTGGTATACGTTTTCAAAACCATTATCATAATAAGGGTCAGGAACGTTTAAATCCTGATTAGGGGTTGTTTCGTTAAGGATGAGTTTTACTTTGTTTCTGTCGTCTGAATTCTTAGCCAATGCAAGAACGTTATTCTTGTTGGAGTCATCCATGACGTAAATAGCATCAAATATTTCAAAATCAGCTGCTATAAATTGTCTGCTTCTTTGCTCAGTAATATCAATATTGTATTTTTCAGCTATTTCTATTGAGCGACTATCAGGTAATTCTCCCCTATGAAAGGCAGATGTTCCTGCGGAATCAACATAAATAAAATCAGCATCAACTTTAGCTTTCAATATTCCTTCTGCTAAAGGAGATCGGCATATGTTACCAAGGCATACCATTAATATTCTTTTGTGTATCATAGTGTAAGTACAATTTAAGTATAAAAAAAATCATCAACTATTTTAGTTGATGATTTTTCCCGTAATTGGGATTGTATTTTTTATTTCAGAAAATGTTACAGCGTTAATTTTTTCTGTAAATCTTCAACGTATTTTTTAAATTGTTTGTCAGTATGTGCAAGGTTATCTACTGTTTTACATGCGTGTAATACCGTAGCGTGATCACGTTTACCAATTTGACTACCAATACTAGCTAAAGAAGCTTTTGTTAATTTCTTAGCGAAAAACATGGCTAATTGTCTTGCTTGTACAATATGACGTTTTCTAGTTTTTGATTGTAATGTTCCTACATCCATTGAGAAATAATCAGAAACTACTTTTTGAATGTAGTCAATAGAAATTTCACGTTTGGTGTGTTTTACAAACTTTTCAACTATCTGACGTGCTAAATCAATAGTAATCTCTTTTTTATTGAATGAAGATTGAGCGATAAGTGACACTATTGCTCCCTCTAATTCTCTAACATTTGTTTTAATATGTTTAGCTACATATTCTACAATATCATCTTGCATTTCAACGCCATCACGATATAATTTGTTTTTTAATATAGCTACACGTGTTTCAAAATCAGGCTTCTGCAATTCTGCTGAAAGTCCCCATTTAAAACGAGATAGTAAACGTTGTTCAATATCTTGCATGTCAACAGGAGCTTTGTCAGATGTTAAAATTATCTGTTTCCCATTTTGATGTAAGTGATTGAAAATATGGAAAAATACATCTTGTGTCCCAGCTTTTCCTGATAAAAATTGTACATCATCAATAATTAAGACATCAATGATTTGGTAGAAGTGAATAAAATCATTCCTATTGTTTTTTCTAACAGCATCAGTGTATTGTTGAATGAATTTTTCAGCAGCAATATATAAGACTGTTTTTTCAGGGTATTTGTCTTTTATGTCAACACCAATAGCGTGCGCTAAATGTGTTTTTCCTAATCCAACTCCTCCGAAAATTAATAACGGATTAAAAGCGGTTCCTCCAGGTTTGTTAGCGACAGCTAATCCTGCAGAACGGGATAAACGATTTGAATCGCCTTCTAAGAAATTTTCAAAATTGTAACTAGGGTTTAGTTGTGATTCAATTTTTATATTTCTTATTCCAGGAATAATAAAAGGATTTTTTAATTCTGGACTTCTGTTTTTTAACGGAACATCAACATTTTGTGGTTTTACAGGTGACCTGTTGGTACTAGGTATTTTTTCTGTAAAAGGTTGCTTGTTACCGTAAGTGTTTTCCATTTTAATGTTGTACACCAGTTTTGCTGACTCCCCTAATTCTTTTGTCAACGCAACTTTTAACAACCTAACGTAGTGTTCTTCCAGCCATTCGTAAAAGAATTTACTGGGTACCTGAATACTTAACACATTATCAGCGAGTTTTATAGGTTTGATCGGTTCAAACCAAGTTTTGTAAGCTTGAGGTTGTATGTTGTCCTTTATAAAAGACAAGCAATTTTCCCAAACTGATAATGCTGTTTTATCCATTGAATATATTGGTTATATTTGTTTTTTTTTATTTCGAGAACATCATTCTCGTTTAAAGATCTAGGGGACTACAAATATGTGAACAAATAAGTGAAAAAAAAAACCCATACCCTATTGAATATTCAATATTTTTTCCTCATGTTAAAACATCATTAAGGGTGGTAGGATAATCAAATTAACAAATTATATGAAAAAACACGAAACAAAATTACGAGTTCGCTATGGAGAGACTGACCAAATGGGTGTTGTTTATCATGGTAATTATGCTCAATATTTAGAGGTAGCAAGGGTAGAATGGTTGCGTTCTATAGATATTTCTTATAAAAAGATGGAAGCTGACGGAGTGATGCTTCCTGTGGTTAATTTAAATATTAATTTTAAGAAACCAGCTTTTTATGATGAAGTGATAATTATTAAAACAAAACTTCGTAAAAAACCGGGGTTGAAAATCACTATTGATCAGGAAATTTATAACAACGAAGATGTTTTATTGACAATTTCTGAAATTACTTTGGTTTTCGTAAGTATGCAAACAAAAAGACCAATATTGTGCCCCGATGAATTATTGAAAAAATTAGGGTTTTAGGAAAGTGGAAAAATGTTTTTTTTAAATTTATTAATCTAATTCTTTTATAGTCACTCCAAATATATTGGTGAATATTTCAAAAATTTGATCGGCATTTTTTTTTCTAACAGGGATTGTGTATTGACAATCTAATTCTAATTTTTGATGTGTAATGTTTAATTGTTTTTCTTTTACAATACGCATTACTTTATTCATATCCTTGTATTGGAAATTGATTTGAAACACACGATCAATAGTTTTTTCAAGAATTTCAGATGCCTCTAATGCTAGTTTAGAACCTGTTTTATTGGCGTTCATTAATCCGCCAACACCCAATTTTGTACCTCCAAAGTAACGCACGACAACAACTAGTATGTTGGTTACGCCAAAAGCTTGTATTTGCCCGTAAATTGGAGGTCCAGCAGAATTGCTTGGCTCTCCATCATCATTTGCTCTATAGCGAATTTTATCTGTACCCAATTGCCAAGCATAACACCAATGTCTTGCTGTATGATGTTCTTTCTTTAATTGCTCGATTATCGGTTTTACCTCGTCTTCAGAATTTATAGGGTAAGTGTACCCGTAAAATTTACTTCCTCTATCTTTAAATAATTCACCTTTAGCAGGAGCGTCAATTGTTTTGTATGTATCTTTTATGTCTGACAAAGTAATGTGTTTGTTATTGAGTAATCAAAAATATAGAAATAATTGCAATTCCAATCCCTATCCAGTTTTTAGAAGTTAGTTTTTCTTTGAAAAGGAATACCCCTAATAAAGTAGATAAGGCGACAACGCTAACATTATTAATAGAAAAAACTACAGCACTAGACATATTTTTAATATCCAAAGCTTTTAGGAGGTAGTATATAGAATAGTAGTTTATAACTCCTAGTATGATTCCTGCTACTCCGTTTCTAATAGTAATAGGTGATGGTTTAATACTGTAAATAATTATTCCAAATACTCCAGCTAAACCAAATAGAATACCAGAAAACAAATTAGTATCGCTGCTTAGAACATAATTGGTTTGCACATACTTTAATGTGGTGTCAATAACTCCAGCACCTATAAATAAAAGGAAAGGGAATATAAGTGACGCTTTTTTAATGTTATCCGTTTTGTTTTTTAAGGTAATGAAGTATACTGCTAGTAACGCAAGCATTACACCCATTATTTTCAACACAGTAAGGTGTTCTTGATATAGGAATACCCCAAAAAAAACAGGGATTACAACGGCCATTTTTCCAGCTACTGCCGCAACACTCACTCCATTTTTTTGTGAAGTAATAGCCATCACATTAAATACACTTATGAACAATACGGCAAGTATTATTGCGCCAATAAACCAAGGTTTACTAGGTAATTCGGTATAGTTAATTGCACTTTCATGAGAAAGGATACCGATAGTGAATGCAGTAAAATAATTGAAAATAATTGCTTGTAATGTGTTTATTTTATAGGTATCAAATGATTTAAATATAATAAATATTGCACTTGAAAATAGGACACATAAAAATAGATATAGCATATTAAAAGAGGTCTGTTTTTATATTGAATAAGTCGATAATATCTTCTTTTCCAGGAATTAAATTCCATGAATGGATTCCTAGTGCAGTTGTGGTATCAGTATTTTCTTTGGTGTCGTCAATAAATAATGTTTCAGATGCTATTAAGTTATTTTCATTTAGGACAAACTCATAAATGTCAGCATCTGGTTTACGCATCTTCATCTCATGAGATAAATAAAATTGTTCAAAATAATTTTTAAACTCGTTGTATAGTTCCATTCCCCAATCCTTTTTAATCCAATCTATGTGCATTTCATTGGTGTTGCTTAATAAAAAGCAGCGGTATTGTTTGCTGACTTGTTTTATGAAACCTAAACGATGTAATGGGAAATCCAATAACATACAATTCCATGTGTTGATTATTTCAGTTTTTGAAATATTAGGGTATGCATTGGTGTAAAAAGTCAAAAAAGATTCGGTTGTAATCACCCCCTTTTCATAATTTATATTTACTTGAATCATTTCTGGGGTAAGCTCAGTAACATCAAATAATTCCAAAGCACTTTTCATTGCGCCAATTTTATCCAAATTGATAAAGATATCTCCGAAATCAAAAATTATATTCTCAATCATTTAATAATGTTTTAATATTATTAGTAAATAGCTCAAAGTTGTTCCCAGAATTAACGCTATTGTATTAATAACAATGTTGTTTTTAGGAGTTACTTTATAATAAGTCAAAATTGAAGTTTTAGTATTTATGAATAATAATATCGCAAGTAAAATTATTGTAGAGAAGCATAACAATAATATATTATCCATGTAGTTTTGTGAAACACAATTTATTTGAATAAAATAAATGTACGAAGCTATAAATATCCATCCCAATTTGTTTTTAATGAATATACCAATTATTGGTATTAATATAAATAAAGAAACTCTGTAATCCTGACAAAGTGTAAGGGAGGATATGACTGCATTTAAATCATATTCTTTAATGTTTATAGTGCGATAGCAATCAATGAAGTTTTGAATGGAGCGGAACATTGAAAATACGAATAGTGTTAAAAAAATACTATGTAAAATATGAGTGGATTTAATTTTAATCATTATTATAAATAGTAAGGGTGTCTTCTTTTATAGTTATAGAATCAACAACTATACCTTTAAATTTAGGGGCTTTAATGCCTTCTAAAAAAGTTGTTTCCCCTTTAAAAATACGAGCTTCATCCCATAAGTTTGTATCAATAAAATGTTGTAATGTTTTACTTCCGCCCTCTATAATAACTGATTGCAATTGATGTTTATAGAGAACATCACAAATTTGTGTAGCTATATTTTCTGAAAAATCGATAGTTTCATAAATCAGATTCGTTTTAGACTCTTGATTCTTGATGGAATCAGTAGTAGTGATTACAATCGTTTTGATGTTTCCATCAAATAAGTGATAGTCGTTTGGAATTTTCAACACACGATCCAAAACTATTCTAACAGGGTTATTGCCCTTCCAAGTTCTACAATCTAATTTTGGATTGTCCGTAATAGCAGTGTTTGTTCCAACTAAAATAGCATGTTCTTCAGCACGAAGTTTATGAACCAATTGTCTGGAATACGTATTGGTAATCCAAGTAATTTCTGTGTTGTTTTCGGGGCTTATAAAACCATCATTTGTTTCCCCCCATTTTAAAATAATGTATGGACGTTTCTTGTTGTGAAATGTGAAAAATCGTTTATTTACTTCAATACATTCGTTTTCTAAAACCCCTACAGTGACGGTATAGCCATTGTTTTTTAATTTTTGAATTCCTTTACCTGAAACTTCTGAAAAACTATCTACACAACCAATAACTACATTTGGGATATGATGTTCAATAATTAAGTTGGCACAAGGAGGTGTTTTTCCGAAATGACTACAAGGTTCTAAAGAAACATAAATAGTGGCATCTTTTAACAGCGATTTATCTTTTACGGAATTGATAGCATTCACTTCAGCATGTGGTTGGCCAGCTTGATAATGCCACCCTTCACCAATGATATTCCCTTTATGAACAATGACAGCACCAACCATAGGATTGGTTCCTGTGGTTCCTAAACCGTTTTTAGCCAGTTGAATACAACGTTGTATGTATACTTGATGATTTATAACGAAAGTTTTAATTCCTCAGTATGATCAATTTTATAGGTAGATTTAATACCAACTACTTTATAGTTTAAGTTTCCTTTAAAAGTAACTTTATGTGTTTTGTTAAAACTGCTTAAAACTGCGCCAAAAAGTCCTCCGCCTTCATTTCCGGGTATTTTATTAAAGGGGATTGTAACCTCTAGAGGTACTGCAAATTCCTTAGCAGCAGGAACTTTAAATTCTTTTGATTTTACTGTAGTAATTTCTTTTCCATCAATATATACGATGATGTTTTCGGGAATAACTTTTCCTCCTAAAATATTAGGGTTTTTGAAAATAGCATCAGCACTTAGGGTGATTTCCTTTGAGTTTAAAGCTAGTATTTTTATATTTTCAATTTTCTGATATTCAATCTTTTTTGAAACACAAGAAGTGGTTATTGAAAATAGAAATAAAAGTATCGCGATTTGCTTCATAATTCATTAATTTTATCCCACCAGTGGGTTTTATTTCCCGAGACTTATCTCGAACGGATAATATTACTGTTTAATTCATACCTCGTGTGCTTGCAACGAGAATATTGATTCTGGGATTACAAAAATAACCTTTTATATTGATGTCTGAAATAATAATAAGAGAAATAGAAGCTCGCGATAATGTGGCGATAGCGAATTTAATACGTGAAGTGTTATTAGAATTAGGAGCGCCTAAAGTTGGAACTGCATATGAAGACAAATCCTTAGATAAATTATCAGAAGTATATAGCAACCCAAAAGCAGTCTATTTTGTAATAGAAATNGGAGGGAAGGTTGTTGGTGGCGCTGGAATTTATCAATTAGAAAATACAACGGATAACATATGTGAATTGCAGAAAATGTATTTTTTACCAGAAGCTAGAGGTAAAGGATTAGGTGCCAGAATGATTAATAAGTGTATAGAAACTGGTAAAGGTTTTGGTTATGAAAAATGTTATTTGGAAACGTTACCTTATATGAAATCCGCAGTAAAACTATATGAAAAAACAGGTTTTAAAGCGTTAGATAAACCACTTGGGAATACGGGGCATTACAGTTGTTCGGAGTGGATGATAAAAGAATTGTAATCTTTGTCGTTTTCTTACGCTTAACTCCATAGAATATGGATTAATGTTGTATTTGATAATTAAAAATTAAATTTAAACAAAGCAACAATACAGAAAAAAAAAATCAGGTTAGAATTACCTAAACCTGATTTTTAAAAATATAATTAATAAGTGTTAATTCTTGATAAGCTTTTTGGTAGTAACATTTTGATTATGATCTTTAATAATCACTAAATATAGTCCTCTGCTATATTCAGAAAGGTCAATTTTTTGTTCTGTTAGCATGTTTTTGTTGTATGTGGTTATTTTCTGACCTAAATTGTTGAAAATTTCTACAGAAAGCAAACTAGCATTAGTTTGAATTGTTGTTTGCCCTTTAGTTGGATTTGGGTGAAAATATGTGTTCTTAATTTTAAAGTCGTCTACAGCTAGTGTTTGTGGAGATGATACTTTAAAGTCATCGGCAATAATTATATTCCCCAATACTCCAGTTGGATTGTAATGACGAATGATTAAACGAACCGTTTTTCCTGCAAAAATTGAAGGGATATCGGCAGAAACTATTTCTGAAGCAGAGGTTTGGTTAGCTGTTACGTTCATTATTTCGGTAGCGATAGTATAATCACCATTAGGATTTACTGCGGTATCATAAATATAAACCATATAACTTTCTAGAGTAAATGGTGTTCCAATTGCATTTCCTATACGCATTTCAAAGTCTAAATCGGTTAAAGAGGGGGCTATTAAAAAAGGCGGGGACTTTAACAAGTTGTTTGGTGTTAGACTGTTGGCAGTAGAAAAAAAGACTGATCCCGTATAACCATATGCCCCATTATATGTTGATGGGTCTTGTAACCAATTATTAGTGTCGCCATCTATGTCTTCATAGGACCAACCAGTAGTACTATCACTATTAGATGTAAAAATATCTGTTTGAGCATTTGTAGATAAAAAAAGAAAACTCAGTAATAAAGTTGAAAAAGTAATTTTGTGCATAAAAGATTTATTTAAATGTTTATGCAATTATAAAAGGAGTAGCGTTAAAAGGTTGTACTAATTAAAGTTTTGTTGTACTGATTCACCGAATGTATACTAATATCAGGCAATTAGAGGAGGGTAAAATGAATAAGTAGAACAGGAATATTTTATTCTGTAGTATTTTAGAATATATAAAAAGCGGTTTTCTGCTTTTTTTTCTTTGATCATAATATATTTAGGTAAACTAACTACAGCATATGTTTGTTTATTAGATATTGAATAATTAAATGTTAGTGATATCTTTTTTTATCAGAAGTCCACATTACTAAAGATAGACAAACTAATTTATACTTTTTTAGTTATAAACTTATCTATTTTATATTGCACATTTTGTTTATTTTTTTTCCAATAGCTATAGTGTAAAGGGAAAGTTTTAATGCCAATTCTGCTAAAGGTTTTATAACGTTCAATTGAAAATGCATTGTAATGTGCTCCAGGGTATCCAATTAAATCGATAAAATATTTTTGCTGCTTATGAATGAAAAAGATATCTAATATGCTTCCAGCCAATGGATAACTTAAGTTAACATATTCAATATTTAATTTTTTCAACACCTCTACAATTTCATCTTGAAAATCATCTTTTTCTGCGAGACTATTTTTAGTTTCATATTGATAATTTTCTATGAAGTTCAAATATTTAAAGAACAATGAATCTTTATTTAAATCTTTTTTATCTACTGAAGTATAAATGTATTGAAACGATTTAGCTCTTGTAGTTCCAACATTTAGTACTTCAGCTTTGTTCAAATGTGTGTATGCTGAATGATGTGTATTATTACATACCGTAAATGAAATAAGGATGATTTCTCTTTCTGATCCTTGAAAAGTATATGGAGTACCACAAACAATTTTAAATTGTTTTATAGCTTCATATGGAATTTGATCACTGATGAGTGAATTGATATATTTTACTTGACTACTAAAAGGTGCAATAATCCCTATAGTTGGAACATCATCATAAGTTTTATATGTTTTGATGAGTTCCTTAATTTTTGAAACAACCCGTTCTGCCTCAATGCTGTTAATCCCTTTTTTATCTCTAGTTCCTTCAAGAATTTCTATTTCAATTTGATTCTCATTGGTGTATTCAGGAGTCGATTTAATAATTTCAAGCTGACTATCGTAAAACTCTTGATTATTAAACTCTATTAATGATGGAGTTGATCTATAGTGTTCTCTTAAAAAGTTAACTTGATTTTGATTGGTTAATCTTGACAAAAATAAATCCAATACACTTTTATCTCTGTAATTAAATAATGGCGTGTTAGGGAGTTTAAACTTCTCTAAGAGCTCTTGTTGAGCACTTCGTGATACAAAAGAATAATGTTTTAATTGATTCGGGTCACCAGCAACTAGTACTTTTTTAGCTCTATAAATTGCAGGTAATGCTGTAGCTATATCGCATTGGGTGGCTTCATCAATAATTACCAAATCAAACAATTCCTTTTGTAAAGGTAAAACGGTATTTAGTTCGGATAAATTAGCCAACCATAAAGGAAATATTTTCAAAATTTTGTCAAATTCTATAGTATCAATGATTTCCTGAGATTCCGTGAAATTAGTACAAATTAACGCTTCATAATATGCTGATAATTCTCTTCTGTACTCATAAGTATTGTTTTTATTTAACTTACTAAGTGTTGCTAAAACGTGTTTTTTCAACTCTGTTTGTATGGATGTATTCCTATTATTAATTTTAGCTATTTCATCCCAAATAGAATCATCTAGGGAGTTGAAATTATTTAAAAACAACCGATGTACTTTCTCTTTTAATGTAGGGTCTTCATTAAAATTTAATGCTGATAACTGTAATTCTTGTTCAACAATTTTATGAAACTCTTTTTCTGCATGTTTTAACTCATTATCAAGTGATTTGATGTTATAACTATATGCTTTTTGACGTTTTGTAATGTTGCTCAGTTTCCTTTTTACTAATGCTTTTAAACTTGTTTTATATCTTTTTCCAGAAGTATGTATTAGGTATTCTTTAATTTTAAAATCATCCAACAGCATTTGTCTAATCACCTCAACAGCTTGTTTTGTTTTTGAAACAATCAATACTGATTTGTTGTTTAAAATAGCATCTATTGCTATAGCACTAATGGTATATGATTTTCCAGTTCCAGGAGGCCCTATAATAACAGAGTTCGTGAATTTTTGAGTAGTAACCAATGCATCTGTTTGATCTTTATTCAGACGGTGTTCTAAATAACTTGATTTGGTTTCAAATTCATCAACTGTTTGATGAATCAATTCATCTAAAGCGTTGTTGAAAGTGTTCTGTTTTGCAATTTCTTCTAAATCAGTAACGACTTTCAGACTAGATAATGACTTTGTTAAAAATATAGTTCCCGCACTAGGAACGATTTTATATGTATCAATTTCAGTAATTTCTTTTAACTGTTTTTTTATTTTAGAATCACTCCATAAACTAGGGTAAAAACTAAGTTCTTCTGTATGTAGGTTTAATACATGTTTATCCAATAAACGTCTTATTTCAAAGGCATCAAGTACAGGATTGTTAAAGATGTTGGTTAATGCTTCAAAAAGGGATTTCTTGTCTTTATCAGAATGATACGATAATTTACTAAGGAGGCTTTGGTTTAGGAGGAAGTTTGATTCATCTATACTTAAAAAATAATCCTCATCAATTTTTTTAATTTCTGCAAGAAATAATACTAACGGACTACAAATAGTACTGTCCCTTTTTAAACCGTTAGGCGTTGTTTTTCCTAGAATAAAGAAACTCCCATAATAGAGTTCTTTTTCTAAATTATATAGGGTTAAATCCTTGATTAAGTTTTCAATATTTTTATTGTCGTACGGAATTATAGGAAGTTGGTTATTGAGTAATTCTTCTTTTTTCCTAGCAAACCACTTATATTTATACTTTACAGTCAGAATGTTATCCACCACAAATTCCTTGTTGTCTATTTTATAACATTCTTTAAAATAGTTGAAAAAGTTATTTGGAGCGATGGGTTTCATGAGTAAGTTTTATAAAAATTAATAATAATTACCCAGTAATCGCCTGTTTATTCTTTCCATTAGCAATAAAAATTAGCACATCATTTTCTTTTAATTCAAAATTATCTTCTGGAGATTTAATTAAATTAGCATCTCTACTTACAGCAATAAGTACAATACCTTTGTTCTTCTTTAAATTCACAAAAGCATCAAAATAACGAGTTCCAATAAGTTCATGATTTTGAGTTAACACATTTTCGCATATGTCAAGATCTTCTTCTGTGTTTGAAGTAGATATTAAATCTTCTGTAAGTAATGCTACGTTTGGTTCAAAAATATAGCTCGCAATAAACTTAGAGACAATTTCCTTTTTTGGAATGATAAATTGTACACCTAAATAATTAAAAGAAGTTTTTAGTTCAATATTTTCAATAGCTACTACACATTTAACTAAATCATATTTTTTCTTCAAACTGATAGTATATACTAAAGTATCTGTATCATTTTCAAAACTAATATACACACGCTTTGCATCGGTGATATTAACTTTGTTTAAATTATCAAAATCATTAAGCTCTGTAACTAATACAAAGCAATTTTTGTCAGCGTATAGCTGTTTAATTGTTTTTAAGTCAGCTTCAGTATCAACTACAATAGCTAGATCTTCATCCGCTTTAATAATTTGTTCAGCAACTTGTTTTGAAAAGGCATTCCATCCGATAATTATACAGTGATTTTTCATAGTTGTTCCAAAGTAACCCATTTCTCTTTTTTTTACGTATTCTGATATTTTTAAACTCAATTCTGTAAGAACATAACCTAATATTCCTAAACTCCCTAGTACAAAGACCATCCCTATAAATCGCCCCCAGAAAGTAACTGGAAAGAAATCACCATAACCAACTGTGGTTAGGGTAACTAAAGAATACCAATAGGTGTCCGATAAATTATTAATATTGGCGCCTTCAAACCCAGATTCTACACTGTAAAGGATATAAATGAGTACATTATAAATAAGTACAGCAATAATAAACAAGAGTAGCTTTTTTGGCTTTATCATATGCTAGTTAAACTTTTAAATAATTCCATTTTTTCCTCGTTACAGCTACTCAGTTCTATATAAGCAGTGTTGTTTTCTGGAAAAGTATGTATAGCTAAATGACTCTCTGCTAATAGCCAAAAGCAGGTGTATCCTTGTTGTTCAAAATAATGCTCGTTAAATTGAAGAATGGTAAAACCGCTATTTTGTAAATAGGATTTATAGTTTTCTTTTAGTTGTTCAGGATCTGTGGTGTCAACCCAATGTTGGTGGTTGAAAATACGAGCTTGTATTTGTTTATATGGTGTTGTCATAATATAGGTTCTACCACTATTTGTGTAGGTAGAAATTTAAGTTAAATAAACATACTCCTTGTAAAATTTGATGATTTGAGTATTTTATTAAGTTTGATTCATTTTGTCTTGACACAAAACGAACCAAAAAGTCAAGTGTTAATTC
This sequence comes from Flavobacteriaceae bacterium, assembly GCA_013214625.1. GTDB lineage: Bacteria > Bacteroidota > Bacteroidia > Flavobacteriales > Flavobacteriaceae. Next base: position 16,317 of record JABSPO010000061.1, read on the forward strand.
AGGAAATTACTCCGTATCACTCACTTTCAAAGCTTCATGCTTAAAGCTACGCTTTGCAATTTCGCTTTTTCATTCGTTATTTCTTAATTTAAACATTTTAAAAGCCAATTTTAAATATTAAAAATCATTCCATACCATTCGTGGCACCGAAACATAATATTAATATAAATCCCAGTTTCCTTTTAAGTAATACCTATAGAGTACTGGGTTATGTATTTTGTTTACTTCAATGTTTTCAGATGCGTTTTTATTTAAATAACTGTCTTTACCAAAGGATGTTACTAGTTTCATAGCTTCAGTATTAATCCATTTAGTGGATACATTTGAGAACTGTAAGCTCTCCAAACGTTTTTTCAGCTCTGGCTTTGTAATGTTCTTGTTTTTCATCCCGATAATCCATCCCCATTCTCCCATAGAAAGGACCTGGTTGTGCATTGGTATAGTTGTAAAATTTGCTGAAGCCATTGTTTTTTCAATACACTTAAATGCTTTTGTTGCGAAATACGGACTTCCAGCTTGTGTGATTAAAATTCCGTTAGGGCGTAGTTTTCTGTTACATAAACTATAAAATTCATGTGAGTATAATCGTCCCAGTTCAACACTTCTCGGGTCTGGTAAATCAATAATGATGATATCGTAAAAAGTGCTGTTATCATGCTCTAAATGAATATATGCATCTTTATTATATATGCTTAATTTTGAACTACTCATTGATCCTTGGTTAATATCAATAAGTACTGGATGATTTTTTCCTAAGTCGGTCATTTTGCCGTCTAAATCAACCATGTCAATTGTTTTAACTGACGGGTATTTTAGCAATTCTCTAACGGCGCAACCATCACCACCACCTAAAATAAGTATATTTTGTGGTTTGCTATACAATTGCATTACTGGATGTACCAAAGGCTCATGATACATGGTTTCATCAATAGAACAAAACTGTAAGTTTCCGTTCAAATATAACCAGTGTTCATCTTTCCATTCTGTTAAAACGATATTTTGGTATTTTGTTTGTTCGGAATAAATAACCTTGTCTTTATATTTTGTTTGTTCTCCCCAAGCTATGATAGGGTTGGTAAAACTAATGCCAGTTACGAGTACTACTAAAACAATACTAAGGGTATAGTATAGTCTATGAAGTCTTGGTTTGGTAAGCTTATCTTTAAATCGATACAACACAATTCCCGCTACAAAAAAGTTAATTAATCCTAAGATGAATGGAGTGTACGATAAACCTATAATAGGCAAGCCAATAAAAGCAAAAAAGACACCTCCTAATAAGCTTCCATAATAATCTTTTTCTAAGATAGAAGAGATGTTTGTTTTTAAATCATCATACTCTTTATTTATCCTAACTACTAGAGGTATTTCTAACCCGATAAGTAATCCGATAAGCATACTCAGCAAGTAAATGACTACTTCATAATAAGTTGTGAAAGCAGCTAAAGTATAGACTAAAACAGATGAAAAAGCGACTAATACGGATAAAGTAACTTCTAAGAATAAGAAATTTTGAATTAAATTTTTCGTAATACGTTTGCTTAACCTACTTCCTAATCCCATACAAAAGAGCATTAGGGAAACAATCATAGTCCATTGAAAAATAGAATCTCCAATAAAATATGTCGCTAGTGTAGACAGTACGTATTCTGCTACAATACCTGCAAACCCAGTTGCAAATATGGCGGCTTTTAATATAAATGAATTCTTTTTTACAAACTCCATACAATCAATAATGCTGCGCCTATATATGCAAAAGCTTCTAATAATCCTGCTCCTACATTAGGTGTTTCTTGATTACTAATTTCATCAGTTAATGAACGTCCTGGTAATAATAACTTATCTGCCAACCATCTTACTATCGGAAGTAAAATACAACCTAGTACGGTATGAATAGCTACATCAACACAAGTAGTAGTCCAATCAACAAAAGGATCAATTAATGCATTCATGATGATGATACTAATGGCTATAATAGCTCCAGAAAAACTAACTCCAGCAGCTACATTATCTTTTTCTATTTCATTATGGATATCGTATTTCATCCAAAGAGAAAATATTTTAGAAGCAAGGATTAATACAAGATTACCTATTAACCAATACACCACAAAAGTCATAATCCCTTCAGCTATACTTGCGGATTCACCTACTAATGCTGCATATAATATTAGTCCATTTGCGATATAAATACTAGCTTCAATAATACCTGTCCCAGCATTTTTATCGATAATAATTTCTTTTTTAATATCGAATTTTGGTAAGATTAGTTTGTTGCTTATAACGATAGATAAGTGTAGTAGTATAATTCCTAAAATACTATACAGACTAATTTGTGCGATATCACTACCTAACCCATATGAATCTCCTTTAATTGCAGCTCCAATAATGATTATGATTCCTGTAAAATACCCTACATACGATAGGATAAAAGCAAAGTTATCTTTTTCTACAAGCTCACTTTTAATATTTATGCTACGATGAACTAGACTGTAGATTATTTTACCAATTGCGAATAATACAATACTCGTAATGATATAGGCTAATGAATGTATTATTGATGTACTATTTAGATATTCTTGAATAGTTTCCATTTGTTTAAAAGTTAGAAGTTTGTAGTCAGATGACCGAATGTGTTTTTATTTTCTTTAAAAAAAAGCCTTAGTAATTTAGTTTGTTAGGGGAAATATTTTACGTTTCTAACGTTTACTTCCCAAATCCGCCACTTCTTGATCTTGATGAAGTATTGCTATATCTTGAGCCGCTTCTGCTAGTACGACTAGATTTACTATAACTCTTACTAGACGAATATCCTCTAGAACGAAGTGTTGATGCACTTTTAGTAACTTTACTATTTACATTATTTTTAAAAGTACTTGATTTGTTAGACCAAGAGCTAGTAGTGTTTCTGGTTGATTTAGTACCGTATTCTTTATTAGCACCATAGTAACTTTTTTGGTTACGATAATTCCTATTATAATCATTATAGTGCATTCTGGAATATCCTCCATAACCGTATCCATAACCGTAACGAGGTCCGTAGAATAAATCAGACATTAAGCGGTAACGACCGTAAAAGGCCCAAAATGATCCTCCGCTACTATTTGTTTGCCAATGTCCATATTGTTTGTTTCCTACATAATTGTCAACACCAGCTGGAGAAGAGTTCTTATCTAAAACTCCATTTTTCTTACTTAAAATGGTCATTCCTAAATCTCCTTTGTATTCATCAAAAGTTATAGGAGATACTTTTAGCCAATCCGTTTTTACAATTTTAATATCAGAAGCAACAGCTGTAGTGTCATTTAATTCTATTTGAGATAGGGTAGGAGCGCCTTCATCAATTAAAATTTGATATTTATGATAGTAACTATCAGTATCTTCTTTGTAATCCATGTCGGCAAGAATTACACTATAATTACTTTTATCAATGTATTTAGTGATGATATTATCGACGGGGGATTTTACAAATTTTGGTTTGTCCGAACCACAAGAGAGTAGTAGCAAACAAATGCACATATAGAAAATCGGTGTTAGTAGTTTCATTGCGTTATTTAGTTTTAATCCCACCAGTGGGTTTAATTTTTCGTTCCGATAGCTATCGGGATACCTCGAATGGAAAAATGTTATTGTTAATTCATACTTCGTATGCTCACACCGAAGATATTGATTTTTTATGTAATTAAATAAAAATTAGTTTCTGTTTACTGTCAAACTGAGCTAAGCCTGTACTGAGCATAGACGAAGTATCGAAGCTTTATTAAGTAGATAATTAAAATGGTCTTCGACAAGCTCAGACTGACATTAGTAGTTATTAACTTAATTGCATTTGACATAATTTATTTCAATTCAAGTTGTTAGTCTGTATAAGCAGGCAAAATGTTACTGATATCTCTGTTTTTTAATATGATACCAATGCTCGCTTCAAAATTATCCTCGCCCCATTGCTCTATGGTTAAACATTTTCCTTCCTCATCATCTAAGTAGTCAAACGAAATAAGTTCTTCCCAGTCTTCATTTTCGGTATTTCTATAAAACCCTGGGGATTCTTCATCAAGAAAATAAGTAGTACCTAAATAATTGATTTTTTTAGGTGGCTTTCCATTAAGTTCTATGTAATCTAATACTTCAGAACCTAGTTTACGAAATTTCAATTCTTCAGAAAGCGTAATAATTAGCTTTCCATCATCTTCAATGTGTAAATAGCGTGTTTTGCCTTTTGAAAGTATTGTAAATTCACGAGTAAAGAAATTACTTCCCCAATCGTATTCGGACATTTTTGTAACTGTCCAAGTTTCAAGGTCGTAATCTAACAGATAGCCGTTTTCTATATCAGTTACTTTAATGTTTGTTGGGTCGTAGTGTTTTTCTTCGTCCTTTTTCTTTTTAAATATATCGAATATTCCCATTAGTTTTTTATTATGTGTTTTGGTTAGCGTAATTTGTTTTTTTAATTAATCTCCACCACACGATGAGCATGATGAACAGCTTGAGCATGAACTAGAACTTGAGTCAGACCAGCTTGAATCCGAATCACCTCCCCAAGAATCTGAATCGAACCAACTACTTGAGCTTTCTGAAACAGGTTCATTAACTGAAATAGGATCTTCACTAAAGCAGTTTTCTTCTTCGAAATTTGTTTCAACATCACTATTAAAAGCGTCTTGTGAAGAATTAATTTCATTTGCATAGCCTAATTGCTCACCCGTTTCCGTTTCATAATATGAATCAGTTATCATGGTATTATGTGAATGCATAACGTCTGACCAAATTAAACTATAAAAAAGATAGTCGTTAAAACCATGATAACCATAATGAACACCTCCATAGGAAGGCATAGGTCTAATATCTCCTTTAGATTTAATAGTTTTTTTAGGTAAAATATGTTTCGTTTTTATATATGTTTGAATATCATCTGCAGCAATTTGCTTTTTTAATTCTAATTTTAATTCATTAAGAAAATAGTCGAAAGTAGTAGTTTTTCTCTCTTTAAAAGTATCAAATATATTTTGATCTTTTACTATTTCATTAATTTTCTCATTAGTCTCACCATTACTAAATTCTTTAAATAGTCCAGAAACTTTTATTTCAATAGGGTATACCCCGATTTGATGGTCTCTATTAATAGCGACTTCTATTAAGTACTTGAAGTTATTATCTTCATGTTCAAGTACCAAAGACAATTGCTTAAAATGTACAGACATTGCCTCATTTATTTCAATTTCATATTTATCTAGGGCTAATTTTAAATCATTTTCTTTACCTTCTTTATCATGGTAAAAATCAATATCGTCATGTGAAATTTTAATAATATTGGTAATCCCCATTGTTCTAAAAGTCGCATTCAATTGCTGTAGAATTACAACAGCTGTAAATGTTTCACGCTCTTCTTTATCAGATACAATACCGAGAGTAAGTTGGTGTAAGAGTTTTTTAAACGCTTTTGTTGGTTTAATTTTTTTTATTTGTGTGATCTGTGACGGATCAATAGTAATAATTCCTTCTAAGTACATAGGTTAGTTTTTATTTTAATTATGACAAGCTCCACATTTACTAGCATCCCATTCTTCAATAGCAATTTTTCCCCAAATGGCTTCCGGTGGTTTTCCGTATTGTTTTATATAGTACTCGATTGTTTTTTGATAGATATTATTGTCTTCGTTTTCACTAGGTGTATGATGTATGAATCTGTTAAAATGAGTTATACAAAATTCTTGATAATATCTGGTAAAGAGTATAAATTCATGCCACGCCAAATCTACAACTAATGAGGGACTTAATTTTTCATTTGTAGTATGAATTAAGGTTAGAAACTTAACCATTTCTAATAGCAGTTCTTCACTTGTAATATTGTACTCCTCACAAATATGATTAACCTTTTTTTTGAGTAAAGGAATATGAGTGAATATGTCGTTTAGTTTTTTCAAGATGATTACTATATAAGTTTTACTAAAAAAAAAGATACCAAGGTTAAAGTCAAGAATAAGTAAAACAACTTAACCTTAGTGTTATATGATTTAATTTCTTTGTTTAATTCAGGTATACCTTTAACTTCATCTAGGGGAAATAATGGTTGAGCATAAAAAGTACCACCATGCCAACTACCAATAGACTCTACATTTTGATCATAATAATCTAGAAATTTATCTTTTAAATTCATTCGGTGAATTAAGATGTTGAAAAAAATAAATAGTGTTATTAAAAGTAAAACTGAAATGACAGATATAATAAGATATAGCATAATTACTTCTTCTCAAACCCTTTAGCAAGCACCTCTTTAATTCCTTCTAAATTATCAGAGAATTGCATCATCTGACTCAATACCTGAGCCATTTCATTTTGGTTGCCGAATCCTTTTAGCTTGTTGTTTTTTACAAATGTTTTTTTAATAGTATTCCAGCGTTCCTGTTCGTTTTCTGTTAAGTTGTTTGACAGTTCTTTATACTTTAATAAATTTGCTTCCGCTGCGCTTGTTAAGGTTTGCGATTCACTTTCGTAATGTGATAATAGGAGTGTAGTCAACTCCTTCTCATTCATAATCGGAACTACTTTGGCTACCAGTTTATTCATATCACGATATGATCCTTGTAACTTAAATGATGGCTCTGTTCTGTACGCATCTTCCATAGCTGCCGATTTGATATACTGCGCATTTACACTCAATACATCGTTGCGAATCCTCAATACTTTTTCTAATACAGAAATATAATCTTGCACTTCTTGTTTGGTATGGTTCCCTTTTAAATCTAAAGTTCCTTCACCACCTTGTTCTATATGAGTGACGATGCTGTAAATATCATCAAAGTTTTTACTACTTAATTGGCGTAATAAATCATTAGAAGTCAATGCGTTTTCAATTAAACTTAGTTTAAACAAATCGGCTGAATCTCCAATAACATCTCCTAAGTTATAAATATCAGCACGATTGGCTAACATGTCAGGAATTCTAAATTTATCTCCACTTTCTGTATACGGGTTACCCGCCATAATCACACAGAACTTCTTATCTCTAAAATCGTAAGTTTTGGTAACGCCATTATAAACTCCTTCAATTTTACGTTGTCCATCTGCTAATGAGATAAACTTCTGTAAAAATTCTGGATTACAGTGCTGAATATCATCTAAATACAGCATTACATTATTCCCCATTTCAAAAGCTAAATTTAACTTCTCTAATTCTTGTCTGGTAGCTGAGTTATTTGCCGACATCGGATCTACTGATGTAATATCATGACCAATAGCCGGACCGTTAATCTTCATGAAAATTAACCCCAATCGCTCGGAGATGTATTCCATCAAGGTCGTTTTACCATAACCAGGAGGGGAGATGAGTAATAACATTCCCATACGGTCAGTACGTTTGTTTTCACCAACCGTTCCTAATTGTTTCGATAAGTTATCTCCAAACAAAGGTAAATACACTTGGTCAATCAGTTTGTTACGAACAAAAGAAGACAATACTTTTGGTTTGAATTCTTCTAGCTTTAAACTGTTTTTTTGCTTTTCAGTTAATTCTTTTTTAGCAGTTTTATAGGCTATAAAATCTTGAATTACCTTGTTATTGTATTGCGCTAGTTTGTTAATAAAAAGATGGTAGTTAAACGAATAATCGTTTCCTATAATTACGCCATGACTCCCTTTTAAAGTGTTAATGTTTACAATAGCATTAATGTGGTTTATTTTTTTATTTACTTTTCCATTAAACAAGAGTAAAACAATTGCCTCTTGACTGTAAAAAGTAGCGTCCTTATTAAATGAATGCAACCACTGACTCACCAAAGCCACTTGATCCTTAAGATTATTTAATGAAGCAATACTTTTTTCAAAAGTTTGTACTCCGTTATTGGTTTTTAAATATCCTTGAAATTGTTCTTTCAATTCAATGGCTTTTGCACTCATGCAAAACTCATCATCGCCATACAATTCTCTAAAGAGATAGTTTGCAATTGCATTAGCATCTAATTCACAATTCCACTCTTGCAGAAAAGGATTTATTTGAGCAACTAAATCTTCTATAACAAACTCATATTGGTCAGAATCAGGGAATACAGCCAAGACACTTCCAGATGCTTTTATTTGTTTGTCAAGTACTTCTTTTTCATCAGACGCTAAACTGTTCCAGAAAAACTGAGCATAAGCTCTTATATCCGGAGTGTATTTCAATAAGCCTAAACTTTCTTCTGTTTTAACTAAGCAGGTTAAAATAGTAATAGCATCTTGATCATGAACTCCTTTTACATAACCTTCCGCATAATTTTCGCCCCCTTGTTTTTTTACTAAAGCAGCTAAATCATCCGCGTTTAATAGTGATAGCTTCTTTAAACCTTCGGTATTATATATTTTATAGGCTAAATATTCCGATCGATACACCTCCTTGTTTTCAGAAATCAATTCCTGATTCCAGATATGTTGTGATGTATTTAAAATATCATTCTCTATTTTTTGATAGAAATCAGTACCCGTTAAATGAAAATATAACGCATTGTTTTTAGTAACAATATTGAGGTCCAGCGGTTGCTTGTTTACTCCAAAGCGGTGCTTCCCAAGTTTGATAACATTGTCACCATCTTCGTATAAATCTAATTTATCTTTAAGCTTACGTACCGTTTCTTGTTTAGACGATTTTAGATTAGATTCTAAGGTTTCGGCTTTACCAATTTCATCAATTCCTTTTAGTTGCTTGATGATACTTTGGATTTTACTAACCATTAAATCTGAAGCAAAATATCCGTTTATTTCTTCAGTATTTCTAAAAGTAGCCGCTTTTTTACGGATGCTTCCTAAAATACGTTCAGCGGCACTCTGTAATGTGATTGCCTTTTTATTTTTAGCCGCTACTAAGGAGTTTTTGCGTGTTTCAAAAGCAGCATATACTTCCTCACGTTTTTCGATTATTTGAGTGATATATTCATCAAAATCAGCAAATTTACCTTCTAACTCTTCTAACTGAACAGAAAGTTTAGTTAAGTATTCATCACACTTTTCAGGAGTATTGGCAATATCGATAAAGTTGATAATACTCTGATCGAATAATTTTAATTGTGCTATAAAATCGGCTTTACTCTCCGATTCGTTTAAGCTTTTTGCCTTTCGTTTTAAACCTGCTTTTAACTGGTTTATTTCAGCAAATAACAACGAAATAGTATCGATAATTGCAGTAGAATGCGAGGTGTCATCTATTTGAAGATTATTCACAATATCAATTAGCATTTCTAAATCAGTACTAATTTGATTGATTTCTTCTTCTAATCCTTTTGCTTCAACAACTTTCTTTATCTTTTCTAAAACGGCAGCCTTTTCTTCTAATCGGTTATGATAGGGAAGGAGTGCTTTTTCATCTAATAGAAAACTAACACAGCGTCTAGAAATTCGTTCAGTCTGTTCACTAATATCCGCTGATAATTCTTCAATACGAGTGGTATTGGTATAGCGAATATCTTTTAAGCTAATGGTGGCTCCCTGAGCGCCTCTAAGTCGTGTTAATACTTCTACAAAATCATCGATAGATTTAAAACTACTGTGTTTTATTTTATCGAATAAATCTGTAATATCTTGTTCAACTTCAGCAGTTGCGTTAGTAGCTGCCTTTTTTAACTGAACTACTTTTTCAAATTCATCTATAGCCGCATTAGCAGTCGTTTTTAATTCTAATAAAGGAATATTTAAACCAGCCGTGTCTACTTCGTTTATCCAATAATAAGAATCCAATACATCGGTAGCTTGCTTGCTAATGTCGTCATATAAGCCATCGTAATCATCTTCTTTATTCAATAAGGTAATTAGCTCTTGACATTCCGCCATGGCTTTTACGATGTCCTTGTTTCCAATTTTGTACAGTAACGAATCACTATGTGTATTAGAAACCTGTACAGTTTTTGAAAAAGGAGTTTGCCAAAT
>JABSPO010000062.1 GCA_013214625.1 Flavobacteriaceae bacterium
CAAACGCTTCGATAAAGGTGCTTTTCCCAACTCCTGGGACTCCTGTTATCCCAATTCGAGTAGAAGTATTCTTATTTATTAAACACTCTTTAAGAATGGCATTAGCTTTCAGTTTGTGTTTCTCAGTTGTACTTTCAATTAACGTGATGGCTTTGCTTAAATAAACACGATTTCCTTTTTGAATTTCGGTAACGTATTTTGCAATAGCTATTTCTTTCTTACGAACATAACCAGCTGCATTGATCATTTTAGGTTGCTCAATGCCTTTGTTTTCTTGTAATGCAGATTTATGTTTTTTCAAGAGTATTGTTTTAGAGTAAATTTAGTGAATATTTTAAATATTTTGATTTAAATACAGTAGATAGATATTTAATTTTATTTTTGAAACTTAAAGTTTAAGAATGATTTTTAATTCCATTGAATTTGTATTATTTCTGCCGTTGGTGTTTTTGTTGTATTGGTTTGTTTTTAAAAATAGATCACAACAGAATATACTATTATTGGTTGCAAGTTATTTTTTTTACGGTTGGTGGGATTGGCGTTTTTTATTATTGATTTTATTTAGCTCTATTTTAGATTTTGTAATTGCTAAAAAAATACAGTCGAACACTAATAACAAAACTAGAAAGGTATTATTGTTTAGTAGTCTCTGTTTTAATTTAGGAGTACTGTTTTATTTTAAGTATTGTAATTTTTTTATTGAAAGCTTTACTAATGCATTTACTTTTTTTGGACAGGAAATTACAAGCAATCATATAGATGTAATTTTACCAGTAGGGATTAGTTTTTATACCTTCCAAACATTAAGTTATACTATAGATGTTTATAATAGAAAGTTGTCCGCTACTAAAGATGTTGTTTCATTTTTTGCATTTGTTAGCTTTTTCCCGCAATTAGTAGCAGGGCCAATAGAACGGGCAACAAATTTACTACCACAGTTTTTAAAAGAAAGAAAGTTTCAGCGTACACTAGCGATATTGGGTGTGAAATTGATTATTTGGGGAATGTTTAAAAAAATAGTTATTGCTGATAATACAGGTATTCTAGTTGATTTGGTATATGATAACTTTGAAACTCAGAATCAATTAACCTTATTAATAGCTGCTATATTATTTTCATTTCAAATTTATTGTGATTTTTCTGGTTATTCTGATATTGCAATTGGAGTTTCGCGACTATTCGGCTTTAATTTAATGACGAATTTTAGTTTCCCTTATTTTTCTAGAGATATAGCAGAGTTTTGGAGACGTTGGCATATTTCACTTTCTACATGGTTTAGAGATTATGTGTATATACCGTTAGGAGGAAGTAAAGTTTTTAAAATAAGGAATGTTTTTATTGTTTTTTTACTTAGTGGTTTTTGGCATGGAGCAAACATGACATTTATTTTCTGGGGTTTGATACATGCATTACTTTTTATTCCGTTATTCATTACTGGTAGGTATTTAAAGAACAAACATTCTGAAAATATTGCTAAAATTAATATTAAACCAATTTTATCGACAATTCTTACGTTTAGTATGGTAACATTGGCTTGGGTGTTTTTTAGAGCAGAAAATATAACACAAGCTTTTTTGTTTGTTGAGCGACTATTTATAAATGATTTTAATGAAAATGTGTTATTTTCATCTAATAAATACCTGCTAATATTATTGATTTCGGTTTTTAGTATTTTGATATTATTATTCATTGAAGCATTATTTTATATGAAAAATAAAATTGAGGTGACTTTAAGCGGGAAGTGGTTGCTTTTTTTAATAGTCTTGATTGCTTTTTTTGGAGCGTTTAAAAATCATTCAGAATTTATTTATTTCCAATTTTAATGAAAAAATTTATTTTAAATATCATAAAGTATTCTTTAGTAGCATTATTATTAGTAAATGTGATTTCATTTGCAAGTTTGTATTTATTGTCAAAATCAGAATTTTATAAACCATCTTATTTAATAAATCATTTTAATAAGCATACAAAATTTGATTATATAGTTTTGGGTTCTAGTAGAGGTCTGACTACGATTAATACCAATCAAATAGATGAAGCCTTAGGAACTAAAGGAGTTAATTTATCAATTGATGATACTGGTTTGCCAACGCATTCATTAATGTTGACACATTTTTTTGAAAATGATTTTAAAACTAAAAAAGTAATACTAACATTAGATAGCGCTTTTTTTAAGGATAAAAAAATGGATGTTAGTGATAATGATTATCGTTTTTTACCATTTGTAACAAATGATTATGTGCGTAGTTATTTTACTGAATATGAGAATGGGGTGTTTAAAAAATATAGTTTTTCAGGTTTTTTTCCTTTTATTGGAGTTTCATATTATAATTTAGAATTGTTTTTTCCATCATTGGTTACTATTTTTAGTCCTCAAAGACATAATAGGTTTGATGATAATGGGAATTATAGATACCCAGATAAAAAACTTAATTCAATTAAAAAGTTAGGTATTGAGAATACCAATATATCCAATCTTAAATTACTTGAATTAAAAAGAATGTGTACGAGTAATGACGCGGAATTGATAATATATATAGCTCCAATATATAATACACAATTTAATATTAATAAGTCGTTAGGAATAGAGGTTATCAATCATACTAGTTTATTGAAAACTACTGATAATTTTTATGATGTTATTCATGTTAATAAAAAAGGAAGAGAAATAGCTACTGCTGCTTTGATGAAATATATTAATTGATAGTCTATATGAGAGTTTACAAGTCCTCTTTGTTTTCCGAGTAAAATCAAAAAAGTCCTACTCTTAAATAGAATAGGACTTTTTTTAAGTACACTTTAAATCAATACCCTTTATGCAGGCATATGAGGTATGGTTTTAATAATATTATTTCCCCTCTAAAGAATCCCGATAGTATCGGGATGAGGGTAACCCACTGGGGAGTTAGTTTATTAAAACATATTCACCTCGTTGTAATAAAGGTTCTGCTTTTTTAAACTTCATAGTTTCTGTTTTACCGCTCATTACATGCTTTATAGTTACAGTGTCATTTCTTCCAATTTTTGGAGCGTCACGAACTATTGTTTCTGTAATTTGTCTTTCCTGTGGTTGACCAGCGTTTGCGCCAGCAGCTCGGTTTTGTGCTGCACGTTGATCGCTATTTAAAACTTCTTCTTTACTAGTAGTATAGTCTTCTTTTTGAGTAGCTTCTCTAGCTTCACTAATGTTAGTTTCATCCTGCATTGGAAGTTCTCCTTTAAATAAGAAAGAAATAATATCCTTATTCATGTCAGCAACCATGTTTTTGAATAAACTGAAACTTTCCTCTTTATAAATTAATAAAGGATCTTTTTGTTCATGAACCGCTAATTGAACCGATTGCTTTAACTCATCCATTTTACGTAAATGTGTTTTCCACGCTTCATCGATGATTGCTAAAGTAATGTTCTTTTCAAAGTCAGTTACTAATGATTTTCCTTGAGTATTGTATGCTGTTTCAAGGTCAGTAGCAACATTTAATGTTTTTACACCATCAGTAAAAGGAACTAAAATACGTTCAAATTTATTACCAGGAGTTTCATATACATTCTTGATTACTGGAAAAGCAGTTTCTGCAGAACGACTCGTTTTGCTTTGATAGTGTTCTAAAACAGCTTTATAAACTTTACCAGAGATATCTTGAATACTATCATTCTTAAACTCTTCTTCTGAAATAGGAGAGCTTGTAGAGAAATATCTGATTAATTCAAATTCGAAGTTTTTAAAATTGTCTCCAGGTTTATTACTTACAGCAATTACTTCTGCAGTATCATAAATCATATCGGCAATATCAATGTTTAAACGCTCACCATATAATGCATTTTTACGTCGTTTGTAAACTACATTACGTTGCTTGTTCATTACATCATCGTACTCTAATAAACGCTTACGAGTACCAAAATTGTTTTCTTCTACTTTTTTCTGAGCACGTTCAATAGACTTTGAAATCATAGAATGCTGAATTACTTCACCTTCTTCTAATCCCATTCTATCCATCATTTTGGCAATACGTTCACTACCAAATAATCGCATTAAATTATCTTCTAAAGAAACATAAAATTGGGAGCTTCCTGGATCTCCTTGACGACCAGAACGACCTCTTAACTGTCTGTCTACACGTCTAGAATCATGACGCTCTGTACCGACAATTGCTAAACCACCAGCTTTTTTAACAGCGTCAGATAATTTAATATCGGTACCACGACCAGCCATATTTGTTGCAATAGTAACAAAACCAGCTTTACCAGCTTCTGCAACAATATCCGCTTCTTTTTTATGCATTTTTGCATTCAGTACGTTATGAGGGATGCTTCTTATTTTAAGCATCCTACTTAATAATTCTGAAATTTCTACTGATGTTGTACCAATAAGTACTGGACGACCTTGTTTAGATAGTTCCGTTACTTCATCAATAACGGCATTGTATTTTTCACGTTTTGTTTTGTAAACTAAATCTTCTCTATCATCTCTTGCGATAGGGCGGTTAGTAGGGATTTCAACAACATCTAATTTATAGATTTCCCATAACTCTCCAGCTTCAGTAACGGCAGTACCTGTCATTCCTGAAAGTTTGTTATACATTCTAAAGAAATTTTGTAGTGTAACTGTGGCAAATGTTTGTGTAGCTGCTTCAATTTTAACATCTTCTTTAGCTTCAATAGCTTGGTGTAATCCGTCAGAATAACGACGACCATCCATGATACGACCTGTAGATTCATCTACAATCATAACTTTATTTTCCATTACTACATACTCTGTATCTTTTTCAAATAAAGTGTATGCTTTTAGTAATTGGTTTAAGGTATGAATTCGTTCACTTTTTATACTAAAGTCTCGGTATAGTTCTTCTTTCTCTTCAGCTTCTTTTTCAGCTTCTAAGTTTTTAACTTCAATTTTAGCTATCTCCGTACCAATGTCTGGCATTACGAAGAAATCTCTATTTCCTTCTCCTGATAAATAATCAATACCTCTATCAGTAAGTTCTATTTGATTGTTTTTTTCTTCAATTACAAAGTATAGTTCAGTATCAACTTTAGGCATTTCCTTGTTGTTGTCTGCCATGTGAAAGTTTTCAGTTTTTTGAAGTAACTGACGAACTCCTTCTTCACTTAAAAACTTAATTAATGCTTTGTTTTTAGGCAATCCTCTAAAAACACGTAGTAATTGAATACCACCTTCTTTAGTATCACCAGCTTTTATTAGCTTTTTTGCTTCTGATAAAATACCTACTAAATGCTTGCGTTGTATTTCTACGATGTCAGCAATTTTAGGTTTTAATTCGGTAAACTCATGTCTGTCTCCTTGAGGAACAGGTCCAGAAATGATTAATGGTGTACGCGCATCATCAACTAAAACAGAATCAACTTCATCAATAATTGCGTAATTATGTTTGCGTTGGACTAAATCTTCCGGAGAATGTGACATGTTATCACGTAAGTAATCAAATCCGAATTCATTATTAGTACCGTAAGTAATATCAGCATTGTATGCAGCTCTACGTTCAGGAGAATTTGGTTGATAGTAATCAATACAGTCAACAGTTAATCCGTGAAATTGAAAAATTGGTGCCATCCATGCGCTATCACGTTTTGCAAGATAGTCGTTTACTGTAACCAAGTGAACTCCGTTTCCGGTAAGCGCATTTAAGTACATAGGAAGTGTAGCAACTAGAGTTTTTCCTTCCCCAGTATGCATTTCAGCAATTTTACCCTGATGCATTGCAATACCACCAACAAGTTGTACGTCATAGTGAATCATGTTCCACACAACTGGTGTTCCAGCAGCATCCCAAGAGGTTTGCCATATTGCATTATCTCCTTCTAAAGAAATATATTCCTTTGTCGAAGATAATTCTCTATCGTATGTTGATGCAGATACAGATAGCGTGTCTTCATTAGTGAAACGTTTTGCAGTTTCTTTAATAACTGCGTAGGCTTCAGGTAGGATTTCTAATAATATTTTTTCCGTAACTTCATATGCTTCATCGTTTAAAGCATCTATTTGAGCATATAACGTTTCTTTTTTGTCAATATCAGTTGTAGCCTCTATTTCTTCTTTTAACGATTTGATTGTGTCGTTAATAGTAGTGATAGAATCCGCTATTTTGGCTTTGAACGAAACTGTTTTAGCTCTTAATTCATCATGAGAAAGATTAACAAGAGTAGGTTCAATCTTTCTGATTTTATCTACTAGAGGTTGTATTTCCTTGATGTCTTTTTGAGACTTGTCTCCAACAAATACTTTAAGTATTTTATTAATGAAATTCATGATGTCAGTTTTTCTAAATGTGATATAAAAAAAGTCTCTTTATAAAGAGACTTTTACTTATTTGTTAATATTCTTCCTCGTTCCAAAGATAATCTTCTTCGGTAGGATAGTCAGGCCAAATTTCTTCAATAGAATCATATTGATCTCCTTCATCTTCAATCGCTTGAAGGTTTTCGACAACTTCTAAAGGGGAACCGGTTCTAATTGCATAATCAATTAATTCATCTTTTGTTGCCGGCCATGGTGCATCACTTAAATGTGACGCCAATTCTAGAGTCCAATACATAATTGTAACTAATTTTTAATTTTAAGCAAAAATAATTTTTTAAATGAATAAATCAAGTAAAAAGTTAATTATTTCAGTGTTATTTATAAGAACGTTTTTTTCGTAGTATTTTTTAGTATTACCTTAACGAGTGTATGAGCGTCAGAAATGATGTTTTTTTAATACTTTTTAGGTATCCATTTTACTTCATCTGCTCCTAAGTCTTGAGACAACTTTCGTGCCAATACAAAAAGGTAGTCAGAAAGTCTATTTAAATACTTTAATGTACGTTGATCGAATGGAGATGCTTCATATAGAGCACTAGCTAATCGCTCTGCGCGCCTACAAACACAACGAGAAATGTGACAATATGACACGGTGGTGTGGCCCCCAGGTAATACAAAATGAGTCATTGGTGGAAGACTTTCTTCCATAGTGTCAATTTCTTTTTCTAAAAATTCAATATCAGTCTCTTCTACTTTTGGGATATTCAAGCGTTCTTTACCGTTTTTCAAAATTAGTTTTTCAGGATCAGTGGCTAAAATTGCGCCAATGGTAAACAAGTGGTCTTGAATTTTGATTAATATTTCTTTGGAGTGGGTATCGATTTCTTGATCTCTAATTAATCCGATATAGGAGTTTAATTCGTCAACTGTCCCGTAGCTGTCTATTCTTATGTGGTGTTTAGGTACACGGGTTCCGCCAAATAAGGCAGTTGTTCCTTTGTCTCCAGTTTTAGTATATACTTTCATTTTAAAAAGTTGATTCGTTTAAGGGTTTATTTTTTTGTCATTCCCTCGAAGGAGGGAATCTTTTGCAAGTTAAAAAGATTGAAAAAATTCAATACTTGAAAAATCACCTTCTTTTTTCTTATTAGGGAAATGTATTCAATAAAATTTCGTTTTTTGTTCTTCCTGCAATTTAAAGATTTAAAAATTAATTATTTTAAAGATTAGTAATTAACTTTTGATTGTTCGCAATTAGTCATAAATAAGCACGTTAATTTGCACATGCTTCAGGTTCTCTTGATGAGTGATTTTGTACCCATAAGATGAGATTCCGAAATAAATTCGGAATGACGCTGCAAGATTTTTTTTGTCACACTGAGCCGGTCAAAGTGCTTTCATTAGCAAGGGGTTATTTTTTTTATAAGATGAAATCCCGAAATGAATTCGGAATGAGGTTGTGAAAACTTGTCGTCAACCTGAACTTATTTCAGGTTCTGGTGATGAGTGACTTTTCACCCATAAGATGAGATTTTGAAATGAATTCAGAATGACACTTGAAAACAATTATAGCACAATAGTATTTTTATCTTAAGTATACTAATTGTAGAAGTCGTCTTAGGTGATTAGAGTAATTTAAGCTCTTATTGTGAAATGTTCCTTGTGTTTTGTTTCGGTTCTAAAAAAAACAAAACCCCAGAAAAAAGTATCAATTGTGATAGTTACTTTTGGGTGTGTTTTGATTTCTTCCCAGGCTTCTTCCATTCCTTTTGACCAATGAATATCGTCAAATATAAACATTGAGTAGTTGTTTGTGTTGTCTATTAAGGAATTGAAATATTCTAGAGTAGCTTCTTTTTGATGATTTCCGTCAAAATAGACTAAATCATAATTTGATTTATCTTCTTTTAGAAAAGCAGAGAAATCAGTGATTATTGAGGTAATGTTGTTTAGTTGGTGTTCTTTAAATTGTTCTTGTGCTATTCTAGAAGTTTCTGGGCAGCCTTCTAAGGTTGTTATTTTTGTTTTAGGGTTTCCGAAAGCTATAGCTGCCGATGCTAGTCCTAGTGAAGTCCCAAATTCAAGTACAGTGTTGAAATCAAAATATTGTGACAATCGAGTAAGTAATTGACTTCTTTTTTTTGTTATCCCTGCTGTATTTGCAATTGCAGAGATACTTCTAGTATTGCTTTTGAATACTCTACTTCCTGCGCCGAAATCGGTTACCTGAATGTTGTTTAGGTTACTTAGTAGTTCTGTTCGGTACTGATCTAGTTTTTGGTATATAGTTAGCTTTTTTTTATGATAAAAACATTTTGTGATCAAGTCAAAAACAAAAGGAGAGTGCACCCCATGTTCATTTGTTGAGTGAAATAAAAATTTTATGTAGGCTATTACTTGAAACATTTTTTTTGAATTTTGCTATCGGCTATCGGCTATCCGTTATTGGTTGAAATCGAAATCGGATTTAATTTTTAAAAAAAAGGGTTCTTCTCTAAAAATAGCGGGGTAGTTAAAATTAGAAAAATAAAAATTTTAAGCAATTAACTTTTTTTAGTCATTTCGACCTTAGGAGAAATCACATAAGAAGCTCAATCACACTATTTCTGACAATAAACTATAAAATAATTCGATTTCTCACTCCGATGCGCTTCGTTTCGAAATGACATTTTTCGTAAAACCCATAACTTTTGACGAAGAGCTATAAAAAGAAAATAAAGATAAAAGAAAATAGATTTTTTTAAGTTGAAGATTTGAGTTTTTTTTCAAATCTTCAACTTAACTAATAACTAATTTTCAAGTTTAGCTGATAACTCAAACCAACGCATTTCCTTTTCATCCATGGCGTCACCAAGTTGTTTTATTTTTTTTGTAACTTCTTGAATTTCTTCTGGAGTATATTCTTTGGTAGCAAAACTGTTTTCTAAAGCTGTTTTCTCTTTTTCAATTTTCTGAATATCTTTTTCTAAACGATTGTATTCCTTTTGCTCATTGAAAGAAAGCTGTACTTTGGTTTCTTTTTTCCAAGATATTTTTTCTTTCTTTGCTACGTTTTTTGCCACTGGAGAAGCACTATCTTCATAAGATCTAAAATCAGAGTAATTACCAGGGAAATCTTCAATAATACCTTCGCCTCTGAATATAAATAAATGATCTACAACTTTATCCATAAAGTACCTGTCATGCGAGACAACTAATAAACAGCCTGGATAGTCCAGTAGGAAGTTTTCAAGAACACTTAGTGTAACGATATCTAAATCATTTGTAGGTTCATCTAAAATTAAAAAGTTAGGATTTTGTATCAAAACAGTACATAAGTATAGTCTTTTACGTTCTCCACCTGAAAGTTTTTCTACTTGATCGTATTGTTTTTTCTTATCGAATAAAAAACGTTCTAATAGTTGTGATGCAGATATTTTTCTACCTTTTGAAAGTGGGATGTAATCACCATACTCACGGATTACTTCAATGACCTTTTGCCCAGGTTTTATGTTAATCCCTTTTTGGGTGTAATAACCAAATTTAACGGTATCACCAGTGATAACTTTTCCAGCGTCAGGTTTTTCTGTACCGGTAAGCATGTTAAGAAAAGTAGATTTTCCAGTCCCATTTTTACCAATAATTCCAATTCGTTCCCCTTTTATAAAAGAATAATTGTATTTGTCGAG
The DNA here is from genome assembly GCA_013214625.1 of Flavobacteriaceae bacterium. Lineage (GTDB taxonomy): Bacteria > Bacteroidota > Bacteroidia > Flavobacteriales > Flavobacteriaceae. Next base: position 9,928 of record JABSPO010000062.1, read on the forward strand.
GATTTTTTTATCTCCAAATGCTTTGTATACATTATGGAATTCAACAACTTTATTCCCTAGACGAGACATGTTAATTTCCAATTCCATGATATGGTCCTTACGTCTGGAATGTGCTTTTTCTTTTATTTGGTAGAAATCATCTATTCTTGATTTAGATTTTGTGGTACGTGCTTTTGGTTGACGACGCATCCAATCTAATTCTTTTTTGAATAGGTTTTTTGCTTTACCAATTTCGGTGTTAGCTGCAGCTACGCGTGCTTCTTTTTTTTCTAAATAGTACGAATAATTACCTTTGTAATTATATAATTGTCCGTTTTCTAATTCGATAATCTCGTTACAAACACGTTCTAAGAAAAACCTGTCGTGAGTAACCATGAATAGTGTAATATTTTCTTTTTTGAAGTATGCTTCTAACCATTCGATCATTTCTAAATCCAAATGATTGGTAGGTTCATCTAAAATTAACAAATCAGGTTTGCTAATCAAAATAGTAGCTAAAGCCAAACGCTTTTTTTGTCCTCCAGAAAGTAAACTTACTTTTTTATCAAGTTGCTCCAATTTTAATTTGAACAATATTTGCTTGTATTGAGTTTCAAAATCCCAAGCATTGTATTGATCCATCAAATCAAAAGCTTTTTGATACGCATCTGAATCCTCAGGGTTTTCTAATGCTTTTTCATATTGCTGAATTATTTTTAAAGTCTGGTTGTCCGACGCAAAAATGGTTTCTTCAATAGTCAATGTTTCATCAAAGATATCATCTTGAGATAGAAAAGAAATAGATAGTTCTTTTCGTTTTACAATTTGCCCAGAATCAGCTTGATCACGATTAGTAATGATATTTAGGATAGTAGACTTTCCAGTACCGTTTTTTGCAATAAAAGCAATTTTCTGATCCTTGTTAATTCCGAATGAGATATTGTCAAACAATACACGTTCACCGTATGATTTCGATATATTTTCTACAGATAAGTAGTTCACTTTTTTATTTTTTTACAAATTAAAAGGAAATTCTTTAGATATAAGGTATAAAGTTTTATTATTAGTACTGAAAAGTTATATTTGTAACTTACTAAAAAAGGGGAATTGAATGAAATTTAGGTTTTTTCAAGTATTTGTATTGTTGTTGCTTTTAACATCTTGTATTTCAGGAAAGCAAACAGAATACATGCAAAACAGAAGTCAAGTAATCGAGCAGGTGTTGTTGAGTAAGCAATTACCACCCTATAGAGTGCAAATTAATGATGTGTTGAGTGTCCGTATCAAGGCATTGGATCAGGCATTGGTTGGAATGTTTAATCCTTTGGCTTCTGAAAACAATGTAGAAGCAACGTCACAGCGAGGCTTGTATTTTGATGGGTTTTTAATTGATAATCATGGAGAAATTACGATGCCTACATTAGGTAAAGTAGGGGTGTTGAACTTAACAATAGAAGAGATTAAAATTAAAATAACACAGTTACTTATAGCTAACTATTTTAAAGAAGAAGCTAATTTGTTTGTTACCGTAAAATTGGGAGGGGTAAAGTATACTACTTTCGGAGAGATAGGTTCGTCCGGTACACAAGTTATTTTTCAAGAGCGTGTCAATATTTTTGAAGCCATTGCAAATGCAGGAGATATTCCTGTGTTAGGCGATAAAAAAGATGTGCTCATTATACGTCCGTACCCTGGAGGTAATAAAATACACCATATAGATTTAACAGATATCGCGATTTTTGAATCGCCTTTTTTTTATATTCAACCCAATGACATGATTTATGTGAAAGCATTGCCACAGAAGTCATGGGGGATTGGGGAAAAAGGACTACAGTCATTCACTACGGTATTTACAATTTTCACAACGTTGATTACCACTTATTTTTTGTTTAAAAGCTTATAGATTTGATTATGGATGAAGAGTTTCGTTTTTCTGATTTTAAACCGATGGTGAATTTTAAAGACTTGTTTTTTAAAATAATCAAAAACTGGTGGTTATTTCTGTTGTTTTTAGTAGTTTGTTTTACGGTAGCATATCAAGTTAATTTGCGTAAAAAATCTAGGTATTCAGTGAGTAGTCAGGTGGTTATTTCGAATGATAAAAACCCTTTTTTCACCTCAACAACGAACCTAACCTTTAATTGGGGAGGTGCTTCGGATAAAATACAAACCACGGTAACCTTATTCAAATCAAGGTCACATAATGAAAAAGTAGTTGAGTATTTACAGTACTATGTAAATTATACTAAGCAAGCAGAATATTGGCCTTATGACGCTTATAAAACAATGCCGTTTATTATTGAAGTAGACACCACTGTTTCTCAGCAATTAAATAAAAAAATAACCATTACTCCTTTAGACGATTTTAGTTATCAACTTTCATATTCAAACCCTATCGCTGCAGTTCAAGTGCAACATTACGGGACTAAATACAAGAAAATTGAAAAAGTTGTTCTGGAAGAGGTAACTAAAAAATATACATACAATGAGTTGGTGAAACTTCCTTTCTTTCAATTTAAAGTATTAAAAACTACGAATGAATTATTAACTAATTTTGAGCCATTTGATGTCACTTTTTCTGATTTTGATAGTTCAGTAGCTATGTATAGAGGGGTTGCTGTTCGTTCTATTGTTTCGGGTTCTCCGATAGTTAATTTATCAATGAACGGAACTAATAAGTATCGTATTGTAGATTATGTAAATGCTTCTGTAGAAGTATTGAGTAGGGATCAATTAGAGCGTAAAAATTTATTTGCGACCAAAACAATTGGGTTTGTTGATAAAATGCTGGATAGTTTAAAAAATAGAGTAAACATAAATGAACAAGAATTAAATTCATTTTATAAAAAAACAAAATCAATAAACTTAGAAGGAGAAGGAGAAAAGTTAGTTTCTGATTTAAATAGTTTAGACTTAGAGAAAAATACTTTGCGCTCCAAATTAGAATATTTGGCTAATTTAGAACAATATTTAATAGGTAATAAAATATTTGCAGATGTACCTGCTCCGTCTGTTGTTGGGGTAGATGAACCTAATATAGTAAAGAGTATAAGTAGAATTATAGAACTGTCTGTAACCCGAACAAAATATGAATATGCTGTGCGAGAAGATTCTCCTATTTTTTTCGATTTAGACAGAAATATAAATTCACTGAAAACGGTATTGTTTGAAAATATAAAAGCATACCGAACGGCGTTAAATTTAGAAAATAAAATAATTTTAAGTCGTTTAGCAAAAGTAGAAGAGAAGTTTTCTATGCTACCGGAGAATCAGCAAAAATTAGTTAATATTGAGCGACAATATAGCTTAAGTAATGGTTTGTATGAACTGTTTTTAGAAAAACGAAGTGAAGCAAAAATGATTAAGGCGGCTAGTGTTTCAGATTTACTAATTATTGATGAAGCAAAAGTAATTAGTGTTGGTTTAGTTGGTCCGAATAAAAACATGAATTATATTATAGCAGGTATTATAGGAGGAGGGATTCCAATACTGTTAATTACATTGTTATTTATATTAAATACAAATATTACTAGTCCAGAAGACATCACTTTTTTGTCTAAAATACCCCTATTAGGTGTGATTGGTAAAAGTAGTGTGGTGTTAGCTGTTTTTAATCGCTCTAAGTCTCCTGTTAGTGAGTCTTTTAGGTCAATACGATCTAATTTAGAGTTTATTTATAATAAGAAAACTGCGCAAACAGGAGCTAGAACAATTTTGGTAACTTCTTCTGTAAGTGGAGAAGGAAAGTCGTTTACGGCAATAAATTTGGCTAGCTTGTATGCAATGGGTGATAAAAAAACTGTGCTTGTAGGTTTAGATTTGCGTAAACCAAAAATATTCGATGCTTTTGAGTTACATAATGATTATGGAGTGGTGAATTTTTTAATCAATAATAAGAATTTGGATGATATTATACAAAAAACACAAATTCCGAATTTAGATTTAATTACTTCTGGTCCAATACCGCCTAATCCTTCGGAATTATTGATTAGTAAAAGAATGGAGGAGTTTGTTAGTATTTTAAAAGAAAAATACGAATACATAATTTTTGATACACCTCCATTAGGATTGGTAACTGATGCGTTAGATTTAACTCGATATTCTGATGCAAATATTTATATGATTCGTCAAGATTATACCAAAAAATCTATGTTAGGGCTGATAAATGAAAAGTATGTACATAAGGAAATTAAAAATTTAAGTTTTGTACTAAATCATTATAAAACTAAAACGGGCTATGGTTACGGCTATGGTTATGGCTATGGTTATGGTATGTATGGTAATGGGTATCATGAAGTTGATGAAGAGAAAGGGGTGTTGGCTAAAATAAAGCAATTATTTAAGCGCGATTAATATTTACTAATTAGTTAAAAAAGAACTGATTTGAATACAGAAAAAAAATGGTTAGATGTAATCACACCAAACCAAAAATTAATAAATTTCAATTTTAAAGAAACATGGAAGTATAGAGACTTATTGTTGCTTTTTGTTAAAAGAGATGTAATTACCGTATATAAACAAACAGTATTAGGGCCTTTGTGGTATTTGATACAACCCTTATTTACGTCGGTTATTTTCACCTTGATTTTTAATAATGTAGCGGGAATTGAAACGGGTACTATACCGCCTTTTTTATTTAATTTAGCTGGAATTACTACATGGAATTATTTTAGAGAGTGTTTGACAGCAACTTCAGATACATTTAAAAAGAATGAAAATATTTTTGGTAAAGTATACTTTCCAAGAATCATAATGCCTTTATCTGTTATAATATCAAACCTTCTTAAGTTTGGGATACAACTCCTCGTGTTTTTAGTATTTTATATTTATTATTTTTTCATTGGCAATATAGTACAACCTAGCACAGCGATTTTATTTTTTCCGTTATTGGTTTTATGTATGGGGATGTTAGGTCTTGGTTTAGGAATGATTATTTCCTCAATGGTTACTAAATATAGAGATTTGACCTTTTTAGTAAGTTTTGGAGTACAGTTATTAATGTATATGTCCGCAGTAATGTATCCTATTTCATTAATAAAAGAGAAATTAGTTGAATATGCTTGGGCTGTAGAATATAATCCTATGGCACATATTATAGAAGCAGCGAGGTATATGCTGCTAGGTGAGGGGGAAATTTCGGTATTTGGATTGCTATACACCGCAATTGTTACTTTGGTAATTTTAATGATGGGAATTGTTATATTTAACAAAACAGAAAAAACCTTTATTGACACGATTTAATAGTGAAGGGTTGACTGTTAATAGTTAACTGAGGATGGTTACAGGTGAGTTAGTGATAATGAAAGTTGATTAGTGAATGCTGAAAAAAGTATGGGGCATAAAGAGTTAATTGTTTGGAAGTAGAGTATGGAGTTCGTGTCTTTTATTTGCAAGATCTCTGGTGCTTTTCCTGTTGATGAAAATTTGGATTAACCAGTCAAATAAGAAGAGCAGCAGTGTCAGTTCCTTCAAATGTAGCTGAAGGTAGCGCAGAAAATAAAATTAAGGAATTGACTCAATTCATTTGCAGAATTAGAAACACAGTATTTAATAGCTGTATAGTTAAAATTCACACCTAAAAGTAAAGAACTAGGAGGTTTGCTTATAGATGTTTAAAAATTATATTCAAAGTAAAAAATAATATGTAGTAAAGGTATTAATATAGGGTAACACTACTTTCTATTCACTACTTACTACCCACTATAATATGAGTGAAGTTATATTAAAAATAGAAAACCTTTCAAAACAGTACCGTTTAGGGCTTGTTGGGACAGGTACCATTAGTCATGATTTAAACAGGTGGTGGCATGGTATACGTGGTAAGGAAGATCCATATTTAAAAATAGGGGAGCAAAATGACAGGGCTTCAAAAGGAGGCTCTAATTACGTATGGGCCTTGAAGGATATTAATTTTGAGGTTAAAAAAGGAGAGGTTTTAGGTATTATTGGGAAGAATGGTGCTGGTAAATCAACCTTATTAAAAATACTATCAAAAGTAACAGGGCCTACTACTGGAAGTATAAAGATTAATGGTAGGATAGCATCATTATTAGAGGTGGGTACTGGGTTTCATCCAGAAATGACGGGAAAAGAAAATGTTTTTTTAAATGGCGCCATTTTGGGGATGACTAAAAAGGAAATTAATGCTAAGCTAGATGAAATCATTGAATTTTCAGGCTGTGAACGCTATATTGATACTCCCGTAAAGCGATATTCAAGCGGAATGAAAGTTCGTTTGGCATTTGCGGGGGCAGCGCATCTAGAACCGGATATATTGATAATTGACGAGGTGTTGGCTGTCGGTGATGCGGAGTTTCAGAAAAAAGCCATCGGTAAAATGCAATCTATTTCTCAAGAGGGAGGACGTACCGTATTGTTTGTTAGTCATAATATGACGGCGGTTAAAAACTTATGTACTTCAGCAATTGTATTAAATCAAGGAGAAGTGATTTATACAGGAACATCCGATGAGGCAGTTCATTTTTATTTAAATAATGAAAGTCAGAAGGCTAGAATTAACTTGTTAGAACGTACAGACAGAAAAGGATCTGGAGAACTGCATTTCTCTAAAGTAGAATTGTTAAATAAACAAGGAGTTTCGGTTAATGAAATTATTTCTGGAGACTATGTCAAATTTCGGTTGCATTTAGTTTTTAACAAAAAAATTGATTGTACGGAGTTAATATTTGGTTTAGTAATTTACGACACCAATGAAGTGAAAATAGCTGATTTCTATTCTGATGAAATGGGCGTTGTTTTTAATGAAATTGATGGGTATGTAGAGTTGGAATTACCACAATTAATGTTACGTGGCGGAAGTTATTCAGTAGTAGTAGTGGTGCAAACAGCAAAAGTAACGGTCAAACAACTTGATTTACTACATAATGTGCTAAGTTTCACAGTGTTTTCTGGTGACTTCTGGGATGTAGGTAAAATAAATAGAGCTACAAATGTAGCGTTGATTGATGGGAAATACCTAGTAAAATAAATAATGTTGTTACAAAAAATTAAAACAAAAATTAAAAGTTTTATAACAAATTCTTATAGTAATAAGGGGAACAAAGAACTTTTAACGTTGTTTAGTCATTTCTCTGATTGTATTATCTTGGGGTCTTCGCCGTCAATTAATGAATTAGAGCTCACTAATTTATCTAAAAACACAATGGTGATTACGATGGGGAATTTTTATGAACATCCAGCAATTAATGCAATAAAACCAAGCATACATGTTTTTGCCGCCTCACATCCGCCTATTACAGAAAAAGTTTTGGTGAATTGGTGGTCTCGGTGTAATGAAGTGTTACCGCTTGGAACTCCTGTTTTGGTTGAAAAAAGAGATAAAGAAATAGCAACAAGAGTATTTGCGGAGAGGAAAGTATTTACATATTCCTATGGAGGCGATTTCCCGATTGATTTTACCAAACCAATTATATCCCCCTGGAGTGTGACTATTGTAGGATTGCAATTGGCAATTTATGTAAAAGTTCCTGAAATTTATTTGATGGGAATCAATCATGATTGGCAGTGTATAAAACCTTATCTTCATTTTTATAATCATAATGCTCCTTCATTGGAATATTATTTAAAAAACGAAGGAGTAGAAATTTCGTATGAAAAGCAACAACAACCCTTTCCTAAGGAGCGTTTGTATAGGGAATATGAATTGTATCAACAATATGAAACGTTAAAGTTATATGCTGAAAAGCGCCATCAGAAAATTTATAATGGTGATGAAAATTCCGATTTTGACGTATTTAAACATGTAAATTATACTATTTAAAAATGAGTGTACCCTTATTGTCCGTAATAACCATAAACTATAACGATGCCCAAGGTTTAAAAAAAACTATGGATAGTGTATTAAGGCAAACGTATGCTAATTTTGAATATATCGTTATAGATGGAAACTCAACAGATACTAGTGTTGCGCAAATTAAAACATATGCAGATAACAGGTTACGCTGGATAAGTGAGCCAGACTCGGGTATTTACAATGCCATGAACAAAGGTATTTTGTTAGCTAAAGGAGCGTATGTATTATTTGTAAATAGTGGGGATTATTTAATATCATCAATAATCCTAGAAGAGGTAATTAGTTTGTATGATTTTAAGGCGTCATTTATAGGGGGGAATTTATGTTTGGAAAAAGAAGGTGGGCTAGAGGAAAAAAAACACCCAGAAAAAATATCATTTAATTACCTGTTAACCAAAACAATTTATCATCCAGCTACATTTATAAAAAAGGAACTGTTTGATAGGTATGGGCTGTATAATGAACATAATAAAATAATTTCCGATTGGGAATTTTTTTTCAAAACAATAGGATTAAACGGAGAGTCTTTCCATAAAATTGACAAAGCAGTAACTGTTTTTGATATGAATGGAATATCTTCTAACCCAGAAAATGAAAAGCTAATTCAGTTTGAAAAAAACAGGGTATTACAGAAGTATTTAAAAGCAATGTTTAATAGTGATTTAGATGCATTTTTATTGAGTCAGATTAAAGCGCCTTCTAAACGAATTAAATTGCTAAAAAAAATAGAAAAGAGCCCGTTGATAAGAAAAGTAACTACGGTTATATTAACGGTGTTAAGTAAATTAGTTAAATAGGTAGTGTGAAATATTTAATAAAGGATAGTTATAATATTTATAAAAAATGCAAGCAAGCAAAAAGTATTTTTCTTATTGTTTATGGTAAGTATATATACTATCGAGTACGTTATAAATTAAATATCCTTGCACATCAACACACAACGGTTATAGGTGTTAAAAATATCAACACAGCACATCGATTAAATATAGGTGTCCAGTATATAGGTTTT
>JABSPO010000063.1 GCA_013214625.1 Flavobacteriaceae bacterium
ACTAGCCGTATATAACCACTATTAATAACATTAGCATTAGCGTCATTAAACAAAAGTGTAATTACGGTGCCTTTTGGAAAATGATTTGCAGTTTGATGATTAATCCTAACAGTAGTATTTGTACCACTTATTTCAAAAACATTTCCTGCTTCTGGTAAAATTAAATAACCTGTAACATCTGTTGATATAGATGTCATACTTGTCGTTAATGTTCCTGTTATTATTCCTCCAGCCTCAGAAATTGGAGCTGCCTCTATTTGAACTGTAGTATCTCCAAAAACCAATGTCGGTGTAGTAATATATATTACAAGTGGAGTTGAGGAATTTGAATTTACTATATGAAATTTTGGTTCATATGAAGTAGTTCGATCCACTAGACTTCTCATCCCAATCATATGCCACTCAGAATCTCCAGGATGGTAACTACCTGTTACTATTCCCGCTGGTGCTCTACAAATGGTCGTTACAGCATTAGGCTTATCCGTTTTTATATAAGCACCAAAATTAACTCGATCATATTTGGCTGGAAGTAAAGTTGGCGGCAAATATTTAAATGAGGGCCTTAAATAACCATCAATTCCTGCTGGTATAGTTATTTTCGCAACTTGATAACCAGGTAATATTTCTGGTGATAGTGACTCAACAGTAATTCCAGTAGCAGAAATGTCCCAATATGGTATCGTGTGACCTTCTATTCCATTGAAACAAGAATTTAAGAATAAGTTATTATGTGAATTTTTAAAATCGATAGATTTATCACTTTTTATATCAATATAATTATCTCCATTGTCTATGGTTAATCCACCTGTACTTCTCCCTGAAATTTCAGTTCCAAAAGTACCTGTATTTAATTGTATTAAAGGAATATCGGCCGATTGAGAAACTCCTTCTATTCTAAGATTATTCCCAAGAATCTGTCCAGATTCGATAACTATATGACCATAATTAGTACTATATGATTCAAATATAACTGAGTTAAAAACATTGTTATTCCCCCCTAAAACACGCAAACAATAATCAAAGCCATCACCAGATATTGCACCATGAAAAAAGGAATTAGAATTTACAAAGGATGTTGCATCCTGCTCCAATAAAATACCTGTTTTAGCATATCTAATCCTTACATCATAAAATGAACAGTAGCTTATACCTCCAGTATTTTTTGCATATAGCTTTAAAGCTGGTCCGTCAGTAAACCCAAAAATTAAAACTCGCTCCAAAACAATACTTTCAATCAGTATGCCATCAGCCACGATTTCCACGCCACCTGCTGCCCCTTCATTATCAGTGTCATAGACTACTAAGTCTTTTAAACCGGAATTTTGTCCTACAATTCTTATGGCAACTTGTGTACTCGAATTTTTAATTATTGTCCCATTATAAGGAGTTTCTAGTGAAGTTGCTCCACGCCCTTCTCCTTCTATCATTACTCCTGCTGGTATTAAAAGTGTCTGACTAATACTATATATTCCTACGGGCATAGTAACTTTGGCGCCAGTTAATTCTGCAGCATCTATAGCACTTTGAATTGCAATATAATCATCGGTAGTACCATCCCCCATTGCTCCAAAATTATTGACATTTATAGATTGTGAAATCAAGGATAAATTGAGAGAATCTATACTTGTATCTTCATTATAGTCACCTTGACTATAGGAGTTTTCATTTGAATTATCTTGATCATGGGGGGGGTGATTATGGTTACCTTGACCATTGGAGTTTCCATTTGAATTACCTTGTGCAAATGAAGCTGACATTGCAACAAAAACCATAAAGGTGTAAATTGTGTTTTTCATAATATTAAAGTTAAGGCAGCAATTATGTTTAATTAACTAGCCATGTTAAAAATCAACATATTACTTTGTATGAAATATAGTTACTTTGTAGATCAAATCTCAAGACTGCAAGATTTTGAAAGTACCATCAGTTTGAATTTTACACTGTTCAAAAAGTTGGAGGGTTTCATAAAACTACAAAAAATAAACGAACAAATTCACAAAATACTCATAAACAAGCAGTTATATTTTTTTTTGTAAAAAAAAGAGTTTTTGTTGGGTAACAAAACTTAATAAAACAGAACATAGTTATAAAGACATATGTTTATAATAGCATAAGGTATTTGAAAGAAAATAGCTATCCCCAATACTATTTATAGTGTCCTTATCTTATATTCAAAAGCATATAAATAATTGCTTTTACACTTCAACAAAGAGTATTAAACATAAACACTTAATGCGATTGGAAAAAAATTATTTTAAACACCAAAATTATTAACTACCTGATAATAGTAAGCTATTACATCAAGCTCAATTATTAGGCGGTTAAGTTGTAATAGTTTTTTTTATCAGGAAATTAAAACCCGTATTATGAAAACAAAAGAACTATATCATTTTTTAATCTTATTTTTTTGCACATCTGTTCTATTTGCTCAATTACCATGTACTAGTACCACAACAAATGGAAGTGGATCAAGTTTAGATCTTTACTGGGTTGGTGATTTAGAAGATGGTGGAAGTGGAGATTGGACAAGCCCGTGTTCATGGAGAGTTGGGAGTGTAAATGCTTCTGAAATTCCCGCACAAGCTCCAAGACCAAAGGATAATGTTTACTTTGTAGACGCTTCTTTTACAGCAGGACTACGAACTGTTATTGTGGATTCCGACGCATTTTGTGCTAGTTTAAATATGGATAGTACATTTACGAATCAGTTTGTTTTCACATGTACCTTTATCCTCAATATAGGTGATGCCAATGGGGGAGGTTTTAATTTGGCTGACACTACTTACTTAACTACAAATATAACAGGTGATTTACGTTTTATATGGTCAGGAGCTTACAATATTAACTTTAGTAATCAAGAATTATCCTGTAGAGTAAGGTTCGACAATGCAGCTGGTTTTTTCAACTTTCAGAGCAATTTAAAACTTATTTCCAATTCCTGGGTTGCTTCAGATCGCGTTCCTTTTGATTTGGTTTCAGGTACAATAAATACTAATAATTACAATTTGGATATTCCAAGTTTACGAGTAGTTGCTATTGACGCTATTTTTAATGGGGGAACATCTACAATTGACCTTTTTGGAGCAATAAAAGAACCCTATAATACCAGTACCACGTCATTATGGTCAACTGGGGGACTTCGTTTGGCTAACGCTACATTAAACTTTAATAGAGTAGATACTGCACAATCAATAACAGCATCGACTGATCAATTTGGAGATGTTAATTTTAATACAGATGGGACATTTATTTTAAGTGGTGTATTAAATAGTACAGGAGATCTTTATTTAAAGGAAAACACAGCTATTACAGCTAAGGAAATAAATACAACAGGAAACCTCGTATTAGAAAGTAATACTGGGATTTATCTAAATGAAGATATTACTGTTGGGAATATTATTCAAAATGCTAGTGTAAACTGTACTGGGCCAACTTTCTTTAGAGCAACGAGCTTAAAAAATATCACTTCTCAAAATAATATAAATATACATGATGTTATTTTAGAGTACATTTCAGCTTCTAATAGTGCTTCTGATGGATGTAGCTCTGGAGCAATAACATATACTGCTACAGATGTTATTGATCTTGGAAATAACACCTGTTGGGATATTACAGGAGTAACTCCCAAAACATTACGTTGGACAGGAAATGGTATTGATGACTTTTGGAGCAATGCAAATAATTGGGATTTAGGATGTGTTCCAAACTCTCAAGATGATGTTGTTTTTGAAAACATGACAGGGAAAACAGTTGACCTTGATATAGAAGGGAATATTAAAAATATGACTTGGGTAAATGATGGGTCTACCGGAACGTTTACCTCTACAAATAGCTCATTATTAAATATTTATGGAGACATTAGTTTAAATACAACAATGATTTGGTCAATAAATTCATACATATTTTTTCATGGAGCTTCCAATACTATGGATTTCTCTACCCAAACATTGGCTAATAAGTTATTGTTAACTTCAGCGAATTACACGCTTCTATCCAATTTACATAACCTAGGACAGCTTCATCTTTCAACTTCTAAATTAATTGCAGTAAACAAAATAATTACTATTAATGAATTTGCAGCATCTGGTTCACACCTTACAGCCACTGCTTTAGATATTGATAATACTGTAATGAACATTTTAACAGATACTAGTTGGTATGACCAACATGGTAAATTAAACATCACTACTACAAATGGAGCTATAGTTAATTTCTTATCAACAAACCCTAATATTACTGGAGAAAACACTCTAGATGCTAGCTTTGAACTACCAGCTTTTACAACAATATCTGGGAGTGAATTAAGAGTTTTTAGAAATGATAGTGCTAGTTTAAATGTATTAGGGAATGTTTCAATAGGTGGTCATGCCTATTTTAATGGTGATGGCCCTTTAGATTTATCTATGCAAAACATAACTATTAATGGTGATTTAAATGTAGTTGGTGGTTATCAATATTTCTTTCCTGGGGGAGTAACCAGTAAGCTAACCATAACAGGGAATTTCGTAGCAACAGGAGTTGGTTGTACAATTAGTACGCAAATAAAAACCGTTGATGGTAGTGGACAAATAGCTACAGATATACAAGGTAGTACAACTGGGTTTGATTATATTACTTTACAAAACTTGGATGCTGATGGATACAGTAGTCCTAATGTAAGTAACGTAATTGACTTAGGTGGAAATGACAATTGGAACTTTAGTACTGTTAGTAGTCCAATGACTTATTATTGGAGAGCAGACAGCTCTTCTCCTACAGCATTTGATGGAAATTGGACGGATTCTAATCATTGGACAGTAACACAAGTAAATACTATTGGTGATGGAGGTTGCGCAATTCCTAAGGCAATTGATAATGTTATTTTTGACCAATTATCACATGATACGACATTAACAACAGTTACAGTTCCTCAAAAATTTTATTGTCATGATTTTAGTGTAAATAATTCTAACATTAAATTTCAAGAAATAACTGAATCTTCATTTTATATTAATGGTAGTATAACGGCTGATGCTACTTTCCTCTGTGATGAATTAACTTTTCAAGGAAATTATTACTTTAATTCTACTGATGTTAGTGGGGAGACTATTAATGTAAGTAATAGTTTAAAAAACAATATAGCTTTTGTTTCTTCGGGTATTTGGACCTTAGGTACTCACTTGAGTATTGCCTCAAATTTAGATATTTATTACGGTGATTTATACTCTTCAGGTTATGATATTACTTCAACCTTCTTTAATGTATATTCAAACGGATCTACAATAGATTTTACAGGAAGTACACAAAATGTAAAAATACATGATTTGCGCGGAGCTAATAACCTTACCTTTATGGCACCTGATTTATTAGAAATTAAACAAACCATCTACCCCTTAAATTTTGTTTATCAAGATGTTAAAACTGTTGGTCCGTATTTTAATATTTTATTCTCAACTGGCGCTACTTTTAAAAGAGTAGATATAGATGTAAATAGTGAAATTCAAGGAAGTAATAACTTTGATGTATTAAACTACATCCCAAGTGTAGGCGTTACTGGAACCCATGTTTTAGCTGGCGGTGAAACACAAACCATCAGTTCTCCTAACGGTCAAATTATCGCTACGGGTTTTCCTAGTGGTTTTTTAAATATTAAAAGTAATAATGATACACAAGCAATTATACGTAAAGATTACGGTGATCAAATGTGTTGGGATTTTGTAATTCTTGAAAACTTAGATGGTGTTGAAGATACTGATGGTTCTTCTACAAGTCCAATGATTTTTGGAGGAGTAAATAACAATACTAGCAACCTGGGAGGAACATTATTTGACTTTACCAGAGGAGCCTTTTTAGCGCCAACAGTTAGTTCTGGACCTGATCAAAACTTTTGCCGAAGATCTGCGGCTAATATTGAATTTTTATTCACCAACTCTGGCCCCTATAATGTATCATATACTGATGGTACAAACAATTATACAGCAAACGGTATTGCTCATGGAACCACAAATCATTTTATTCCAGTTAATGGTCCTGGAACCTATACGATTTTAAGCGTTGAGGGGGATAATTGTAGTGTGTTTGTACCAGGTTCAATTATAGATCCAATACAAAAAATAATTATGCCTCCAGTGAGTATTATGGGGCTAAACGGAGATAATTCTGGGTGCTATTTAGGAGATGAAAATAGCTGGGTTCATTTTATTTCAAATAATGGAAATGATCGTTCTTTGGTTTCAATTTTAGATACTGCGAATGGTGCTTCATTAGGAAGCACAAGTGTAGCAGTTGCTATTGAGCCAAGTTCATATGTAGATGGTAGCGAAGGGATAACTTTCATGAGAAGACATGTAGATATTACTCCATCAGCTAATGAAAATGGAATGGTACGATTGTATTTTACACAAAGTGATTTAGATAATTTAAACATCGAAACAACTGGAGGTACAGGAATTTTCACCATAAATGATTTAAGTGTACGGGTATACAATAATCATGTGTTAGATTTTTCAGGAGGTCATCAAAATTTAGTGGTTACCAATTCAGGAGATGAAGCTTCAGTACTCTTAACGGAAGCTTTAGACTTTACTACTTCTACGGATGTTTATTATTTAGATGTAAACACAAATACATATGGTAATTTTGTAATTTATATTGATCCTGTAGCATTATCAAATACTGATTTCGAATTTATTGACCATACCATTGTGTTATACCCTAATCCAGTTAGTGACAAATTGACTATAAGAACTGGGACAAACATTAACATAGAGGCTGTTATTATCCACAATGTTTTAGGGAAAGAGGTGCTTAGTTTTTCTGATTTCACCAATGCAAACAGTACTGAGCTACCAACTAAGAATCTTGTTTCTGGGGTTTACTTGGTTACTATTAAGACAAACAAAACATTGGTAACAAAGAAAATTTTCATTATTAAATAATTCATATGTGAAATACGGATTAGGTACATTTATTCTCTATCATCCGAGAGTTTTAAGTAATACTAAATTTATTGTCAAACTGTCCCGATAGCTATCGGGACAGTTTGACAATTTTTTTATTGGGAGAAATTAAGTTTTTCACTTTTAAAACCAACAAAACACTATTACATAACGATTTCACCTAATATGGATCAATAAAATTAATGAACTGTCAAATGGCAGAGATATTTATTTAAAAAAATAGAGTTCAGTAAGATAGTTGAGGTTGTTTTCGAAGGATATAAAGAAGGAAAAATACGATACTCAATAATCTAATGACTAGGATGGTTGACAGTGATAAGATTAATCAGCGTCAAATTATGTGTTGCTAACTGCAGACTTCTATTAATATAATTTATTCAAGAAAATAATTCGGTCTTCTTTTGAGAAGAAATATTTTATCAGACGGTGTAATGATATGGTTACGTTTATAAGAGATATAAATGATAACTAATTGATAGAATAATATTCCAAAATTAGATTCGCCAAAAATACCAAACTCTGTAAATGAATTGATGAAGAGCGGGATTAAAACACTATAAAGCATTAATCGTTTTTCCTTATTTTCTTTCGATATCCCAATAAAAGTAAATACCATTTGAAATATGACAATGGTCATTCCTATAAAACCAAGATTCATTAGCACCTGCATAAAAGTATTGTGAGTCATTTTTCCAGGATAAGTGTGCGTACTTTGAAAGTAGTCTTTGTAAGCTATTCTCATAAAACCAAATCCTAATAATGGTTCTCTGGGTAAACCTTCACTTATAAGTGCTTTCCAAAAAGGCAATCTACCTGTCATACTCATTACTTCCTCTAAACGATCACTATCACCATCTTTTAAAATAATTTTATTTATGGCTACCGGCATGATCAAAATCATTCCAATAACGATTGCCACTTTTAGTTTTACATTAGTAGATTGTTTTACATGAAAACCAATAATTAAAAAAGCTCCTATTAATGACGATCTAGATCCTGTAGCATATAAGGCGTAAAATAAAATCAACAATTTTATGATTGTCCAAACCATATGATGCTTTCTATAGATATCAAAAATGAGTCCAGCCACTCCTATTACCGCTAACATCCCAAGTTCATTAGGGTTCATAAAATAGCCCCCTAATCTAGCTTCTTCACCTCCATGTGTCATTCTAAAAAACACATCTGGTGCTACCCACATTCCTACAACAAAAATTAAAATTAGTAAAAAGCTCGAGTTTCCTAATAAATTATAAAGTCGTATCGGATGATCTTCAAAATATTCATCTAACAAATAAAGACTTCTAATAAAAAAGAAACAAAACACCAACGTTTGCGCTGTCATAAACCATTGCAAAGCACTTACCACAATATCGCTAGTCCATAGAAAAGATGCAAAACCCAATGCCAAATACCCTAAATAGAGTATTAAAGACAAAGGGTTTTTTCTTTTCAAGGAATCTACAGCTCCATAATTTATAATATCTTTATAAACTATATAAGATGCAAATAACACCCCCATTCTACCTACAACTTTTATTACTCTAGTGATAATTACATTTTCACTCCAAGTAAAAAAGCAGCCTACCATCAAAAAAAGAATGATCAACAAATTTGTGTTAATTTTCTTTAAGAATACGCTGTGGTCTATTTTAGAATCGGTATTTTTCATTCATATAATTTATCAAAACTATTCACAACTGTATCCCAATTAAAAAAAGTATGCACCATTTTTATAGCATTTTTAGATAGTACTTGAAGCTCATTCTTTTTATGGAGTTCATACAAAGCAGTAAATGCATTTGCTAATTCATGTACATTTTCATTTTTAACAACTTTTCCAGCGCCCATCTCTTGTATATATGCTCCCATATTTGTAGCCTCACTAACTACACAAGGTACTCCCATGCATGATGCTTCTAATACTGATGATGGTAAACCTTCATTTCTAGAAGGATGCGCAAAAACATCCATTTGGAGTAACAATGCTTCTTTTTCTTTTCCGAATTTACTCCCCCATAGTATCACTTCATTAATCAAATTTTTAGTAATGATTAACTCTTCTAATTTTTCTTTTTCATTGCTATCTCCTATTATCCATAATTTAGCGTGAGGCACATTTTGGCGAAATTTTTCGAAAGCATCCAGTAGAAGATCTAAACCTTTGGTATAAATATCTAATCTTCCAATAAAACCTATAATAAAATTCTCTTGCTGTTTTTTAACTTGTATTGCTGCTTTAAAAGCATCAAAACCATATGGTAATAATATCGATTTTGTGTTTGGGAAAATAGTTCTTAGTCCTTCTATTTCACTTTTCCCAATGCAATGAATTTTAGAAACTCGTTTTAATAAAGGTGCTTCAAAAAACCGAAAATAAATCTTCTTTATAAAACTACTACGTTTCATTGCTATGGTATTATAAGCTCCATGAGGAGTTAATACAAACGGAATATTATTATTAAACAAATACTTTGATAGGCTTGAATAGGCAGGGATCCAACCTCCATGTAAATGAAATATGGCTTGTTTTTTTTTCGTTAAAAGAGCTTCTTTTAGTATTTCATTAAGTAAAAAAGGGTTTTTCATTGCTTGAAACAATTTTGTTTCAAAATTCCGTTCATCGTAATTATGTTCAAGTGATTTTGTAATCCCCCAAACTGAAACACGACGCTGTGTTCTTGCCTGATTTGATGCCAATTGATAAACAACTTTATTAACCCCATTCATACGATTTGGGTTTGCTTTTCCGAGTATCAGGTGAATTATTTCCATAATAAAAACTTGTTTTTAATTAAAATATACTGCCAATAACTAAGTACTATTAATTGTGAGATAACAAGCCCAACTATGGCTCCAATAAGCCCCCATTTTTCAAGAAGGTAATTGAATGAAATTAAGCTAAATCCTAGGGATAAAACATAACCCATAAAAAAGTTTTTGTTTAATATTAATGCGCGAATAGCCATTCTGATAGGATATCCTAAAAAGATAAAACAATACAATACTGACATGCCTTTAACCACATAAGCATACTCACTATATTTAGCCCCTCCAGCTAAAACAATTATTTGTTCAGAAAACACAAAAATCAACGCCAAAATAATACTAAAAGGAATGGCTGTTTTCAAACTAATTTGCTTTAAATATGCTTTAGCCTGTTCTTGAGATTTCACTAACAACACTGACGTTTGTGGCAATACATAATTTTCAAAAGTTTGCAATAAAATATTTATTACTCCAAACAAGGATTGCACTAAACGAAATGCACCAAGTGCTTTAATCCCCAGAAAAATCCCTGAGGCTACTACAAAAAGGTTGCTTGACCACCATTGAACAATAGCTGTCATTAGCAACCATTTTGATTGATGGTAATGCTTTAGAGTATATGATTTCCATAAATTCACTTCTGAAAAATCAGGCCTTATACACCACATACTAAAAAGTATTGCTGGAATATACCCTAGGCCTAAAAAATATAAAATTTGATTCAATGATATACTTTCCAATAAATAAATGAGTAATAAAACACCAAAATGACAAAGGGTAGTAAGTGCGTCAATAACAAATGCATTTTTTATCTCTTTTTTTGCTAAAAATAACTTTCTTAAATAATCATGAAATATAAAACCAACTGTTATAACACAAATCCCAAAACACATCGGATTATATAAACTAAATATGGATAAATTCAATTTAAAAACCCCTATCATAATTGCAACTGCTAAAAGCATCAATAGTATTTGCATAAAATAACTAAATGAAATATAACTCTGTTTGCGTTTGATTGTAGCTAGAGTTACTTGTAAAGGCTGAATAATCATCGCATTTAATATACTCACAATCAAATAAATTATAAGAATGACTGAAGCATATACTCCAAAATCTGAAGGATCTAATAATCGAGATAACACTATTGTTGTCACAAAACTATTTCCACTAAAAACAGCTTGGTCAATAAGTACTATTGATTTTGAATTTGTTATTATATGTTTTAATTTTTTAATCATTTACCTATTCGTTGTCTTATAATTATTATTTAGTTTTTTATCGTTTTTAGATATCTATTGATAGTTTTTATAATCTGTTTTGATTCTTTTAGAATTCCCTTAATCAAATCTGGGTTGTATTTATGCCTGTTCAATACAAATTGTACTGAGTCAAACTTATATTCCTCCTGTATCAAATCAGCTTCCATAATCTTCGAATGAGGTGTCAAACGAGAATCTAAAACAATTAAATTTGTAGTAACAATACTCATAAGCAGCATAGACTTTTGAGCTCCTAATTTTTGATTTAAGATCATTACTAAATCATATTGCTCTTCAAGTTTTTGAACAAAGGCCTGCATCATATCTTTGGTGTAATGATCAAAAGAACGATCAGTAAGTGATATTGCATCAATATTTTCTGATACAGTCACAGGAGTTTTCTCTTTTCCATTAACAAACCCTAATCTATTTTCAGTATCTATAAAAAGTATTTTTCTTCCTTGTTGAGCCAATGCCTGTACTAAATGCCTTGCATTAAATGTTGCTCCATCATTTATAGCAAACGAACTAATGCATACACTGCTTTTATTTTTCAGCACCCCCTTTATTTCCAATTGAACTACCTGTTGAAGAAAATGATTTTCTATGTCTTGAGACGTCTTTAGCATAGGAGTAAGCATTGCTATAGGGGTATTTGAATTTGATTCAATAGAAAACACATCGTTTACTTTTGCTTTTAATGCATGTACAAAATAGATTAATGCAATAGCTATAAACATCCCTAACATAATAGAGACAATTTGTATAATTGGCCTATTGGGAGAAACGGGGGTTTTAGAAACTTTACCAGGAGTTATAATCCTATGAAAAGCAATTTTTGCAGCTTGTGCTATTTCTGCTTCCATCTTCTTTTCATTTAAAAAATTATAAGATTGCTGATAAATATGAAATTCTCTATTTAAAATATTCATTACTCTTTCTTTCTCAGGAACACTTATAAAATTTCGCCTTACAACAATTATTTTATCACTTAATTTATTGTATTTAGTTTCCAAATTTTTACGGGTATTGGTAATACTTTCTTCTAAATAGCTCGTTAAATCGTATAGCTTTCCATCTATTACTTTCACCTTATCGTCTTCTATAGTATAAGTAATTAGTAAATCATGTCGTTCGGCTTGAAGCGCCTTAATTTTCTTTACTATTTCAGTAGAAAGAAGATCTGTAAAAGCTTCGAAATTTGGTGCTAACTCAAGAGGATTACTATTCCCTTTTTTTATATATCTTTCCAAGTCCCTTATTGCTTCAAGACTCATTTTGAGGTTTGTTTGCTGAATTTCTAGCTGGGCAATTTGGCGCAAATCGGTTTCGGTTTCCTGCCTGATATTAGTAATACTTTCTGTATCTCTATAATTTTGAATATTAAACTCTGAGTTAGATAATTTCCCCAATACAATATCAATCTGATCTCTTAAAAAATTTACAGTAATATTAGCTGCCTTGTATTTATTTTCTATATAATCCTCAATATATGTTTTTGTCACCTGATTTACAACAGTTGCAGCTTTTTCTGGACTTGATGATTTATAAATAATACGTAAAACAGGAACGTCTTTATCAACAGAAGTAATGTCTATATTTTTCTGAACATGCTTTAGTAAAGTTTGCCTGTTCAATATTTTAAATTGATAATTCCCAACTATATTTTTATCTTTATTTTTTTCAATAAACACATCATTAAGTAATATGTTTATTGTTAAATTTGGGGATACTAACATTTCACCC
>JABSPO010000064.1 GCA_013214625.1 Flavobacteriaceae bacterium
CAATTGCTACAGCTGTTGCTCCGGTACCACAAGCCAAGGTTTCATCCTCTACACCACGTTCATAAGTACGTAATCTGTACGTTGTGTCGTTAATCTTTTTTACAAAATTCACATTACTACCTTCAGCACCATAAACTTCATTTCTAATGTTTCTTCCTATTGTTTTAATATCAAAATCAGCAATATGCTCTTCAAATTGTACGTGATGAGGAGATCCCGTATCTAAAAACACGCTGTCTTTCTTTTCTTCAATAGTTGTAACATCTTGCATTTGTAAACTAACTACATCCCCCGATACTGTTGCAGTATGCAGACCATCTATAGCCTCAAATGTAGTACAATTACCAATGATTTTTAAAAACTTTGCAAACGCTACAATACATCTTCCTCCATTACCACACATAGTACCTTCATTACCATCTGCATTGAAATAAACCATTTTAAAATCCGTAGTAGCACTATTTTCTAACAAAATTAACCCGTCTCCTCCTACTCCAAAACGCCTATCGCATAACGAGTTGATAAGAGATTGATTGTCTTTAGAAATCACTAGTTGACGGTTATCTACCATCACAAAATCATTTCCTGTTCCTTGGTATTTATAAAATGTAAGCATTTAAAATATTGATGAGTTACAAATGTAAGCATTCGCATGAAAACCCAACTAAAATAAAACAGCATAATATAACGTTCTAATAATACGCTTATCAGCCTTAAACCCATAAGCACAATAAACATCAGCTAAGTAACACCCTGTTTATTTAAAGCAATCTGTTAATAATAAAGTCCACAAGTGGATTAACACTCTTTAACAGCTCGTTAATAACACGTTAAAGTAGATTAATGAAATCAAAAATAAGTTAACTTTACTTTTACAACAACCTAAATCATAATATATCATGAAAGAAATACTTAAAATCACACTGTTTTCTATTCTTGGTGGAACAATCAGTTTAGTTGGCTATAAAAATTTTATAGAAAGAGAACACAAACAAGAAGTTAGCGCTGTTACCCCTACAACATCTTTATCCATACCTGTCAACTACAATTCAACTAAAATTAGTACTTTCCCTGAAAATACTGATTTTACTATTGCTGCAGAAAAAACAATTCATGCAGTAGTGCATGTTACCAATACCACAACTTACACTCAGCCGAGAAACATATTTGAATATTACAACAATCAAGGAGAACAAATACAAAAAGGATCTACCGGATCAGGTGTTGTGATTTCTGAAGACGGCTATATCGTAACCAATAATCATGTTATTGACAATGCCGATGAACTAACTGTCACCTTAAACAATCAAAAATCATATAAAGCAAGAGTAATTGGTTTTGACAAAAAAAGTGATATTGCCTTATTAAAAATTGAAGCCAAAGAAAAGTTGGCCTACATTCCTTTTGGAGATTCCGATAATGTGAAAATCGGGGAATGGGTGTTAGCCGTAGGGAACCCTTATAATCTTAATTCTACAGTTACTGCAGGAATTATTAGTGCGAAATCTAGAGATTTAGATGGGGATGATAATATTCAATCTTATTTACAGACTGATGCTGTTGTAAACCCTGGAAACTCTGGAGGTGCCCTAGTTAACACCAGAGGTGAATTAATTGGCATCAACACAGCTATCTCTTCTAAAACAGGTTCTTACATAGGATACTCTTTTGCTGTCCCCTCTAATACAACAAAAAAAATTGTAGAAGATATTTTAGAATATGGGAATGTACAACAAGCTATTTTAGGTGTTAGAGGATATGGCGTTAATAATAATGTTGCCAACAAATTAGAATTAAAAGACACACAAGGATACTACATTTCGGGAGTAGATCCGAATTCAGGAGCTGCAAAAGCAGGATTATTAACCGGTGATATTATCAAACAAATTGATGATACTAAAATTATTAAGTCTTCAGACTTAACAGGTTTTTTAAGTACAAAAAGACCCGAAAACACTATTGTTATAACCATCCTAAGAAATAGAAAGTTAAAAATTATCCCTGTAACACTATCAGACAAAAGCATCCTTACACAAAAAGCTTTTGACCTAGACCTAAAAAACTTAACTAATCAAGAAATTGATGTTTTAGATATAAAAAGCGGTGTAAAAGTAGTTGCTATTAACAACGATTTTATCACTCAAAAACTAGGCATTACTAAAGGATGCATAATTATTAAAATAAATGAAAAAGATATAGAAAGTATTGATGATTTGAAAGAATTAAAAAGTTTAGACTTTAAAAATTTATACCATTTAGAAGTTATCTACAAAAACGGAGATTCTAAAAACTGGTGGTTGCGCTAAAAAACAATCCTACTATAAATAAATCCTTCTTTTAAATTAAAGGAAGGATTTATTTGTGTAATAATTATTACATAACATAATTCAATCTCGGATGTTATATACATATATACTCGTGAAAATTTTATTATAACAAATCAAAATATCTTTTTCTACTTTTTTTTCTACAAGCAATATTTTTGCATCTGTAAGTTCTGATTTTATCTCTTTACTCATTTTCAGACATTCAATGTGTATTCTATTTTCACTTCTTAAAGACTGAGTTTTTTTTAAAATGAGAGGTAAAACTCAACTTAAAATCAATAATACTCAGAAGCCCTAATGCCAACTTATTAAAAGAGAAATAATACTTCATTTTCTAACCTTATATTATACTACACTAAGTTAGTTATAAATGCAGCTAAAAAAATAGCTAAAAGAAGGTATGTTAAATTGTCAATTATAACTTACTATTATTTAACTACAACAAATTAAAACATCATTATATAATCTTCTTAATTCAGTTACAAAAAGCTACTTCACAAAAAAACACACATTTAGAAGTAACCTTTTAGTTAAAATTAGTAATTTTGCACTTTCAAAACAATACACAAACAACAATAACAATGATTGCAAACAACGATACTTACGAAAAAGAGCTGGCTTTTCAAGCAGATAGAAGAAGAGCTTGTGTAGATTTTATAAAGGTAGTTAGTGATTTATGGTATGATAAATCTATTGAATTGGTTATTTTCAGAAACCAATTGATTGATAAGAATGTAAGTGATATTTTAAACTTACATCAATATGCAGGAGAGTTTGTACAGAAGCCAATTTCTATTTTTGATTCAGTAGAAATTGCTAAAGCAATACAAAGTATTGATTTACCCCCTTCTAAGTTAGACATTGGTAGATTAACTTATGAATACCATTTAGAAGACAACAAATATGAAGATGCTATCGCATTTGTTTCTGACAAATTAAAAGATGCTTACGATACAGAAGAAATACAACCTAAAGATGTTGTACTATATGGTTTCGGAAGGATTGGTAGATTATTAGCAAGAGAATTAATGTCCAAGGCTGGTAAAGGACAACAAATGCGCTTAAGAGCAATTGTTACCAGAGGGACTATTGACCAAACAGTTTTAGAAAAAAGAGCTTCTCTTTTAAAACAAGATTCTGTACATGGTGACTTTGCTGGAACTGTAACTACTGACATCGAAAATCAAGCTTTAATCATTAACGGAACAACTGTTAAAATGATTAGTGCTAATGCACCAGAAGATATAGACTACACTATTTACGGAATCAATAATGCTTTAATTATTGATAACACTGGAGCCTTTAGAGATAAAGAAGCACTAAGTAGATTATTAGCTTCAAACGGAGCAGATAAAGTTTTATTAACTGCACCAGGTAAAGGAATTCCAAATATTGTTCACGGAGTAAACCACTTAGAGAACAACCCTGATGAAGTAAGTATATTCTCTGCAGCATCTTGCACAACAAATGCTATTACCCCTATTTTAAAGGCAATTGAAGATAGTTTAGGAATTGTTCACGGACATTTAGAAACTATTCACGCATATACAAACGATCAAAATTTAGTAGATAACTTCCACAAGAAATACCGTCGTGGTAGAGCAGCAGCTTTAAATATGGTAATTACTGAAACTGGAGCTGGTCAAGCAGCCTCTAAAGCACTACCATCTTTAGAAGGTAAATTAACATCTAATGCGATTAGAGTTCCTGTTCCTAACGGATCATTAGCAATTTTAAACTTAGAAATTAAAAACGAAACATCAATTGAAGGCGTTAATGCTATCATCAAAAAGTACGCTTTAGAAGGTGATTTAGTAGAACAGATTAAATACTCTATAGATAACGAGTTAGTATCTTCTGATATTATTGGTTCTTCGGCTCCCTCAATTTATGATAGTAAGGCGACTATTGTTAGAAGTAACGGGAAAAATATTGTGCTATATGTATGGTATGACAACGAATACGGATACTCACACCAAGTTATCCGTTTAGCTAAATACATCTCTAAAGTAAGAAGGTTTAGCTACTACTAGTAGTACAAATCAACTACCTCAGTACAAGCACTCAAAGCTTGAGGTAAATATCAAATTATAGTCCCAAAATATGGGCGAAAATCCGTGTTTAACTATAACACGGATTTTTTATCAAAAAAAATACTGATATCATGAATAGGCTTTACTTTTTTTTACTTGCACTTATACTAAGTGTCTCCACTATTTCAGCACAAGAAACTGAAAAAGAATTATCACTTACAAATAGTACTGTTCCTGAAAAATTTGACTATATCATTACCAAGTCCAATAACTTTCAAGAATTTAAAGTTGTTAAAAGAACATGGCTTCACACCATAAAAAAACAAGTTCTAGACTCTGTCAATAAACAAAAAAAAGCGATTAAAGCTTTAGCTGTTATTATTGAAGATCAAAAATCGAATACCACGAAATTGGAGTCAAAAATAGAAGCTTTAAATAATGAAATCACTATTGTAAATACAGGTAAAGACAATATTTCATTTGTCGGAAGTGACATGAAGAAGGACGCATTCAAAAACCTTTTTTGGAGTATCATTTCAGTATTATCAATATTACTGCTTTTCTTTATCTATAAATTCAAAAATAGCAATACTATCACTCAAGAAGCGAAAGCTCAACTTGCAGATATTGAAAAAGAATACGAAAATCATAAAAAAACAGCTCTTGAACGCGAACAAAAAGTAATGCGTAAATTACAAGACGAATTAAATAGAAACAGACACTAATTCGTTTTTATGAGAATTGACATTAT
Organism: Flavobacteriaceae bacterium; assembly: GCA_013214625.1. GTDB lineage: Bacteria > Bacteroidota > Bacteroidia > Flavobacteriales > Flavobacteriaceae. Next base: position 5,112 of record JABSPO010000064.1, read on the forward strand.
TACAGTTTTACCAGAATTAATGCAGAGTCCGTTTAACGACTCTATTTTAAAACGCGCTCAAGAAAAAGGAATTGTAACAATACATTTTCACAACTTAAGAGATTACAGCACTAATAAGCAAAAAAGTATTGACGATTACCAATTTGGTGGTGGTGCAGGCATGGTAATGATGATTGAACCTATCGATCTTTGCATCTCTAAATTAAAATCTGAACGTAAGTACGATGAAGTAATTTACATGACTCCTGATGGCAAAACATTAAATCAAGGTGCCGCAAATGAACTTTCTTTAAAAGAAAATATCATTATTTTATGCGGTCATTACAAAGGAGTAGATCAACGTGTACGTGACTTATTTATTACAAGAGAAATTTCAATAGGTGATTTTGTACTTTCTGGAGGTGAATTAGCTGCAAACGTATTATGTGATGCTGTTATCAGACTTATCCCAGGAGTATTAAATAACGAAACATCCGCTTTAACCGACTCTTTTCAAGACGACCTATTAGCGCCTCCTGTATACACAAGACCTGCAGAATATAAAGGAGTAAAAGTCCCTGAGGTATTACTATCTGGAAATTTTCCTAAAATAGAATCCTGGAGAGAAGATCAAGCGCACCAAAGAACAAAAGAAAGAAGACCTGATTTGTTTAACAAATAGCCAATAGCAAAGGTAAAAAAAAAGCATAAAGATCGCATCGCCGTCAGAATTAAAGATTTCTTGACAAATAACAACTAAAACAGCAAAACACCCTATTAGCTGTATTTCATATTTCTCTGCAAAAAAAACATGTTGTCAATTTTAAACATTGTTAAAAACTAGTACTATGTTTTAACTTTTTAACCTTATAACTTTTAACCTTATAAACTTTTTTTGTATTTTCGCAGTCAAATTTAGACTAACCTCTGGCGATAATCGTGCATGTTGCTTTAAATCAATTATTTAAATAAATTAAAATGGAAAGTTTAATTAAATTTGTACAAGACGAATTTGTAACAACAAAAGAATTCCCGGAATTCGGAGCAGGAGATACTATTACTGTTTATTACGAAATTAAGGAAGGTGCAAAAACAAGAACTCAGTTTTATAGAGGAGTTGTTATTCAAAAAAGAGGACACGGTTCAACTGAGACGTTTACTATCAGAAAAATGTCTGGTACTGTAGGAGTGGAAAGAATTTTCCCTGTTAACATGCCTGCATTACAAAAAATTGAAATCAACAAAAAAGGTAGTGTTCGTAGAGCAAGAATCTTTTACTTTAGAGAGCTTACTGGTAAGAAAGCTAGAATTAAAGAAAAAAGAACTAGATCATAATTGCCGATCTAATCAAAATAAAAAAATCCTGTCATATGACAGGATTTTTTTATGCTCTATTTTTAAGACGTTTATCGCCCTAAACCACAAACTCTTTTAATACATTAATCGCATAATCAATTTCTTCTTTTGTATTGTATTTAGAGAATGAAAAACGTAATGATGGCTTCATCATATCCTCACCTTTAAGTATTTCAGATAACACATGTGATCCCTTTGAGCTTCCACTCTGACAAGCACTCCCTTTTGAACAAGCAATACCTTTTAAATCTAATTGAAATAACACAATTAATGCTTTTTGAGCACTCACTGGCAACAACATGTTAACCAAGGTATAGGTGCTTTTTCCCATATCTCCTGACAAACCATTAAACTTAAGCCCTGGAATAGCTTTAGTCACTTCTTCTATAAAATATTTTTTCAGCCCTTTTATATATGCGCTGTCTTTTTCTAAGTTTTGATATGCATCCCTAAAAGCAACATCTAAACCAACTATATTATGAACAGATTCAGTCCCCGCTCTAAAACCACGTTCCTGACCTCCTCCAAAAATAAGAGGGCTCAACCCAGTATTCTTACGCATAAATACAAAACCAACTCCTTTTGGCCCATGAAACTTGTGCGCACTTACTGCGCAAAAGTCAACCATAACCTTACTTAAGTCAACATCATAATGCCCTATAGACTGTACGGTATCACTATGAAATAAAGCGTTGTAGTTTTGGCAAATACTAGCCGCTTTTTCAATATCTAGTATATTACCTAATTCATTATTAATATGCATTAAACTAACTAAAGTTTTACCTTTATCTTGCTGTAATAGACTCTCTAAGCTACCAAAAAGAAGACTACCATTATCATCTGTTTCAATATAATCAACTACAACATCAAAGCAGTTATGTAATGCTTCAGCAGAATGACCAATTGCATGGTGCTCCAATTTACAAGTAATTATTCTTTTTACACCAAGATCTCTTACTGCAGAATTCAATACAAAATTATCCGCCTCAGTTCCTCCAGAAGTGAATATAATTTCTGAAGCAGAAACTTTTAATTGCTTTGCGATATTCTTTCTTGTTTGTTCAATTAACGATTTTGCGCTTCTACCAAAACTATGGGTAGATGATGGGTTTCCATAATCGTTCGTTAAACATGTAGTCATTGCTTTAACTACATTTTCACTCACGCTTGTTGTCGCAGCACTATCAAAATATACTTTTTTCACGTAATAAATTATTTAATGTTCATAAAAAAGGGTCCGTAAATTTAACTCAAATAAAGTAATTATCAACAAATATTCGTTAATTTGTAATTCATTAAAAAAATCAGCCTTTTATGATTCGAATAATTCTTTTAACAGCTTGTCTAATTACTCTTATATCATGTAATGATGGAGATGTTTTTGTAAGTGAATTACATTTCCCAGAAACACTTCAATACTGCGAAGGTAACACTGATATAATTGTTTATTCAATAAAAGAATCTCCGTATGAATCTTTATCCATAAAACTACCAATTAGCGACAAAGATAACTTTACAACTATCAGTGCTACTGATCCTACAACCTCATTATCAGTAACGAATACATTTAATTACAGATCTTATTCAGGAGACCCTTCTGCTATATTCTGTAATTCATTACCTCCTTCATCACCTGCAATTTTAAGTAATTATACAGCCATTGAAGGAACTGTTACATTCACAACAACCCTTATCGAAGATGATAATGATGGCATTCCCGCCGATTTAGAAGACATCAATAACGACGGCGATTTAACAAATGATGATACTGACGGAGACGGAATCCCAAATTACTTAGATTCCGATGATGATGGCGACAACGTCCCTACCATAAATGAAAAACCAGATCCAAATGGAGATGGAGATATTTCAGATGCTCAAGACACCGATAATGACGGAATACCAGACTACCTAGATACAGATGATGATAATGATGGTACAATAACTCGTTATGAAGACACCAATAACGATAATGACCCCACAACAGACATTACTGACCCAGTAATAGGACATGATTACTTAAACGACCAAGTAACCACACAAACGATTAATGACATTTACAGAGATCATACAAAAACTCAAAATTACTCCTGTAAAATTACAATTCAAGAAGCAGTATTGAGTAATACTGCAACATCTGAAGAATTAATCTATGACGATAATTTTATCGGAACCATAAACACTGTAATTTCAGGTTTTAGTTACCCTGTATCCTTTAATTAATCATAGATACTAACCTTAAACAACAATTTTCACTAGACGCTATCATACAAAAGTGCATTTCGTCGATCATATAATACTTTACAAAGAATAAGAGTCGTAGTGTTAATAAAATTTGGTAAATAATCATTATATTTAGATAACAATTATTTACTTTAGCATCAAATCCAGACAGTTATGAAGAAAATTAAATTATCCCTTATCGCATTATTAGGACTACCTACCCTAATGCTGGCACAAGACTTATATGTTTCGCCAAGTAGTTACATGTATGTACAAGATGAAATTGTATTCGTAACTGATGACATACGTTTAGAAGCTGCTGACTCTAATATATACCTAAGAGATGGTGCGCAGCTAATTCAAGATAGCGATACAAAAAACTCAGATGCAGGTGAATTATCTGTATACCAAAATCAAGTAAACGACATTTACTCATACTCATACTGGTGTTCCCCAACAGGTGTTTCAGCAGATGGTACTACAGCAGAAAATGTTGATTTTAATGTTACAAATTTTCATCAACCGGCTTCTTTAGCAATAAATGAAATTAACTCTATAACTTATGATGTTTCGCCTTCTGGTTATAACAGTACAGCTAGTCAAATAAAAACATATTGGCTATGGCAAGTGCTAAACGCGTATAGCTATGGACAATGGTCACATGTAACTAATACTGGAAATGTACAAACTGGTCGCGGTTTCACCATGAAAGGGAGTCCTACAGCTAACAATACTATAGATTTTAGAGGAAGACCTAACACAGGTACAATAACTGCACCTTGTGTATGGAGTGGAACTACTGCTCAGACAGATTATGATGGTTTACTTTCAAGTCAAGTAGAATCATTAATAGGTAATCCATACCCATCATCTATGGATTTAAAATTATTATTCATGGATGCATCTGCCCCACACGCATTTAATAAAAATATATTTTTAGAAAAAGCTGTATATTTCTGGGAAGGTAACGATGCTGTTAGCTCACATTATTTAGCAGATTATGAAGGTGGCTATGCAACCTATATACCAGGTAATGTTACGGATTTAGCTGACGACGGTAGTTACATAAGAGCGACTTGGAAAAGATTTCATATAGGTGGAAATGGTGGAGGAACTGGATCTAATAATGGTGGAGGTGTAGGATTTAGTACAAATTACCTTAACCATAATAGAAGATATGCTGCAATTGGGCAAGGATTTATGGTTAGAAATATTGACGGTAACGTAGGAGGAAACGTTGTTATAGATAATTCAATGCGTGTATACATAAAACAAGACAATGCATTTAATGGTGATGGTGCAATTTTTAACAAAACAGCGTCAAGTCCAGAAAGTAATAATAGTCCTGAAGGAGATGTAATTGCAATGTCTCACAATGGTATTGATTATCATAATATTGTAAACAATCCTACTATTATTCCTGAAATAAGAATTCAAACACTTATTAATGATCTTTATTATAGAGAAAACCTTTTAGCTTTTAGAAATAATACTGATTTAAGTTTTAAAGCTGGTTGTGACGCTAGAATTGCTCATAAATTAGCTACTGATACTTATTTTATTGCTGACAACAATGAATTATCAATAAAGTCAATAACTTATGACATTGACGCAAAGTTACCTTTTGGTATAGTTGCAGAAAACAACACAACTGTTTATGAAATTACAATTGAAACCCTTAAAGATGTTTCTGATAGTGTTGAAGTTTTTATGCATGACAAATTAAATGACACCTATACAGATATCAGAAATGGAACTTTTGAAATCACTTTAGATACCGGAACATACAATGACAGATTTGAAGTTGTATTCAGAGACGCTTCTAAAGAAGCTAATGATGAGCTTTTAATTACTGAAGCTGAAATAACTGGTTCTTTTGATGTATTCCAAAACAATACAAATAACCAATTAGTTATTAAAAACCCAAAGTCTTACATCGTAAAATCTTTTACTATGTATGATGTAACAGGTAAGTTAATATACAACAAGCATAACTTAGGTAATGATACTGAATATACATTCCCTACTAATACGCTAAGTTCTGGAACTTATATTACAAAAATAACTACTGATCAAAATTTTGAAATCACTAAAAAAATTATCATAAATAACTAGTGTTTCAATCTCATAACAATAAAAAAACCAAAGCTTCGCTTTGGTTTTTTTATGCCATTTAACTTTGAGTTATAAATGATTGATTGTTTTTTTTAACTATGAGAAAGCGAAAAAGAAGCTATTAACATCCGTTATTTTGAATTTCATTTGGCATAAATGGTATTATGCATAAATATTTCCTAATAGCATCATAAATTAACTTCTGCTTTGTAAATTGCGTCAACTAATATCAGTTTTCAAAATTATGTCTTTTAAAAAACTTAATATCCCATTAAAAGAATCCTTAGAACGATTAGGGATTACTACTCCTACTCCATTTCAAGCAACTATTCTTCCAAAAGTAAAAGGAGGGGCTGATGTTTTTGGTATAGCACCAGAAGGTTCTGGTAAAACAACAGCAATGATCATCAATACAATGCAAAAGCTGAAAAGCGAAGCTTTTGATGACTCCCCTAGAGCATTGATCTTTGTGAAAGATAAAAAAGCTGCCTTAAATTTAGAAGAAGAGTTTAAAAAATTTACGAAAGGGACAGACTTAAGAGTTTACTCCGTTTATGATGAGCAGGGTATTGATCACCAAAAAGATGACATCTATTATGGTGTTGATATTATTATTGCTACGCCCAAAAGATTAAACAAACTGTACCATATTAATGGGGTTCATTTAGGTGAACTACAATTATTAATTGTAGAAGACGCTGAGTTTTTAGCTAAAAACACTTTACACGCGGATATCGCTCGCTTAACTGAAAGCATCAAAAAATGTCAATATTTAATTTTTGCANATAAATATTACCCAAAATTTGATCGTTTTCAAAATTCATTTATGTCAAATGCTCAATTAATAGAACTATAAATCAATTATGTTCGCAATTTTAAAAAAAGAAATATATTCCTTTTTCTCTACCGCTATTGGCTATCTAGTTATAGGAATATTTTTAATCACCAACGGATTATTTATCTGGGTTTTTAAAGGCGAATTCAACATATTAGATTACGGTTTTGCTGATTTATCAGGATACTATTTTATTGCTCCTTGGATTTTCATTTTTCTTATCCCAGCAATTACAATGAAGAGTTTTTCTGAAGAAAAAAAACAAGGTACTTTAGAAATACTACTCACTACTCCAATAAACAATTGGCAGTTAGTGCTCGGTAAGTTCTTAGGTGCTTTTACACTGATTATACTAGCCTTACTACCAACAGTATTATACATCTATACCGTTTACCAATTAGGAAACCCTGTTGGAAATATTGATCTCGGAAGTACATTTGGCGCATATACTGGATTATTGGGGATTGCTATGATATATTGCGCTATAGGAATATTCACCTCTGCTGTTAGTGATAATCAAATTGTTGCTTTTCTATTAGCTGTATTACTATGCTTCACATTTTATTATGGTTTTGAGGGGCTCTCTGAAACTACAGGAGCATCGATTGAAAACATTGGAATAAAAGCACATTTCAAAAATATTAGCAAAGGAATACTTGACTCTAGGGATATTATCTATTTTTTCAGTATTTCTGCTTTATTTTTATTTTTTACAAGCTTAACACTAACAAAAAAATAATGATCCTATTTACCCCAGTACTACTAATTTCGTGTATCATTATTTTTGTTTTACTATATCTATTCATCAATACTATAGATGATTCAAAAAAATGGCTAAATATTATTTTAGCGATACTAATTACACCAATACTATATTTTTATCTATGGTATCCAATTTCTACAATATTTCTTCCTTATCACCATCACAAACAGTTTAATAGTTCGGAATGGAGCGAAAAACCTGGGTTGCGCTATGAAATGATAGACAACATGATTGAAACTGATTTTTTAACAGGGAAGTCAAAAGAAGATGTATCAAAATTACTTGGTAAAGTACAATGGTTAAGCTGGAATGATGCAAATAAAAATTTCGATCCGAATGTTTGGAACTACGGATTAGGATTAATACCTGGCGCATTTGAGGACATTAAAGAAGATGTAGAAATTACATTTAAAAACAACAAAGTAACTCTTGTAAAACTATATCAAGCTAATTACACTTTTGAAGTTAAAAAAGAGGAAACCAATAAAAAACTAGACTCTATTAACGCTAGATTTAATACCAAATAAATGGGGTTTAAAAACATCATCACAAAAGCACTTATTGCTATAGTTGCAACTATAGCAATAAATTATATTTCTAGCAAGGCATACTCACGATTAGATATTACCCAAGACAAACGATACACACTTTCTGAAGCTTCCAAAAAGACCATTGCAACAGCCGAGGAACCTATATATATTGATGTTTTCTTAACTGGCGATATGCCTTCAGAATTTAAACGTCTTCAAACTGAAGTAAAAACATTGCTTGACGAATTTACAGAAGTTAATGACTATATAATTATTTCATATGTAAACCCTAAAGAAGAAAACCCGGACATTAATGTACTTACTACAGAAATGGAGAAATTCGGAATGCCTCCATTAAGAGTTGATGTACAGGAAAATGGTAAAACTTCACAAGAAGTAATTTTTCCTTGGGCAGTTATCAATTATAACAAAAAAATTGAAAAGGTTTCTCTTATAAAAACAAACTCTAACAACTCCATAGACAGAATCAATAATTCAGTACAACATTTAGAATATGCGTTTGCGAGTGCATTTAAAAGAATTACTGGTAAAAAAGAAAAAAAAATAGGACTCCTCTTAGGTAATGACGAACTGGAAAGTAAATATGTTTATGACTTCTTGAGTTCGCTAGAGAGCAGCTATCATATTATTCCATTCGATTTAGATTCAGTAAACACAAAACCCGTACAAACTTTAAAAAACCTAGAGCAATTAGATTTAATAATCGCAGCAAAACCCCAAAAAGCATTTACTGACAAACAAAAGTACGCCTTAGACCAATACACTATCAATGGCGGAAAGTCATTATGGCTAATTGATAATGTCCATGTAGAATTAGACAGCATATCACAACATGGCGAAACACTTGCTTTAGGAAGAGATTTAAACCTTACCGATTTATTTTTTCAATATGGTTTTAGAGTAAATCCTGTATTAGTAAAAGACGCTTATTCTGCAAATATCCTTATCCTTGACAAAAACAATCAACCAAATCAGACCCCCTGGTTTTACAACCCAGTAGTTATCCCCAAAATAAGACATTCAATAGTTAACAACATCAATCCAGTTCGTTTTGAATTTGCTAATACTATAGATTTATTAAAGCAGGGGATAAACATCAAAAAAACTCCTCTTTTACAATCTTCCGAGTATTCTGCAACTGTTGGAATGCCTATAATTATTAGCACAAAAGAAATTGAATTATTTAAACAAAAAGATATTGTAAAATCATTAACCAAAAAGAACTTAACACTGGCTGCTTTATTAGAAGGTAATTTCACCTCAGCTTACAAACACCGTGTAAAACCTTTTGAATACGACAATCATAAAGATGAGCATATTAGCTCTAAAATGATTGTTATTGCTGATGGTGATGTAATCAAAAATCAGTTTTCTAAGGGGAAACCACTACCGTTAGGATTTGACAGAAACACAAATCAAACATTCGGAAACAAAGAGTTTTTATTAAATGCAGTAAATTATCTATTAGATGATACCGGCTTAATGAATGTTAGAAATAAAGAAGTTAAAATCCCTTTTTTAGATGTGGAACGTATATCTAACGAAAAACAAAAATGGCAGTTGATAAACATCATATTACCATTATTACTTTTAGTAGTTTTTGGTTTTTTGTTTAATTATTTCAGAAAACGTAAATACAGCTAGTTTTTGTTGAAAAGCCACCAATCTTGTTAATAACATTCTTTCTTATTTCCAAGTAATTGGAATATATTTGTAACTCGTATAAAAAATAAAACAAATGAAATTTATAGTTTCAAGTTCATATTTATTGAAACAACTTCAAATCCTTGGAGGTGTCATAAATAACAACAATACTTTACCAATATTAGACAACTTTTTGTTTGAGTTAAAACAAACAACATTAGTCGTTTCTGCAAGTGATTTAGAAACAACTATGTCATCAACATTAGAGGTAGAATCAGAATCTAACGGTAATGTTGCTATTCCTGCAAAATTATTATTAGATACTTTAAAAACTTTTCCTGAGCAACCGTTAACATTTATTATAGAAGACAATAACACTGTTGAAATCAGCTCTAATCACGGTAAATACGCTTTAGCTTACGCTAATGGCGAGGAATTCCCTAAAGCAGTTTCATTAGAAAACCCAAGTAAAACTTTGTTTTCTGGAGATGTTTTAGCTACTGCTATTAGCAAAACTATTTTTGCTGCTGGAAATGATGACTTAAGACCTGTAATGAGTGGTGTATTCTTTCAGTTTACTACTGAAAGCTTAACCTTTGTTGCAACTGATGCGCACAAACTAGTAAAATATCAACGTACAGATATTTCAGCTTCTGAAAACGCAGAATTCATTATGCCTAAAAAACCTTTAAACTTATTAAAAGGAATTTTAGCAGGAAATGACACTGAGGTAACTATGGAATACAACGAATCTAATGCTAGATTCACTTTTGACAACATCGATTTAATATGTAGATTAATTGACGGAAAATATCCTAATTACGAAGCAGTAATACCAAAAGAAAACCCGAATCAGTTAACTATTGCTAGAAGTCAGTTTTTAAATTCTGTAAAGCGAGTTTCTATATTCTCTAACAAAACTACGCATCAAATTAGATTAAAGATTGCTGGAGCTGAATTAAACATTTCTGCTGAAGATATTGACTACTCTAACAAAGCTGAAGAGCGTTTAACTTGTGATTATCAAGGAGACGATTTACAAATAGGATTTAACTCTCGTTTTTTAACTGAGATGCTAAATAATTTAACCTCTGATGATGTTTCTTTAGAAATGTCACTACCAAATAGAGCAGGAATCTTAACACCGATTGACGGATTAGATGAAGGCGAGCAAATTACCATGCTTGTAATGCCTGTTATGTTAAATAACTAATATCATTACCAACCAAAACTAAAAAAGTGCTAACATTTGATGTTAGCACTTTTTTTATGTGATAATATTATTAGAAGATTACTCCGAATCTCCTCCTACCAAGTAAATACCATCCTCTTTAATAGTTATTCTTTTTTCTTTATACAGAGATCCAATTGCTTTTTTAAAGTTCTTTTTACTCATCTGAACTAGCTGCTTAATTACCTCAGGGTTTGATTTATCATTTAAGCCTAAAAAGCCATCATTATCTTCTAATTCTTTCAATATGTACTGTGCATTTGGTTCTATATTCTTGAAACCTATTTGCTGAAAAGAAACATCTATTTTATTTCCAGGTCTTATTTTCATAATATACCCTGTCATAATATCTCCAACACGAATATCCTGAAAAACTTGATCATCATACACCAAGCCTTTATGAGTTTGATTAATGATTACGTTTACACCAATATCAGTCATGTGTGACACAATAATATCTACCTCATCAAACTCTTCAACCGTTAAGGTTTCATTGGATAAATACTTGTTTATTTTACTCGTACCAACAAGTCTATCAGTTTTATCATCTAAAAACATGTACACTAAGTAGCTTTTTCCTTCTTGCATAGGACGTGCTTGCTCATTAAAAGGAACAAATAAATCCTTTTCAATTCCTAAATCTAAAAAGGCCCCGTGTCTAGTAACTTGGTTTACTTTTAGCCATCCATATTCCTCTAATTGGATATATGGCATTTCAGATGTAGCAATTAAACGTTCTTCATTATCTAAATAGACAAATACATCTAACATATCCCCTATCTCAAATGATTCCGGAATTTGTTTTCCAGGAAGCAATATATCATTCCCTTCTTCATCTAACAAGAATAATCCTGGAGGCGTATCTCTATCTATTTCAAGTCTATTTACTCTACCTAATTCCATACTAATATTTTATTGAGTACAAAAATACTGTTTTTTGTGCTCGAAGTTCCTAATTAACTCGCTTTAAATTTAAAGCAAAAAAAAAGCGATCACTAGGTGAACGCTTATATATACTATTAAAAAGAATTTATTTATTGTAAACAGCTTCTTTTTTAAAGTGTACTGCTAATAAATAGTAAACAACAGCTCTGTATTTGTTTCTGTTAGATTTACCATATTTTTCCATTACACCATCAATTCCTTTGTCTAAAGCTGCTCCATCAGATAATCCTAATTTTTTAATTAAGAAGTTATTCTTTACAGTCGCTAATTCTTTATCATCAGTACCAGAAACCGTTGAAGCATCTTTATTATAAATAGAAGGACCACAACCTATAACTACTTTAGTTAATAAATCCATGTCTGGAGTTACTCCACATTTATCTTTTAAATCAGCTGCGTACTTTTCAATTAATTCGTCTCTTTTACTCATAATATCAGTTTGTTAATTTATTGTTCTTCTCAAATATAGGAATTTTCCTTTGATATTTTAAAAAAAAATACTTCAAGGGATATTAATCGACTAAGTGGCTGAAATATCCGACTAACAGTTTGTCGTTTATTGTTCTTGGTGTAAACACTTCTAATAACTTTGGAGAATTTCCTTCTATGAAAAAATTGTTTAATTCATTTTTTAATGAATCCCCTTCAGAAGTAACACTATATGCTATACCATACATCTTACACAAATGCTCTGCGGTAAGATTATGTGTAGTTTCAAAGTATGTTTCAAAAATATTTGTATTCTTATCTCCAGGTAATATTCTAAATATCCCCCCGCCACTATTATTAATAATGATAATTCTGAAGTTATTTGGAATATTAGTATTCCATAATGCATTAGAGTCATAAAAGAAACTCAAATCTCCTGTTATCAATACGTTTTGTACTGATGAAACAGCAGCATGACCAATTGCTGTGCTTGTAGAGCCATCTATACCACTTGTTCCTCTATTGCAGTATTGAACTATATTCGGGTTACTATCAAATAACTGAATATAACGTATTGTAGAACTATTACTTAAATGCAATACAATATTATCAGGAAGTGTGTTTAAAACAGCTTCAAACGCTTTAAAATCTGAATGTGGTAGCGTTGCTAAATAATTCGAATGCTTTTCTGTTCTGATGTTTTTGACCGATAACCACTTGGTTTGATACCCGCTTTCTATGGGAACACTTGATGTACAAAGTTCCTTGAAAAAAGAATTCTCTGATATTTTAAAATGATATTTTAAACAAAAGAAAGTATCAAATGCTTTATCTTCTCCTAAGTGATAATGTGCTTTTGGTTGTCGATTTCTTAAAAATACTTTTATTTTTTTTGAAACAATCAAGCCTCCAATAGTTAGTAGAATATCTGGTTGTAATTCAGAAAACTCACTATCACTTAAAGGAGCTATGATTTTATCTATTCCAGGAAAGAAATTTGGATGATGCACATTTGAAGTCGATTCAGTAAATACTATTGTAGCGGAATCATTTCCTAAAAAATCTAAAAAATCCTGCGCTATTTTATGAGGAGTATTCACCCCTATTAAAACCATTCTTTTTTCAGCCGAGTTCCAGTTTTCTATAAACTCATTAAAATGTACTCGATCAAGTACGTCTGTACTTTTTTTCGGAGCAACAATAGTTATTTCTTCGGTAAAACTATCTTGGTTTTCATATAATGGTTCTGCAAAGGGCACATTTATATGTACCGGACCATTTTTTTCAATGGCGATATTAATTGCTCTATTTATAAATCCTTGATTTTCTTCTATCCTAGTTTCACTAATACTCAATAACTTATCTAATATAAAAGAAGGAATGTTCTTCCCTTTTGAAAAACGCTCATTATTCTCTCCTAAATCCTGTTTTAAATTAGCAGTATATAAAATATGATTTTCAAATACATTTTCCTGGCGGATTGTTTGTCCGTCACCTACATCAATCAAATGTTTAGGCCTATCTGCCGAAATCACTATTAATGGAATTCTACTATAATACGCTTCAGCTATTGCTGGATAATAATTCAATAATGCTGATCCGGAAGTACATACTACAGCTACTGGCTGTTGCAATTCTTGAGCCATACCTAAAGCAAAAAAAGCAGCGCATCGTTCATCAACAATACTATACGTTTTAATTTCTGGATGAGATGCAAAACCAATAGTTAAGGGTGCGTTTCTACTTCCTGGAGAAATTACAACATGTGACACTCCTTTAGCTGCACATAATTGTATTACTTGCTGTGCTAATGGGATTTTCGGATAACTCATTAAAAATTATTTATTTTATATGATGTCTTAAAGAAGTACTTTTAAAACCTACTATACTATCTTATCTTTTTACTTTTCTATCTAAAAAAAAACTCTAATATATTCATAGGAATTTATACTTTTCAAATATAACAACTGTAAGCGGATATAAAATACAATTTTAACAAAAAACTAGAGGACATTTCATCACATGTAAATATTGATTAAAACTTTATATTCGCTCATAAAAAAACACCTTATGAATATTACTTTAAAACAAGCTCAAGATGTTATTCTAGCTGCTAAAGAAAAAGCTATTGCTTTAAATACCAAAATGAATATCACTGTGGTAGATTCTGGAGCCAACTTAGTTGCTTTTGCTCGTATGGATGAAGCTGTATTAGGTGCTATTGACATTTCCTTAAAGAAAGCAAAAACAGCAATTTTATTTAAGAAAGACACTGAAGTTTTAGGGCAACTCTCACAACCTGGCTCAGCGCTTTTCAATATTGAACATTCAAACGGTGGTCTTATTACTTTTGCAGGAGGAATGCCTATTCACAATTTAAAAGGAAACATTATTGGCGCTATTGGTATAAGTGGTAGTTCAGTGGCTAATGACAAAGCTGTTGCAGGAGCCGGAATACTTGCCATAAAAGCTCCTTAAGAAAAGATACCCTACTCTTTTAAGGACTGGACAAACGGAATTCTATAAAATTATTCAAAACCAACAAAATCAACACTTTCAAGGTTATTTATTATTACGAGTGAAACATAAGTGAATTTTAACCTTTATTATATTTTTGAATCCTTTACAAATATCGGTGGTATTATTTTAAAATAAAGTCTATTTCATTTATAACTTTGTAAAATACTCCCCTTTATTGATTGTAATAACTTCTATATCCATCTTGTGAAAAATTGTTTAAATATATAAATACGTATTATTATACGCTTACAAACGACAATAAACATTTACACCGTAATAAACACTAATATTTACAGTACACTTGCTCTATTTATTAAGTATTATACTAACTTGGTCATATAATAGATATAAACACAATAGTGTTTATATCCTAGTTATAGCCAATACTCAATATACATTAATTAATGTTTAATCTTTTAAAGGCAGTACCATGAAAAATCTAAAAAAGACTGCAAACATTTT
>JABSPO010000065.1 GCA_013214625.1 Flavobacteriaceae bacterium
AAATTTTAAAAATACCCTTGTTGTTTTCGTTTTTCCATTGCTGCTTCCGAGCGTTTATCATCTATACGAGCTCCACGTTCAGAAATAGTAGAAACTCTAATTTCCGCTACTACTTCACTAATTGTTGCTGCATGGGAGTTAACAGCTGCAGTACAACTCATATCACCAACAGTTCTAAAACGAACGGTGCGTTCTTCAACTAATTCATCATCTTCACGATAAACATGTTCAGAGGCAGTCCAGATCATACCATCTCTAAGGAATGTTCTACGTTTGTGTGAAAAATAGATAGATGGGATTTCTAAGGTTTCTTTTTCGATATAACTCCAAACATCTAGTTCTGTCCAGTTTGATATTGGGAATACACGTACATTTTGTCCATGTTCTATTTCTCCATTTAACATATCGAACAATTCAGGACGCTGGTTTTTTTCATCCCATTGTCCAAAATCATCACGTACAGAAAATATACGCTCTTTAGCACGTGCTTTTTCTTCGTCACGTCTAGCACCACCAATACACGCGTCAAATTTAAATTCATCAATAGCATCTAATAGAGTAGTGGTTTGTAATACATTTCTGCTAGAGTATTTTCCAGATTCTTCTCGAACTTTTCCTTGGTCAATACTATCTTGTACGTTACGTACAATTAGTTCTAACCCTAATTCCTCTACTAACTTATCTCTAAAAGCTATTGTTTCAGGGAAGTTATGCCCTGTGTCAATATGCATTAAAGGGAAAGGTATTTTAGCTGGATGAAATGCTTTTTGAGCCAAACGTACTAAAGTGATTGAATCCTTTCCTCCAGAAAATAATAATACTGGTTTTTCAAATTGCGCTGCCACTTCTCTGATGATATATATGGCTTCGTTTTCTAACGGATTTATGTGTGCTGTATTTTTCATTTTTTAATTTCTATTTAATCCCATCGGTGGGCTTAATATATCAAGGTTTGCCTCGGACGGAAAATATTAGTATTAATTCATACCTAGTGTGCTCGCATCAAGGATATTGATCTTGTTCATTTTGTCTTGACACAAAACGAACCAAAAAGTCAAGTTTTATCTAGGGAATTGCTACGCATCACTCGCTATCAAAACTTCATGCTTGAAGCTTCGCTCCGCACTTCCGTTTTTTCGCTCATTATTCCTTGATATAGACAAATCATGACATTGCTTTCTTCGTTTTTATATATAAACTATTTAAAGTGTTTTCTAATAATAGCATCATTGATGATTACGAGTGTAAACCGCACTCTCTGTTTTCTAATGCTTTTGTTGGGTCGAAATATTTAAATTCGTTAGGAAGGTTATATTCAGCTAAATACCCATCTAGTTGTTCATCTGACCAATGGTAAAAAGGGCTAACTTTTAAAACACCATCTTTTGAAAAACTGAATATATCTAAGCGATCTCTTAAAGCAGTTTGTCCTTTACGTAAGTTGGTAAACCATACATCGGGTTGATGTGTAGCCATAGCTCTTTTAAATGGTTCTAGTTTAACTTGCTCTGTAAACAACTGATGATTTGGATCTTCTACCTGAGGTATTCCTAAAGTAATAGTTCTATGTGCTGTTGTTTGCTTTGGCACATATAAATCTATATTAAGGTTTAATATTGAAATTACCTCTTCAGCGTGTTTATATGTATTAGGAGTATTGTATCCTGTATCGCACCATATTACTGTTAATTCTTTCAATAAGGTAGAAGTAGCATGTAGTATACTTGCCTCATAAGGTCTGAAATTTGTTGTAACCACGGGCTTATTAGCAAAACTTAGTACCCATGAAATAATTTCTAAAGGAGATTTACTAGCAAACTCAGTGTTGTATTTTTTTAATATTTCGGCTCTATTTTCCATTTTATTATTATGAGTATTATATATATAAATAGCTATATGGCTAACTTATTAACTTTCTTTTTTTATTGACGATACTTCGATAAGCTCAGTATGACATCATAAAACAACAAGTAGTCAAAATTTTTATTCAATTGTTTAATATCCTTTGAAGGACTACTTCCCCCATTTTATTGAATTCCATGCACGTTCATGGAAAAAGTATAATATCATTTTTGAGACTAACTCTATTGCTCCAATTGAAAAAGCTAAGGCTAATGTCCCCGTAATATACCATGAGATCAATACTGTATCTAGTGTACCGATTACCCTCCAGCTAATAGTTTTAATTAGGCTTCTTTTTATTTTTTCTTCTGATTGATCAGTAGTTTTATTTTTATTTAAAAAGGTGTCTATAATCATGGCTATACTATTTACTATACTATCCCTATGGTTTTAGTAGGGAATTGATGCAAATGTAATATGTTTTTTAGTTTACACAAGTTTTTTAGAATTATTTTTTAAAAATAATTCGGTGATAATCAGTAAGAAATAAGATTTTATTGACTTAGGTAAGGTCTGCGAGCGTATTGTTTTTAAGTACTTTTAAAGTGCTGTCCCTTACTTGAATCATTAGTTTGTGTACACTACATGCATCTTCATCCGGGCAATCATCACATTTTTCGTAATAGTTTAAACTAACACAAGGAACCATAGCAATAGGACCTTCTAAAACACGAATGATATCTGTCATAAGAATATCTTTAGGTTCTTTTAAAAGATAGTACCCACCACCTTTTCCTTTTTTAGAACCAAGAAATCCAGATTTACGAAGTGTTAAGAGGATGCTTTCTAAAAATTTATGAGAAATGTTTTCACTTTTTGATATAGTTGCAATCTGAACAGGGTTTTTATTTTCTTGTCGTGCAATAAAAGTGATGGCTTTTAGCCCGTATTTTGTCTTTTTTGAAAGCATATTGCTAATATATGTTTTTTTTAATGATTACGAAAAGGAGTTAAGGAAAAGGTAATAGGTATTACTATTAAAATGGAGGTGTTCAGTATTCAAAAAAATGAGCCAAGCTCATTTTTTGAATACTGAATACTATTTCAATGCTTGTTTTAAATCACTTATAATATCATCTACATTT
Source organism: Flavobacteriaceae bacterium (assembly GCA_013214625.1). Taxonomy (GTDB): domain Bacteria; phylum Bacteroidota; class Bacteroidia; order Flavobacteriales; family Flavobacteriaceae. The sequence continues at coordinate 2,988 of JABSPO010000065.1, forward strand.
TCTAGCCCTACGGAAATTCGAACTAAACCATCTGTAATACTAACTTCTAATCGGTCAGATACTGTTAGTTTACTATGAGTAGTTGAGGCAGGATGTGTAACAATAGTTCGTGTATCTCCTAAATTTGCTGAAAGAGAACACAGTTTTATATTGTTTAAAAATTGTCTTCCTGCTTCAATTCCACCATTTACTTCAAAAGCAACAATGTTTCCACCAAGTTTCATTTGCTTCTTGGCTACTTCATATTGAGGATGTGATTTTAAAAAAGGATATTTCACCCAATTAACCTGTTTATGATTATCTAAAAATTCTGCTACTTTTAATGCATTTTCACAATGTCTATCCACTCGAATAGCTAAGGTTTCTAAGCTTTTAGAAAGAACCCAAGCATTAAAAGGTGACATTGCAGGTCCTGTGTTTCTAGAGAACAAATATATTTCTCTTATTAAATCAGCTCGTCCTACTGTTACACCGCCTAATACACGTCCTTGACCGTCCATTAATTTTGTAGCGGAATGCAATACTAAATCAGCACCAAACTTGATAGGGTTTTGTAAATAAGGAGTAGCAAAGCAATTGTCTATGACTAATAAGATGTTATGCTTTTTAGCTAAGCTTCCTAATAACTCTAAGTCAATGATATCAATAGCTGGGTTCGTAGGGGATTCAGCATATAATATTTTGGTATTTGGAGTTATTAATGCTTCTATAGTTTCTGGTTTATTGATATCAAAATAACTAGTTGTAATATTCCACTTTGGTAAATATTTAGTAAATAGGGTATGGGTAGAACCAAATACTGATCTAGCAGATACAATATGATCACCAGCTTCCAATAGCGCACCAAAAGTTGAAAATATAGCAGCCATTCCTGTAGCAAATGCATATCCTGCTTCTGCTCCTTCCATGGCAACTACTTTATCTACAAATTCTGTAGTATTAGGGTTTGAAAACCTGCTGTACAAGTTTTTTTCTTTTTCTTCAGAAAATGAAGCTCTCATATCCTCAGCGTCATCAAATACGAAACTTGAAGTTAAGTATAAAGGTGTTGAATGTTCTGAGAATTGAGAACGTTCAGTTTGTGTTCTTATTGCTTGTGTTTCGAAATGGGTGCTCATGTTATAATATTAAATGATTGAATTATTAAATGATTAAAAAATCATTTTCAATTACTGAATTGTTAAGTAGTTTTATGTGACTTCTTGATGTAGTTCCCCTTGTTTCTCTGGAGGGATCACTTGAAATAGTATTTTTTTTTCGTTATCCTGAAATTATTTCAGGGTTTCATTATGGTGTTTCCTGTTTTAAACCTTACTCAGATGTAATACTGAAACAAGTTCAGTATCACACTTTTTTTGATAAAGAACACTTGTATTCAGTATGAATTACTCCGTAAAATTTATTTTCGTCTACCATATTTCGTTGCTAACTTTTTTCTATCAAACGTAAAATATCCCCAAAAACGCCTCTTGCAGTTACAGCTGCACCTGCACCTGCACCTTGTATGACTAATGGGTTTTCTCCATATGATTTGGTGTAAATTTCAAAAATAGAATCAGACCCTTTTAGGGAGCCTAAAGCAGAATTATTGGGAACAAATACTAGCTTTACGTCTAATTTAGCTCCGTTTGATTTTGATAAATCACCAGATAATTCTCCAATATAACGCAATACATTTCCTGATTTTTGTTGGGATTTTAACTCTTGATAAGGAGCGTTTAATTCATCTAATGATTGTAAGAATGTATTGGTGTCAATAGCTCTTAATGGTTCTGGAATTAGGTTTTTAATATTAACATCGGACAATTCATTAACCAAATCTAATTCTCTTGCTAAAATTAATAATTTACGAGCAACATCATTACCACATAAATCTTCACGAGGGTCTGGTTCGGTAAAACCTTTGTCGATAGCTTCTTGTAAAACTTCAGAAAATGGTCTATCTTCAGTAGAAAAAGTATTGAATAAATAACTTAATGACCCTGAAAAGACTCCTTTTATTTTTACAATATCTTCTCCTGAATGATGCAATAACTTAATAGTATCTATTAAAGGTAACCCAGCCCCTACGTTAGTCTCATATAAGTATTGTTTGTTGTTTTCTTTTAATACTTCTCTTAATTGAATATAAAACTCATTAGAGCTGGTATTGGCAATTTTATTTGAAGAAACTAAATCGAACCCAGCTTTTATTAAAGGAATATATTCTTGAATAAACTCAGCACTAGCGGTATTGTCAACCGCAATTAAGTTTTCTAAATGATGTTTTTCTGCAAACTCAATAATAGTTTCGGTAGTATAGTTTTCGATTCCATTTTGTTCTAACTCAATTTTCCAGTTTTCTGAAACCCCATTTTTGTTAAGCAATACCTTTTTAGAACTAGCAACGGCAACAATATTCAATTGGATTTGACGACGTTTTAGAATAGCTTTTGTATTGCTTAAAATTTGATTAATTAAGGTTCCTCCAACTAAACCTTTACCAAATATGACAATGTTAATTTTTTTAGCGACACCAAAAATTTGTCCGTGTATTACGTTTACAGCTTTGTTTAGCTGATTCTTCTTTACGATAATACTAACGTTTTTACCTGTAATAGTGTTATTGAAAAGTAAAGGGGTAATTTGATTTTTAATCAAAGCATTAAATGGTTTATGAAAATCATTTAATTCTTGCCCAATTATAGAAATAACCACAACGTCATCTAAGACACTAATTTTGTTTACATCTCTTTTGTAAAAATCAGTTTCAAATTCTTTCTCTAATGCTAAAATAGCATCGGTTGCTCTATTAGTTTTGATAACCAATCCGATACCTCTTTCCGAAGATCCTTGAGAAATAATACTTACACTAATATTGTTGTTGCTTAAAGCGTTAAAAATACGTGCGTCAATACCAACTTTACCTAATAATCCACGACCTTCAAATGTTACTAATGAAACATCATCTAAAACAGAAATAGATTTAATTCCTTTTTGGGTATTGTTTTTTGTTATAATTGTCCCATTATCATTAGTGTTAAACGTATTTAATATACGTAAAGGGATGCCTTTTTCTACCAGTGGTAGAATGGTTTTAGCATGCAATATAGATGCTCCGAAATTTGCCAATTCATTTGCTTCATTAAATGACAATTGCTCAATTTTTTGTGCATCGGCAACTAGGTCAGGATTAGCAGTAAAAATACCATCAACATGAGTGTAATTTTGAAATTCACTAGCATTTAAGTAATTAGCCAGTAAAGAAGCGGTGTAATTACTCCCATTTCTACCTAGGGTTGTTGTTTCTCCTGCAGTGTTTGCAGCAATAAATCCTGTTACAACATTGACAGTGTTGGCTTCTTGATTATTGAAATAATCAAGAACTTTTTCTTGCGATTCTTTTTCTAAAGTTAATGCATCGCCAAAGCTACTATCCGTAATAATTAGTTTTCTAGAATCAACAAAATTGGCTTTAATACCTTCTTTCACTAATAATTTAGCAACTTGTTTTGCCGCGAATAATTCCCCTTGAGCTAGCACTTCATCTTTAATTTTTGGGCTGTAATCCCCTAAATAACTAACTCCTTTTAAAATATCTTCTAAAGCAGTGAAATCTTGTTCTAACTCAGGTGAATGGCAAGGAGTTAATTGTTCTTTTTTTAAATTATTTAAGGCTGTGGTGTATCCTTTTTTTTGTTTAGCAGTTTCTAATAAACCTTCTAGCTGATCTGTAGTGTTTCCTCTTGCAGATACTACAACAACTAAGTTTTCATGTACTGCTTGTTTGTTTTTTATAATGCGTAAAACATTATTTAATCCTGTTCCGTTGGCTAAAGATTTTCCGCCAAATTTTATAACTATTGTGCCCATTTTATGCTGTTTGTTGTTGTGTAAATACGTTTTGTAATAATGTCTCTAGTTGTTCGAATTCAATTAAAAAAGCATCATGCCCATGAATCGACTTTATTTCGCCGTAATGAACATTCTTTTTTACTTTAGAGAGGCTTAAAAAAGTGTCATTATTTTCTTTAACAGGGAAAAATAAATCGCTATTAATGCCAATGATGAAAATGTTTGATTTTATTAGTGAAGCTACCTCTAAAAAAGTTCCTCTATCTCTTGTAATGTCAATGGTGCTTAATAAGTGATTCACTAGTTTATAAGAGCTTAACTGAAAACGTTCTTGTAATTTTTTTCCATGATGTAATAACCAACTCTCAACATTAGGGGTGTTGGTGTTTTGATCAAGACCTCTATTAAATTTCGCGTTATATGACTCAGGAGTTCTATATAAGTTCATTGCATGAACTCTAGCATCATGTACAGGGTTTGAGGAGTTGTTTAAAATCAATTCTTGTACTTTCGTATTTGCTATAAGCCAGTCTGTCGCTTTCCAGTCTGTTGCTATAGGAATTAAATTCTCAATTAAATCTGGGTATAAAGCTGCAAGTTCCCATGCAATTCCTCCGCCAATAGAACCTCCAATTACAGCATATAGTTTTTTAATATTTAAAATATCTAACCCAATTTTAAATATGGCAGCGATATCTCTAGCAGTAAAATCGGCATAACTTTTAATTAAATAATCATCAACGCCATTTCCAGGAATATTAAAAGCAATAACGGAGTATTTATTGGTGTCAATTAATTTATTAGTCCCAATAATTGAATTCCACCAACCATTTTCACCTGTTACATTACTATTTCCTGTTAAAGCGTGGTTTACTAAAACTATTGGGGCAGCATTACTAGCTTTACCAAAAACTTGATAACTTAGTGACAAGGAAATATATGTTCTTCCTTTTTCGGTTGTATAATTAGGTATTTCTATATGTTGTATTGTACTCATCTGGATCTATTTTTATGTTGCACTGCTTCTCCCTTATACTTATTGATATTACCCAGGGATATTTATTTTGGTAATATCAATTCATACAGGAATGCATACAAATATTGATTTGTAATAGATTCGATTTTTGCGTACTTGAGATACTTTTCATTTTATAAAAAATTGAAAACTATTCAGAAAGATAAAGATGTAGGCCACGATAGTTTTGTAAACAATACAAAACAAAAAATCCACTAAATGTGGATATATGGTTAAACAAGAAAAATGAGTGAAAAATGTTCTTTTAAGAATTTAAAAGAAACTTTTTGCGTTATCTACCCATGACTTCTTGACTGCGCTCGAAGTGACAATGGTAGAATGTAGCACCTTCTTTACGAAATGTAAAGGGTTGCTAAGGCGTCATCGGGTCTATTCCCTCTGCCTTTCTTGATAACATCTAATAAAAATATGAACGGTTTTATTATGCAACAAAGATAACAACGAAAAAAGTTACTAACCAAATTTTTTAAAAAAAATTATACAAACAACCTCAAAACACCTACGAAAATCAGGTTGTTATCGCAACAATTTTCTAGCTTTGTTTTGGATGATATTAGCTATTGATTCATTTTTAAATTTACTCTCTAGCCATGATAGAATATCTAAATATAAAAACGCTCTTTTTTCATACGGATGATCCTCGTACTTTAATAAACTAGCGTGTAGCTTTTTAAATGCGCTTTTAATTTGATGAGGATAAAGGTCAACAACTTCTCGTAAAAACTTGAGCATTTCCTTTTGAATTGCATGAAGGTCATTCATCTTTAATAAAAAGCGATACGTGTCTTTTATCTGAAAATCTAAATTTTCATCCAAACCAGCATCAAAATGAGCAACTAAGTTTAAAATCCTAGCGAAACACATTAAATCTTCTCTTATGGATATGTTTTTGGTGCTAATTATTTTTGTTAAATACTTAATACATGATTTATAATCATCTACACCAAAATACATACATGCAATTTTGTAATAAAATAGCATGATATGGTGTTGGTCAATCCTGTTTTTATGAAAACTAATTTGTGCTTCAATTTCAGTAACTAATGATAGCCCTTCTTTGAAATTTCCGCTTAAAAAATGAACATTTAACTTGTTTGTATATAGGTAAATGAAGCCTAATACTTTTGTGTTATCATTTTGCAAGATTAATTTTGTATTAATATTTTGCTCTAGTAAGTTTAATGTTTCATTAAACTTAGTTTGATGCCTTATATAAAACAAGGATTCTAATAAATAGTGTACCCCTTTTAGGTAAAATACGGGGTTTGTTTTTATCATATTTGGATTTGACTCAAATAAATCAACCCATTTTCTTGCATATTTATAACAAGATAAAAAATCTTGGATTAAAAAACTATACCATAAGTATGCTTTGTATAACCATAATTTTTCACGAAAACCAAGTTCATGGCTGTCATACTTTGGAAGTCTATCATGAAAGTAAGTATATACTTCATCATAATCTTTTTTGTTTTTTACATATCCTACTTTTAGCAACAGGCCATACAATTGAAGTGATAAGTTAGAGAGTTTACTGGCAATTACATTTTGGCTGCTTAGTTCTTTTGCTTGTATAGCCAATTCATCAGCCCTGTTTTCTGTACTTCGTGTAATGTATTGACTTTCAATTACTTTTTCAAGTTCAACTATTTCATAAGCAATATTTTTCTCTCCATTTTTGATGGCGATTGCCTTAGCTTTATCTAGTATTTTTAAGCTTTGTTTTGATAAACCTTTGTCGTATAAAATAGTCGCATAATCTAACTGTTCGCGTAAGGCAACTCTTATGTTTTGATTTGCAAAACTTAATCGCAAACTTTTAAGTATTTGTTTATACAAATTGGCTTTTAAATTTGACAGCTGTAATTTAGATACAATATCTTTTTTCAAAATAATTTTTTCGTCAAAATTATCATGCTTATCAATATGATTGAATAAAGCTATAAATTTTGAATTAGTATTTCCTTCCAGTCTTCCGACAAACAATTTAAATTGTCTCTTTTCTGATTTTGAAAGTGACTTAATTAAAATAAATAATGGATCTTTTTGATGGTTTAACATTGTAAAAAATAATTAACTAAAACCTATTATATAAAGGGTTTGGGGCTTTTTATTGTTTTTTAAAGAGTGTAGTTTTAATGAAATAGACACCGCTTTGAGCTATTACTAAAGTATACTTTTGTTTCAAATAAAAGAAATAATAATATAAAATTTTAAAAGATGAATTCTAATCAAGTTCAAATATTCGATACGACGTTACGTGACGGAGAGCAAGTTCCAGGATGCAAATTAAATACTAATCAGAAATTAGTGATTGCTGAAAAATTAGATTTTTTAGGAGTTGATATCATTGAAGCTGGTTTTCCTGTATCTAGTCCAGGAGATTTTAAATCAGTCACTGAAATTTCAAAATTGATTAAAAACGCCACTGTTTGTGGTTTAACCCGAGCAGTAAAAAATGATATTCAGGTTGCAGCTGATGCTTTAAAGTATGCTAAAAGACCTAGAATACATACTGGTATAGGAACATCAGAATCTCATATTAAATATAAATTTAATTCCTCAAAAGAGGCTATTATTGAGCGTGCAATTGCTGCGGTTAGCTATGCAAAAACGTTTGTAGAGGATGTAGAGTTTTACGCAGAAGATGCTGGACGTACTGATAATGAGTTTTTAGCCCGTGTTTGTGAAGCAGTTATAAAAGCAGGGGCAACAGTATTAAATATTCCTGATACAACAGGGTATTGTTTGCCAGAAGAATACGGCGCAAAAATTAAGTACTTAAAAGAGAATGTAACGGGAATTGATAAAGTAATATTATCCTGCCATTGTCATAATGATTTAGGGTTGGCTACAGCAAATTCTATTGCTGGAGCAATGAATGGCGCAAGGCAAATTGAATGTACTATAAATGGAATTGGTGAACGTGCTGGAAATACTTCTTTAGAAGAAGTAGTTATGATTTTAAAGCAACATCCCTATTTAAATTTGAATACGAATATCAATGCTAAGTTATTGACAGAAATGAGTCATTTAGTATCTGATAGTATGGGGATGATGGTTCAGCCAAACAAGGCTATTGTAGGAGCTAATGCTTTTGCACATAGTTCTGGAATACATCAAGATGGGGTGATTAAAAATAGAGAAACATACGAAATTATTAATCCAGCAGATGTAGGGATAAATGAATCGTTAATTATTTTAACGGCAAGAAGTGGTCGAGCAGCGATAGCGTATAGAGCTAAGAATATTGGCTACGAACTAACAAAGTTGGAATTAGATAAAGTATATCCTAAGTTTTTAGATTTTGCAGATAAAAAGAAAGAGGTAATAGATGCCGATATTCATCAAATTATGAAGTTAACAGGGGTTTTAAAACAAATTTACGCTTAAGTTATGGGAAAGACATTATTTGATAAAGTATGGGATAAGCATGTTGTAGATAGCGTTCCTGATGGACCACAAATTTTATATATCGATAAACACTTAATTCATGAAGTTACAAGCCCTCAGGCTTTTAATGAATTGAAAAAAAGAAATGTTTCATTGTTTCGTCCAGATCAAGTTGTTGCAACAGCGGATCATAATACACCAACTGTAAATCAGCATTTGCCTATAAAGGATGTATTGTCAAGAAATCAATTAGCACAATTGACTAAAAATTGCGCTGAAAATGATATTGAGTTATACGGATTAGGACATGAGAACAATGGGATTATACATGTTATCGCTCCTGAATTAGGAATAACACAACCAGGGATGACTTTGGTTTGTGGCGATAGTCATACCTCAACGCATGGTGCTTTTGGAGCTATAGCTTTTGGAATAGGAACGAGTCAAGTAGCTCAAGTGTTTGCTAGTCAGTGTTTATTATTGGATAAACCTAAAAGTATGCGTATTTCAGTAAAAGGAAAGTTAAAAAAGGGTGTACTGGCGAAGGACGTAGCTTTATATGTGATTGCAAAATTAGGAACTGATGCAGGTACAGGGCATTTTGTAGAATTTGCAGGAGATGTATTTGAAAACATGACCATGGAAGGTAGGATGACTGTTTGTAATATGAGTATAGAAATGGGCGCTAGAGGAGGAATGATTGCTCCTGATCAGATAACATACGCTTATGTGAAAGGACGTAATTTTGCACCTAAGGATGCTGATTTTGATAAAAAAGTAGCAGTGTGGGAGCGTTTAAAAACCGATGTTGATGCAGCGTTTGATTGCGAACATACTTTTGATGCATCGGATATTGAACCAATGATTACATATGGGACAAACCCAGGTATGGGGATGAAAATATCAGAAAGCATCCCTACTAAAAATAATGCTTCATTTGAAAAGTCTCTAGCCTATATGGGCTTTAAAAAAGGGGAATCTTTAATAGGGAAGGAAGTTAACTATGTGTTTATTGGTAGTTGTACCAATTCTCGTATAGAAGATTTTAGAGTAGCAGCTAACTATGTTAAAGGAAAACAAAAAGCAGTTAATATAAACGCTTGGTTGGTTCCCGGTTCTCAGCGTGTTGCGAAACAAATTAAAGCAGAAGGATTGGACTCAATTTTTATAGAGGCTGGTTTTGAATTACGTCAACCAGGTTGTTCAGCGTGTTTAGCTATGAATGATGATAAAATCCCTGAAGGAGAATACTGTGTGTCAACATCTAACAGGAATTTTGAGGGCAGACAGGGGCAAGGAGCAAAAACATTATTGGTAAGCCCGCTAGTGGCTGCAGCTACAGCAATAGAAGGGAAAATAATAGATATTACAAAACAGTTAAATTAAGATGAAACCACAGAATTAAAATAATTTTTAAATCCTCTAAGGAATTATTATTTTAATATTCAAAGGTTGCATGTGACATTTAAAAAACAATAAAAACCAACACATGAAAAAATTTACAATTGTCCAATCGAAAGCGATACCGCTAGCTATAGAAAATATTGATACGGATCAGATTATTCCAGCACGTTTTTTAAAAGCTACAGACCGTCAAGGTTTTGGTGAGAATGTATTTAGAGATTGGCGTTTTGATAAAGAGGGAAACCTAAATATGTGCTTCGCTTTAAATGATGATAAATATTCAGGAGAAATTTTAATAACAGGTCATAATTTTGGATGTGGATCGAGTAGAGAACATGCAGCTTGGGCTATTGGAGACTATGGGTTTAAAGTAGTTGTATCTAGTTTTTTTGCTGATATTTTTAAAGGGAATGCACTTAATAATGGATTACTTCCTGTTGAGGTTAGTCCAGCTTTTTTAAAGCAACTACTAACAAGAGTTACAGATACACCAAATGCGGAAATAAAAGTAGATTTAGAAACACAAACGATAACGTTATTATCAACTGGTGAATCAGAATCATTTGAAATTAATAGTTATAAAAAAACATGTTTGTTAAACGGGTATGATGATATAGACTACCTGTTAAATCAGAAAGAAAAAATAGAACAATTCGAAATACAAAATGCTTAACAGCACGCTATTTTGAATCAGTTTGTTATTTCGAATCCCCCTGAAAGAGCGAAGAGCAAATCGCATCTTAAAAGAAGTTAGAGCTTCCTGTTTGATGAGCTCTTTCACGTACGTTTGAAGATGACATAGTAAGAATTAAATAATAAAATAAGCCCCCTATTTTGGGAATAATAATAGTAAAAACACCATTATGAAGTTGAATATTGCTGTATTGTCAGGAGATGGAGTTGGACCAGAAGTAACAACTCAATCAATAAAAGTTTTAAATGCTATTGCTAAAAAGTACCATCATGATTTTCAGTATGAAGAAGCTCTAATGGGCGCTATTGCTATAGACAAAACTGGAGAACCTTTACCCAAAGAAACTCTTGATGTTTGTTTAAAGAATGATGCAATTTTATTTGGAGCTATTGGCGACCCCAAATATGACAATGATCCAACTGCAAAAGTTCGTCCAGAGCAAGGGTTGTTAGCATTGCGTAAAGCATTAAATTTATATACCAATGTTCGTCCTATTAAAGCTTATAATGCGTTATTAGATAAATCTCCTTTAAAAGAAGAAATTATTAAAGGAGCCGATATGGTTATTTATAGAGAATTGACCAGTGGTATTTATTTTGGGAAGAAATCATTAAATGCAGCAGGAACTATCGCTAGCGATGTTTGTACCTATACTACTGAAGAAATTAGTCGTATTACTCATGAGGCATTTAAAACAGCTCAAACTAGGCGTAAAAAAGTAACATTGGTTGATAAGGCAAATGTATTAGAGACTTCTAGACTTTGGCGTAAAGTGGTTACGGAAATAGCTAAGGAATATTCTGATGTTAGTTTAGACTTTTTGTTTGTAGATAATGCAGCAATGCAAATGATATTAAACCCTAAGCAGTTTGATGTAATTTTAACCGAAAATATGTTTGGTGATATCATTTCTGATGAAGCAAGTGTTATTGGAGGTTCAATAGGTTTGTTAGCATCTGCTTCAACGGGGGATAATAAAGCATTGTTTGAACCAATTCACGGATCATATCCACAAGCTAAAGGGAAAGGAATTGCTAATCCTGTAGCTTCAATTTTATCAGCTGCTATGTTGTTAGATCATTTTAATTTAAATGAAGAGGCTGATGATATTCGTGAAGCTGTAGAAGAATCAATTGCTTTAGGCGTGTGTACTGCAGACTTAAATACCACAAGTACATATTCTACTGATAATGTAGGAGATTTTATAAAGGAATATATTACAAATAGTGATGACTTAAATGTATACCCTACAAATGTTGAGGTAGGTCAGTCGACAATAATTTAACTTCTGAACAAGCATCGTCAAGCAACTATTTTTGACGATGTTTTTTAAGAGTTGTCAAACTAAATATTTTTGGTTATTTTATAGTAACGTATAAAATCTATAAAATGCAAATTACTGAGTTGATAGTATACACATCTAACCTAAAAACTCAAAAAGAGTTTTATTGCAATACCTTAAATATACCTTTAAACTCGGAGTCTGAAGACCATATTGAATTCGTTATCGGTAATTCAGTATTGACATTTAAGTATAAATCAGACTCAAAGCCATATCATATTGCCATAAACATCCCTTCAAATAAAGAATATGAAGCTTTAGCTTGGTTAAAAGAACGGGTAATAATTTTAAAGTATTTTGACGAAGAAATAATTGATTTTATTAATTGGAATGCGAAGTCAATTTATTTTTATGATGCCGATAAAAATATTATAGAATTCATAGCTCGGAAGAATTTGAAAACAGATACTTCAGTAACATTTGGTGTAGATTCATTTCTAGAAATAAGTGAAATAGGGGTTCCTGTAAATCACATTAGCCAAGTGTACAATAGTTTACATGACACCTGTGACTTAGGTGTTTATTTTGGGAACTTCGATAAGTTTTGTGCTATAGGTGGTGAAAGAGGTTTGTTTATTGTGATAGATAAAAACAATAAAAATTGGTTTCCTACTAACGATAAAGCTTTTGCTTCTGAATTCAAGGTAAATATACTAACGAGCAAGCAACAATATTCCATGGATTTTTCGAAAGGGGTGTTAACTATTGTTTGATTCCACTAATCGGTTTGATTTCTGAACACTTTCCTGGAACAAAAAATATTACGTCCAATTCATAGCTCTCTTACTTGCGTCAAGGATATTAATTCACCTGTAAAAAACAGATTGTTTAGGTTTTAAAACTCAATGAGAAACTTTTTAATAAAACACTGATAATCAGCGTTTAAATTCGTAACTTTATGTAGGTGTGAGTTTAAAATGGTACTTATTATGAATCCTATGGCTGTATTTGTTTTTGTCTTTGTATTATTCCTTTTGTCGGGAATACGGATAGTTTATGAATATAAACGTGCTATAAAATTCAGGTTTGGAAGGTACATTTCTGTATTGCAACCAGGATTTAGGTGGATAATCCCTTTAATAGATAGCGTACAGTTTGTTGATATACGTGTAATCACGGCTAATATACCGGCTCAAGAAGTAATGACACAAGATAATGTGCCTTGTAAAATAAATGGGGTGCTTTATTTTAAAATAGATGATGCTAAATTGGCTATTTTAGAAGTAGAGGATTATAATTTTGCCATATCACAATTAGCTCAAGCAGCTCTACGTGATGTTTGTGGGAAAGTAGAATTAGATGTGATTCTTTCTAAAAGAGAAGAAATAGGGAGGGATATTAGATCCACTGTAGAAACAGAAACCGAACCTTGGGGTATCTCAATAAAAGATGTGAAAATAAAAGATATTGAGTTACCTGAAAACATGAAACGTTCGATGGCTAATCAAGCTGAAGCTGAACGTACTAGAAGAGCCCGAATTATTTTAGCAGATGCTGAAAAACAAGCCGCTGGGAAATTATTAGAAGCAGGTAAAATTATAGATCAATCCCCTTCGTCAATTAAACTTCGTTTGTACCAAACTTTAGCAGATATTGCTATCGAGAAAAATTCTACCATAGTATTCCCTTTTCCTGAAGAATTTTTAACTAGGAGTAAAAAAGAGAAAAAAAAGAAATAATTATAACGACTTGTTTCATTAAGGGGTGTTGCGTTACTTGAAAAAACATATAGAAATAAAATTTGATTTCTTTTTTAAAAGTAAAAAACGCCAGATAGATATCTGGCGTTTTTTGATGTTTTTTCCTTAAACTCATTAAGTAAAAAAAAACTACTATTAATACGTCAAATATACGTTGTTAAGGAATTAGTATATTTATTATTATATCAAACACTAAGTTGTTTTGATTAAAGTTCGTTTACAATATACTTATATCAAAAACTGAAATAAATCAGGTTTTGGATTTAAATAGTCACCATAAAAATTCAGTTCTTTCATGCGTGTAATTAAAGGTTCTAAATCGGATGGTTGTTTTAAAACGATACCAACTATCGCAGGACCTTTTTCTCTAGAGTGTTTTTTAGAATATTCAAAATGTGTAATATCATCGTTAGGTCCTAAAACCTCAGCAACAAATTCTTTTAAAGCTCCTGCTCTTTGTGGGAACCGAACTATAAAATAATGCTTTAAATTTTCATACAATAAAGCACGTTCTTTAATTTCAGAAGTTCGGGTAATATCGTTGTTACTACCACTTACAATGCAAACAATATTTTTCCCTTTTATCTCTTCTTTATAACTTTCTAAAGCAGCCAATGTTAGCGCTCCAGCGGGTTCAACCACGATAGCGTCTTTAGTGTATAAGTCTAAAATGGTTTGGCAAACTTTACCTTCTGGAACGGTTATCATGTCGTCTAATAACTCTTTACAGATATCAAAAGTCAATTCACCAACTCGTTTAACTGCCGCTCCATCTACAAATTGTTCTATCTGAGAAAGCGTTGTGTTTTTACCATTCCTAATTGAAGTACTCATAGAGGGAGCTCCTTCAGGTTCTACGCCAATTATTTTAGTATTTGGAGACAATTGTTTGAAAACAGCACTTAATCCAGAAGCTAAACCGCCACCTCCTACAGGAATAAAAATATAGTCGATAGGTTCTTTAGCTTGTTTGAATACTTCTAAGCCTATAGTTCCTTGTCCTTCAATAACTTTTTCATCATCAAAAGGATGTACAAAGGATAGCTTGTTTTTTCTTTCAAACTCTTTTGCTGCTTTTTGGGCATCATCAAAAGTATCGCCTACTAATTGTATGTCGCAATACTCTCCACCAAACATTCGTACTTGCTCTACTTTTTGATTAGGGGTAGGTACAGGCATAAAAATGGTTCCTTTTATTTGTAGTTTATTACATGAAAAAGCAACTCCTTGTGCGTGATTTCCTGCACTAGCACACACAATTCCTCTTTCTTGTTCTTCATCACTCAAAGAACTTATTTTATTATAGGCACCACGAATTTTGTAAGAGCGAACCAATTGTAAATCTTCGCGTTTTAAATATACATTACTATTGTAGGTATTTGATGCGTTAATGTTATGTTGTAATGGAGTTTCAGTAACAACATTACTTATTGTTTTTGCTGCTTGCTCAATTGCAGAGAGTGTTGGCTTGTATGTACTTATAATAGGGTTCATAGGTTAAGAAATATTAGCGAGGTATAAACTGTATAAAAAAAGAGGTGTTGAAAAGCACCTCTTTAAAATTCAATTAAAAAAGGAGTTTTTAGTTTAAACTAATTTGTTTCATCGATGTCATCGAAGCTCTTAGTTTAGCCCCAATTTTTTCTACTGGGTGATTTCTGATTTCGTTATTAATAGCAATTAATTGTTGGTTGTCAACACCATTTTCACTAGCATATGATTTACCAATA